>NZ_BAABNP010000002.1:0-391143 GCF_038429965.1 Brevibacterium ammoniilyticum
AGAACTTCCATCCTCGGAGGGCCTCGACCCCTATCCAGCGACCGACGCGCCCAACCCGACTACACTCTCAGCTGCGAAGAGCCAGCAAACATCGCCAGGATGGCTGCCCCTACGCGAGGAAGGACATGTGTCATGTGTATTCCTTTTTGTGTAAGTCAGCACCGTCGACTATCCGAGAGGGGTTCGGAGATCGATGCTGAGCGGGGACTCTCCCGAAACATTACAAGTTGGGAACGAACATCACAACTTGCACACGAAATACGTTCAAATGATTCTCAGCATCCGCAGTCGGGAGTACTATGCCCGCAGTCTTGGGCGCGGAGGGTGCGGAGCCCGGTCTGATGCGGCAGCTCGGCCGCTTGTGCGCGGCGGAGGCTGGTGCGAGGCGCGGCTCACCTTATGCAGGGCGGACCATCGCGGGCCGCGGTTCGCGATTCGCGGTTCGCGGTTCGCACACGACCGCAAGTCCAGTTGCTCGGATTCCTCAAGGATTCGCGCCGTGTCGAGTTTCACGGACCAGTTGGACAGAGGTGAGTCACCAGTGACGTCTCGTATCGTCCCGTGACTTCGTAACGACCACGTCACCTCGGCGCGGAATGACTGCAGCGGCACGCAGGCAACGGGTCTGGCAGCGGGTCTGGCGGCGACCGGATTCTCTACCATCACGGTTAGCGGCACACACCACCTGTGCACGGGTGGTCTGTCGGGCTCCACCGTCGTTATGCGGAGCTCGACGTAGGACGTGCCGCTGGAGCGAGGTTTCGCGGCCAATGGTGCGGCGTGCGCAGAACATGGTCCTGCCCTCGGACAGCACGAAGCCCGCCTTCGGTGAGGGAGGCGGGCTTGAGAACCGCGGGGCGCCGGACCGCTCAGCGGCGGTCCGGCGTCAGCGGATCACTTCGCGGCGAGGAGTTCGCGCATGAGCTCAGCGGTCTCGGTCGGGGTCTTGCCGACCTTGACGCCCGCTGCCTCGAGGGCTTCCTTCTTCGCCTGAGCGGTGCCCGAGGAACCGGAGACGATGGCGCCGGCGTGGCCCATGGTCTTGCCCTCGGGAGCGGTGAAGCCGGCCACGTAGCCGACGACCGGCTTCGTCACGTTCTCCTTGATGTAGGCAGCAGCGCGCTCCTCGGCGTCGCCGCCGATCTCGCCGATCATGACGATCGCCTCGGTCTCCGGGTCGGCCTCGAACGCTTCGAGCGCGTCGATGTGGGTGGTGCCGATGACGGGGTCACCGCCGATGCCGATCGCGGTCGAGAAGCCGAGATCACGGAGTTCGTACATCATCTGGTAGGTGAGCGTGCCCGACTTCGACACGAGTCCGAGCTTGCCCTTCTTCGTGATGTTCGCCGGGATGATGCCGGCCAGCGACTGCTCGGGCGAAATGATGCCCGGGCAGTTGGGGCCGATGATGCGGGTGGCGTTGCCGGCCGCCTGGGCGCGTGCCCAGACCTCGGCGGAGTCCTGCACCGGGATGCCCTCGGTGATGATGACGAGCAGGCCGATGCCGGCGTCGATCGCCTCGATCGCGGCGTCCTTGGAGAACGCCGGTGGGACGAAGGCGACGGACACGTCCGCACCGGTGGCCTCCATCGCCTCGGCGACGGTGGCGAACACGGGCAGTTCGATGTCGTTGCCGTCACGGTCGACGTGCTTGACGGTGGTGCCGGCCTTGCGGGCGTTGACGCCGCCGACGACGTTCGATCCGGCTGCGAGCATACGCGCGGTGTGCTTGGTGCCCTCACCGCCGGTGATGCCCTGGACGATGATCTTCGAATCGGAATTCAGGAAGATTGACATGTGTGTGGAGACCTTTCCTTACTTCGCAGCAGCCAGTTCGGCGGCCTTGTCGGCTCCACCGTCCATGGTGTCGACCTGGGTGACGAGCGGGTGAGCGGCCTCGGCGAGGATCGCGCGTCCCTCTTCGACGTTGTTGCCGTCGAGGCGGACGACGAGCGGCTTGGTGGCCTGGTCCCCGAGGATCTCGAGGGCCTTGACGATGCCGCGGGCGACCTCGTCGCACGCGGTGATGCCGCCGAAGACGTTGACGAAGACGGCCTTGACCTGGTCATCGCCGAGGATTACGTCGAGTCCGTTGGCCATGACCTCCGCCGAGGCGCCGCCGCCGATGTCGAGGAAGTTCGCCGGCTTGACGTTGTCGTGGTTCTCACCGGCGTAGGCGACGACGTCGAGGGTCGACATGACCAGGCCCGCGCCGTTGCCGATGATGCCGACCTCACCGTCGAGCTTGACGTAGTTGAGGCCGAGGTCCTTCGCCTTGAGCTCCAGGGGGTCCTCGGCGGAGACGTCGACGAGCTCTTCATGGTCGGGGTGACGGAAGTCGGCGTTCTCGTCGAGGGAGACCTTGCCGTCGAGGGCGATGATGTCACCGGCACCGGTCTTGACCAGCGGGTTGACCTCGACGAGCGTGGCGTCTTCCTTCTCGAAGACGGTCCACAGGGACACCAGGACGGGGGCGATCTTCGCAGCGGTCTCGGCGTCGAAGCCGGCCGCCTCGGCGATCTCAGCTGCCTTCGCCTCGTCGATGCCGTCGATGGCGTTGACGGGGATCTTCGCAAGCGCTTCGGGGCGTTCGACCGCGAGCTGCTCGATCTCCATGCCGCCTTCCTTCGAGCACATGGCGAGGTAGGTGCGGTTGGATCGGTCGAGCAGGACGGAGAAGTAGTACTCTTCGGCGATGTCCGCACCTTCGGCGATCATCACCTTCTTCGTGATGTGGCCCTTGATGTCGAGACCGAGGATCTCCTTGGCGCGTGCTTCCGCCTCTTCGGGATTCTTCGCGACCTTGACGCCGCCGGCCTTGCCGCGGCCGCCGATCTTCACCTGCGACTTGACGACGACGACTCCGCCGCCCAGGTCTTCGGCTGCCTTCTTCGCTTCTTCTGGTGTCGTGGCGACCTGAGCCTTGAGCACGGGCACCCCGTGCTTCTCGAACAGGTCACGTGCTTGATACTCGAAAAGATCCACGTGTCTTCCTTCGTTTCGTCTGCAGGGCGTTCTCACCCAGCATTCGTGCGGGGTCTTTTGGCCCCGCAAGAGCGTTGACGGATGCAACAACCACAGACCACTTTATTCCCAACCGCACCCGCGCAACCAAATGCGCAGGCCCGGTACGTAACGAATATCTCGTGAAAAAGAATCTTGGTCGTCAAGATTCTTGATCTGGACGTAAAATCGGATCATGGATGAGGTCGATCGGATCGTCGCTGCGTGGCGACATGAGCGTCCTGACCTCGATGTCTCCCCCATGGAGATCCTCTCCCGGGTGACCCGGCTGTCCCGGCAGCTCGATCGGGCGAGGAAGTCGAGCTTCTCCGAGTACGGCATCGAGGGCTGGGCCTTCGATGTGCTCTCCGCCCTGCGTCGCTCCGGGGAGCCGTATCAGCTCTCCCCCTCGACGCTGCTCCAGGAGACGCTTGTGACCTCGGGGACGATGACAAACCGCATCGACCGTCTCGTCACCGCCGGCTGGGTCGAGCGCCTGCCCGATCCCGATGATCGCCGAGGTGTGCTCGTGCGCCTCACCGAGGCGGGCCGGGCGACCGTCGACTCCGCACTCGCCGACCTCCTCGTCAAGGAGCGCGACATCCTCGCCGGACTCACCCCGGCAGGGCGACGCAAGCTCGCCTCGCTGCTGCGAGAGCTCTCGACCGGCTTCGACGGCGAGGAGGACTGAGGACGATGACCGACAGGACCGACCCCGCGAACCCCGCCGAGGCGTCTGATCCCGCCGAGGTGACCGCTGGGTCCCTGCGCGGTTGGACCGGGGTGGAATCGCCTCGGCGGGAGACGATCTCCGGCACCTATGTCGATCTTGTGCCGCTCGACCCGGCAGCGCACGGGGACGATCTCTTCGCCGCCTCGACGGCCGAGGGCGCCGACGAGCGATTCGCGTATCTGCCCGAGACCCCGCCGCGTGACCGCGGCGAGTTCGGGGCCTGGCTCGAGTCCGCGGCTGCCTCGGCCGACCCTCTCTTCTTCGCCGTCGTCGACCGGGCCACCGGCCGGGCCGAAGGCAGGCAGGCGCTCATGCGCGTCGACACGGCCAACGGGGTCATCGAGATCGGCAACATCCTCTGGGGTCCGGCACTCTCCCGCACCCGGGGCGCCACCGAGGCGTTCTTCCTCGCCGCGGACCTCGCGTTCGCAGCCGGCTACCGGCGCTTCGAGTGGAAGTGCAACGACGACAACGTGCCCTCGAAGCGTGCGGCCGCCCGCTTCGGGTTCACCCACGAAGGGCTCTTCCGGCAGCACATGGTCGTCAAGGGCGTCAACCGCGACACCGCATGGTTCGCGATCATCGACTCAGAATGGCCGGCCCTGCGCCGCGGCTTCACCCGCTGGCTCGCACCGGAGAACTTCGACGACGAGGGCCGGCAGCTGCGCCGCCTCGAGGAGTTCCTCCGCCCGTCCTGACCGCCTCGGCGCTATCGGTCCGCCACCGCCCATCCGGACCGTCCCAGCGCGTCCTCACCGGCTCGGCCGACACCGGCGATTAGGCTGGATGCGAGGTCCGTTCGCGACCGCATCCCGCACCGTCGAGACGTACGAGGAACCATGCGCCTTCGCTCCCTTGCCCTGCTCACCACCGCCGCAGTCCTCGCGACATCCGCGTGCGTGCCCACCTCGACGGAGACGCGACCGCAGCCGCGCCCCTCGGTCAGCGAGGAGGAGGTCACCCCGATCGCGACCCCCGACGACGCGCCGGAGATCTCCGTCGTCGACTCCTCCCCCGGCGGGGCGAAGGAGACCGACCCGCTGTGGCAGGGCCTGGCCAAGGCCGCGCAGGAGAAGAAGCCGATCTACCTCAAGACCTGGGTCCACACCGCGAACCCCGACCTGCCCACCTCCGGTCAGGTCACGGTGACCGCTGACAGCCCCAACAGCGTCAGCGTCACTGTCGACGCCGCCAACGTCAACCGCGACCAGTCCCCGTTCCTGCGCATCCAGGGTCTCTTCGACGTCGAGGAGGTCGGCACGTCCGCGTACACGCTCACGACCGTCAACTCCGACGACATCCCCGAACTCGATCCCAAGGGCCCGGACGACAAGACGCGGTGCACGGCCGCCGATGCCCAGGACCGGATCAACCTCGCCGCCGACGACCTCTCGGCGGATCCGAGCAAGCGTGAGGAGTTCCGTCAGCAGTGGGGCGCGTCCCCGCAGGTGTGGTGGGGCATCCAGATGACCGCGAAGAGCCTGTCCGAAGAGGGCGGGGTCGCCGGCGACTACCTCACCGAGGCGTGCGGGCAGTACCTCGGCCAGTGAGACCTCGGCCAGTGAGATGAGATCCGCCGCCGAGGTGGAGCCTCGGCGGCGGACATGCCCGGTCGTGCCAGGACAGCTGGGATGCCCGGTCGAGCGTCAGGCTTCGAGCGCGCGGTTGTAGGCGTCGACGACGGGTGGGGTGAAGTAGCCGACGATGACGGCGAGCGCCGTGATGAGGCAGCCGAGGCCGAGTCCGAGCGAACCGCCGATGACGCTGATGCCGAAGACGATGACGAGGAGCTCGAAGGCGATCGCCGCGGGCCTCGCCCACCGGTGGAGCAGCCACGACCCGCGGGCGGCGGCCACGAGACCGGCGGCGAAGACGACGAACATCACGGCCAGCCCGATGAGGGAGGTCGCCAGCGCCCCGGCACCGATGGCGGTGACGATGAAGGAGACGGCCGTGCCGAGCAGCACGAGCGCCTGCAGGCCGAGGACGATGACGACGATGAGCATCGCCCGCGGTGTCGGCACACCGTGACCGGTCGGCTCCTGCGCACCGTGACCGGTCGGCTCCGGCGCACCGCCGGACACGGCGCCTGATTCCTTCGGGCTCACACGTTCACCCGGGCGAATCCGGGGATGAGGATCTCATCGAGCATGCGCTCGCGCACGTCGAGGGGCAGGAACGCCGCGGTGATCGCGTTGACGGTCGCCCATTCGAGATCGGTCTGGGTCCAGCCGGCCTCGTCGACGAGCAGCCGCATCTCCCGGCTCACCGAGGTGCCTGACATCAGACGGTTGTCCGGGTTGATCGTCACGGCGAAGCCGAGGTCTTTGAGCCCCGTGATCGGGTGAGTGGCGATGGTGCCGCCGATGTCGGTCTGGAGGTTCGAGCTCGGGCACAGTTCGAGCGGGATTTGCTGATCGAGCACCCATGCGGCGAGGCTGCCGAGCTGGCCCTCACCGTCGACGATGTCCATGTCCTCGACGATCCGGGCCCCATGCCCGATCCGCTGCGTGTGGCAGACGGTGACCGCCTCGTGGATCGACTCCCGGCCCGCGGCCTCTCCGGCATGGATGGTCACCGGCACGTAGGCCTGGTGGAGGGCGTTGAACGCGGAGAGGTGCAGCGAGGGCGGGAAGCCCTTCTCGGGACCGGCGATGTCGAAGCCGACGACACCGGAGTCTGCGCCCTTCTCCCGGTGGCGGATCGCAAGTTCGGCGATCGCCATCGAGTTGTCGGCCTGACGCATCGCGGTGATGATCTGACCGACGCGGATGAACCTCCCGTCGGCGGCCGCCTCGGCGACACCGGCGTCAAGTCCCTCCTGGACGGCTTCGACGACGTCGTCGAGATCGAGCCCGCCCTCGAGGTGCTGTTCGGGAGCCCACCGGGCCTCGGCGTAGAAGACGCCGTCGACGACCTGGTCGAGCACCCATTCCTTCGCCACCCGGATGAGACCCTCACGGGTCTGCATGAGCGCGGTGGTGTGGGCGAAGGTCTCGAGGTAGCGCACGAGGTCCCCGGAGTTCGCGGAGTCCGCGAACCACTGCGCGAGCGCGTCGGGGTCCGTGGCGGGCAGTTCGTGGCCGACCGCCTCGGCGAGTTCGATCATCGTCTCCGGACGCAGACCGCCGTCGAGGTGGTCGTGGAGGGAGACTTTGGGCAGCTGCAGGATCGGGTCGTCATGGGCGACGCCGGCGGGGGTTCTATGCACAGCCCAAGTCTATCGGCTGGCGGCGGGGAGAAGCATGGGAACGCTACCCCTTCGTCGGGTCGATCTCTCCGCTCTTGATCCGCCCCCGCAGGTCCGCGATGCTCCGGCCCGCGTCGGAGACCCGGCTGAGGAAACCGTCCTCGGCGGAGATGTTGACTCCGCCGTTGTCGATCGTGCCCTCGTAGGCCTCCTCGGCGACGAGGATCCCGTTCATCTCCACGGGGTCGTCGGGGCCGGGTTCGACGACCTCGTCGGGGTTCTTGCTCTGGGGCCAGTCGGGGAACATCGTGCGCAGGCCGCGGCGGATGTTCGGTTCGATCGTCGCGATGACGGCCTCGCTGAAATCGCCTGAGGCCCCGTACCAGATGAGCTTCGGCAGCACCGGGGGCTCACCCTCGGGGTCCGGGGTCGCGGTCGCCGCGGACGCGCGCACCTCGGCGGCGGCGCCGAGCACCCCCATCGCCGCCGCCGAACCGAAGGGCACGACGACATCCGCATCGGATCGCTGGGCGGCGTCGAAGAAGTCCCGTCCGGCCGCCTCGGTGTCGTCGACGGTGCGCCCGGCGATGCGCGACTTCCGGAACGAGGTGACGTCCTCGACGTCGTCGCCGGACTCCTGGTTGTAGAGGTCCACGCCCGCGTCGAAGGCGGTGAGGATCTTCTCCGCCTGCGGGAATCCGCGGGACACGAGCGCGGAGACCTCCCCGGACTCGGACGCGGTCGCCGCGATGTAGCCGGCGATGAAGGCCGGGGGGACGAGGTCGAAGTCGATGGTGAGCACGTTGTCGGGGAAGTCCTCGCGGCCGCTGGCCATGCCGAGGTAGAGCGAGTCCGGGTTCTCCCGGGCGACGTCGGCGAGTTCGCTCGCCCCACCGGGACCGATGACCGTCGTCAGCGAGCACTTCTCACCGACCGTGCGATCGAGTGCCGCCGAGGTGGCCGAGGAGTTCGAGACCCGCTGACTCGAGGTCGCGGAGAAGAGACCCGCCGAGCGGGCGAGTTCGGTCTCGGCGAGGGTGAGCGCCCCGGCGGAGTAGTCGTCGAACCCGGCCGGAGCCGAGATCATGCAGCCCGTCGTCGGATCCTCGACGGCCTCGGGCGTCGAGACCGCGCACGCGCTCGCACCGAGGAGGCTGAGCACGCCGAGGCCGGCGCCGGCCACCCTGGTCACGAGCTTGGTTCTCATCGCACCAGATTATCGGGCGGGCCTGAGTGCTCCCCCATCGGGCGGGTCGAGCGGTCAGCGGGCGGCGGGTACGCCTGGTCCTCAGGCGGGCAGGCTTATCACCGTGTGCCGTCGAGGACCTTGAGGGCGGTGGCCGTGAAGATCCGGGTGGCGATCGCAACACTCGCCTCGTCGATGAGCAGATCGCCCTGGTGGATGTCGTACGTCGTCCCACCGGGGGTGCGGGTGCCCATGCGCACGAGCGCGCCCGGGCAGTGCGTGAGGTACCACGCGAAGTCCTCCCCGCCCATCGACTGCGGAGTCAGCTGCACCGCGTGCTCGCCGAGTTCACCGCGCACGGCCGACTCGATGAGCGCGACCTGGTCTTCGGTGTTGACGACAGGGGGCACGCCGCGTCGATGGTCGAGTTCGACTTCGACACCGTACGGGCCGGCGATGCGTTCGACGAGTTCGGGCAGCACCTCGGCGACCTGATTCCAGCCGTCGACGTCGAGACAGCGCAGCGTGCCGCGCAGCACGCCCTCGGAAGGGACGACGTTGGCGGCGTGGCCGGCGCTGATCTCGCCCCAGACGAGGGAGATCGCGTGCCGGGGGTCGATGAGGCGGCCGAGCGTCGAGGGCAGGTCGGTGGCGAGTTTGCCGAGCGCGTAGACGAGGTCCTCGGTGAGGTGGGGCCGCGAGGTGTGCCCGCCGTGACCGGTCAGCCGGATGAGGACGGTGTCGCCGGCCGCGGTGATCGCACCGATGCGCGAGCCGATCCGGCCGACGTCGACGTTGGGGTCGCAGTGGATCGCGTAGATCTCGGGCACATCGTCGAGCACGCCCTGGGAGATGACGCGCAGCGCCCCGCCCGGGGTGACCTCTTCGCCGGGTTGGAAGATCAGGCGCACTCGGCCGCCGAGGCCGCCGGGCCTCGCAACGTGTGCCCGCTGCAGGGCGATGCCGGCGCCGAGGAGGCCGGTGAGGTGGACGTCGTGGCCGCACGCGTGGGCGACGCCGGGCACGGTCGACGCGAAGTCCTCGGCGATGAGGTCGTCGATGGGCAGGGCGTCGATGTCGGCGCGCAGGGCGAGCGCGATGGGTCCCTCGCCGACGTCGCAGATCAGCCCGGTGCCCTCGAGGCGGACCGGGGAGAGTCCGGCGGCCTCGAGGCGCGCGACGATCTTGTCCGTCGTCGAGAACTCCTGGAAGGACAGCTCGGGGTGGGCGTGGATGTCGCGGCGGAAGTCGATGAGCTCGGGGCCGATCTCAGCGATGGTCTCAGTGATGGTCTCAGCGACGACGCTTGCGGCGGTGTCGGCACTGGCGTCGGTCGCGCCTGAGGTCTCGGCGGCTCCCACGTCGGCGGCGGTCGGACCGGGGGTTCCCTGATCGGCGGCAGCGGGCGTGCCCGCGACAGGGGTCGTGCTGGCGGCATCGGGCGTGCCGGCGGGAGCGGCCGAGCCCGCGGATTCGGGCGTGCCCGCGGTCGCCTCGGCGGTGAGGGGATCTCCGCTGCGGACCGCGGTGCTGGGGTCGGGGTTGAGTGACATTGAGGCCATGCTAGACACTCGCGCCCGGGTTTGGGCCGCCTGTGACCAAATTCGACACTTTCGATGACCCGCCGCGTCGATGACCCACAACCCCTGCCGTCAAGCGGCGCCCGAGTCAGCTCGCGGCGCCCGGGTCAGCTCGCGGCGGGGCCAGCTCGTGGCCCGCAGGGTCAGCTCGCGGCGGGGCAGACGCGTTCAGCGGCGTGGGATTCCTCGGCGAGCAGCCGCAGTTCGCACGTGTTCTGCGTGCGGAAGGGTTCGACGCCGTCGATCTCCAGCGGTCCGGGCACCTGGGCGAGGATGTCGCGCAGCAGCCGGGCATGGACGGTGCAGGCCATGGTCCGTTCGGCACCGTCGAGCTGGAGGTGCGGGCACGCGGCGAGCGAGACCCGCAGTTCGGTGTCGTCGGCGACGGGCTCGAGGCCGGAGTCGTCGAGGTGCTCGACGAGGGTGTCGAACTGCTCCCCCGCATCGTCGCCGAGCTCCCGTACGCGTGCGGGCTGGCAGGCCATGCCGATGCGGCGCAGCACGGGACCGACTTCGCGCACATGGTCGATGCGCCGACGTGCGGCCGCGTTCATTTCCGCATCGTCGACGGCGCGGTAGACGATCGGGGGTCGTCCGCGGCTGCCGCACGGCCGCGGTCGGGAGCTGACGAACCCTTCGTCGATGAGGACGCCGAGGTGGTCCCGGGTCGTGTTGACGTGGAGGCCGACCGCCTCGGCGAGGGCTTTGAGGGTGAGGTCCGGGTGGTCCTGGATGACGCCGAGGAGGCGGACGCGATTGATCTCGGTGAGTCCTCGGTAGTCGGTGGTCCTGCGCGGCATGACGGCCATCCTCGGGGTCGGTGGGGATCGACTGCCCTCTTATTCTACGCCTCGTAGAATTCTGTGACAACGCCTGTGGTCACAGCGGTGGGCGCGAATAAACACGGTCGAAGGCGAAGCGGTCGCAGCACAGTCCGGCCACCCTGAGAACATCGAATCGACTCTGATGAAGGATGACCCAATGCAGCTCAGCCCGCAGTCGCACGAGATCGTCGCGGCCACCGCCGGCGTCGTCGCCGAGCACGCCGACGAGATCACCTCCGTGTTCTACCCGTCGATGTTCGAAGCCCACCCCGAGCTCCTCAACATCTTCAACCTCGCCAACCAGGCCATCGGCGAGCAGCCGAAGGCGCTCGCGGCCTCCGTCGTCGCCTTCGCCGTCCAGCTCATCGACCCCGACGCCCCCGACTTCACCCCTGTCCTCAACCGGATCGCCTACAAGCACGTGTCCCTCGGTGTGAAGGCCTCGGAGTACCTCATCGTCGGCAAGTACCTCCTCGGCGCGGTCAAGACAGTGCTCGGCGAGGCGATCACCGATGAGGTCGCGGCCGCCTGGGACGAGGTGTACTGGCTCTTCGCGACCGCCCTCATCGCCGAGGAGGCCCGGCTCTACGCCCAGGCCGGCACCGATCCCGAGCACCCGTGGCGCGACTACCGCGTCGTCGAGCGCTTCGACGAGTCCGACGAGGTCTTCTCCCTCCTCCTCGTACCCGTCGAGGGCGAGGTTCCCAGCCACCGCACCGGGCAGTACGTCGCGGTCCTCGTCGAACTCCCGGACGGCTCCACCCAGCCCCGGCAGTACACGATCTCCTCGGGTCCTCGCGGGGACACGCTGCGGGTGACGATCAAGCGGGTCCGCGGAGCCAACGGCGCTCCCGACGGCCTGGTCTCCGGCTGGCTGTTCGACAACGCGCAGCCGGGCACCGTTCTCAAGCTCTCGCAGCCGGCCGGCGACGTCGTCCTCGACGACACCGACGCGCCTCTCGTCCTCGTCTCCGCGGGCATCGGGATCACCCCGATCGCCGCGATCATGGAGGACCTCTCGCGTCGCCAGCCGAACCGGACCGTCCGGCTCTATCACGCGGACCGCTCGCATGCGAACCATGCGCTCTACGCGGGACTGCGCCGGCAGGTGCTTGCGATGACCGACGCGAAGGCCCTCAACTGGTACGAAGAGGGTGCGACCGAGGCCCCCACCCTGCACCCCGCGCGCAGCGGTTTCATGGATCTCAGCGGCATCGCCGTCCCCGCCGAGGCGGAGGTGTTCATGTGCGGTCCGCTGCCGTTCATGCAGGCGACGAGGACGGAGCTCATCGGCAAGGGCGTGCCCGCCGACAGCATCCACTACGAGGTCTTCGGCCCCGACCTCTGGGCGCAGAACCCCGAATGAGATCGTGACCGGCTGGGCGGGCAGATGACCTCCCGCGAATACGCGAGCCGCCCGGCACCCCGCCGGGCGGCTCTCCGCTGTTCGGCACGCTGCGCCATCGCCCACTCAACTTGCGGCAGCACCGGCCCCAGAAGGCGTCAGAACTGCTCGAGCTCACTTGAGTCTCGACGGCCCAGTTCGCGAACAGTGCCCTCCGTACTCAAGTGGGCCGGACTGCGATTCGGGCCGGATCTGCGGCCGCCAGGTCGCTGCACACCGGCCCGGCGGTCGCGAGGAAGCCGCTCAGAGCACGACGCCGACCCGACAGTCGCTGGGGCAGCTCTCCGCTGTTCGGCACGCGGCTCCATCGTCCATTCGACTTGCGGATCACCGGCCCCAGAAGGCGTCAGAACTGTTCGAGCTCACTTGAGTCTCGACGGCCCAGTTCGCGAACAGTGCCCTCCGTACTCAAGTGGGCCGAACGGCGATCCGGGCCTGATCTGCGGCCGGAACGGGTCGCGAGGCAGCCGCTCAGAGGAGGTCGTCGAGGCCGCGCTCACCGGCCAGGGACACAGCCTTCTTGACATCCTGAGCATGCGAGCGGGAGGTGATGAGGAGGACGTCCTCGGTGTCGACGACGACGAGGTCCTCGAGACCGACGATGGCCACGGTGCGCGGCTGCTCGGAGAAGACGACTCCGGAGGCGTCGACCTCGAGGAGGTCGCACGAACCGCCGATCGAGATGACTCCGCGCGGTTCGCCGGGCACAGGCTGGCGCAGGCGGGCCACGGAGTCGAAGTCGCCGACGTCGTCCCAGCCGAAGTCGCCGGGGATGACGATGACGCATCCGGCCGCGGCGGCCGGTTCGGCGACGACGTAGTCGATCGCGCGCTTCTCCAGGCCCGGCCACACCTCGGCGAGCACCTGGGCACGGTCATCGGAATCCCAGGCGTCGGCGATGCGCTCAAGCCCGGCGAAGAGCGTCGGATCCTCGGTCGCGAGGATCTCGAGCAGCGCGGAGGCCTTGGCGATGAACATCCCGGCGTTCCACCGGTACCGGCCGGAGTCGACGTAGCGGCGGGCCGTGCTCGCCGCGGGCTTCTCCGCGAATTCGAGGGCCCGCCGGGCGGTGGGGGCGCCGTCGATGCCGAGCAGCGCACCGGTCTTGATGTAGCCGTACGCGGTGGCCGGGTGGCGGGGCATGATGCCGACGGTGACGATGTCACCGGTTTCGGCGGCGATGCAGGCCTGTTCGATGACGGCACGGAATTCGTCGATGTTCGTGATCGAGTGGTCGGCGGAGAACGATCCGACGATCGCCTCGGGGTCGGACTTGGCGATGAGGAGGGTCGCGAGTCCGATCGCGGCGGCGGAGTCCTTGGGTGAGGGCTCGGCGACGATCCGGCTCGGGCACAGTTCGGGCAGCTGCTCGGCAACCTGGTCGAGGTGGCTCTCACCGGTGACGACCCAGACGTTGTCGTCGCCGACGAGCGGGGCGACGCGGTCCCAGGTCGACTGGAGGAGGCTGCGCCCGGTGCCGAGCACGTCGTGGAGGAACTTCGGGGATGCCTTGCGGGAGAGCGGCCAGAGCCGGGTTCCGGATCCGCCCGCGGGGATGATGGCGTGGAAGTGCGTGTTCACCCCCTCAGTGTCTCAGAGTCCGGGCAGAGCCTCTGCGATGTTCTCCGCCGTGTCGGGGTGAGGAGAACCAGAACACACCGCCGCCAATTACCGCACACGTCTATGCTGTAATTCGCCGCCGACCGCTCAACGATCGGCCGCTGTGAGGGAACTGCCAGGGTCTGGGTGTGATCCTCCCCGCTCAGCGGCGGACCGACTGGCAACTGCGGGGCGTTGGGCGTAGTTTCATGATGTACATCGTCGATTCATCCAAGATGGAGGATGCTCCGTGGCCCAAGCGTCAACGAGCACTCTGTACCGCGGTGGAGAAGGAATGTGGTCCTGGGTCGCGCATCGCGTCACAGGCGTCGGAATCTTCTTCTTCCTGTTGGTCCACGTGCTTGACACTGCACTCGTTCGCGTTTCCCCCGAGGCGTACAACGCCGTCATCGGAACATACAAGACGCCGATCATGGCCTTCGGGGAGATCGCCCTCGTCGCCGCGATCGCATTCCATGCATTCAACGGCCTGCGCGTCATTCTCATCGACTTCTCCAAGGGCGGACCGAAGAACCAGAGGAAGCTCTTCTGGGGCGTGATGATCCTCTGGCTGATCATCATGGTCGCGTTCGTGCCCCGCCAGCTGATGCACACGTTCGGAGGCTGATATGAGCACAACATCGATTCCGGCGCCTCGCACCGGTTACTCCCGCCACAAGTCCACGCGCTCGAAATTCGAGATGTTCGCGTGGCTCTTCATGCGCCTGTCGGGCATCGTGCTCGTCGTCCTCATCTTCGGCCACCTCTTCGTCAACCTGTGGGCCGGCGAAGGCGTCCAGCAGATCGACTTCGGCTTCGTCGCCGGCAAGTGGGCCAGCCCGTTCTGGCAGATCTGGGACCTCCTCATGCTGTGGCTGGCCATGCTGCACGGCACCAACGGCCTGCGCACGATCATCATGGACTACGCCGAGAAGCCCGGCACCCGGATGAGCCTCCAGCTCATCCTCTACATCGCCTCGGCGGTCATCCTCGTGCTCGGCACGCTCGTCATCTTCACCTTCGATCCCTGCCCTGCCGCAGCCGACCCGTCGCTGCTCGCGTCGTTCTGCCAGGCCTAAAGGAGAAACATGCAGGTTCATCACTACGACGTCGTCATCGTCGGCGCCGGTGGCGCAGGCATGCGCGCCGCCATCGAGTCCGGCCAGCGGGCACGCACCGCGGTCCTGACCAAGCTCTACCCCACCCGCTCCCACACCGGCGCCGCCCAGGGCGGCATGTGCGCAGCTCTGGCGAATGTGGAAGAGGACAACTGGGAGTGGCACACCTTCGACACCGTCAAGGGCGGTGACTACCTCGTCGACCAGGATGCCGCCGAGGTGATGGCCAAGGAAGCCATCGACGCCGTCCTCGATCTGGAGAAGATGGGGCTGCCGTTCAACCGCACCCCCGAAGGCAAGATCGACCAGCGTCGCTTCGGCGGTCACACGCGTGACCACGGCAAGGCGCCGGTGCGCCGCTCGTGCTACGCCGCCGACCGCACCGGGCACATGATCCTCCAGACGCTCTACCAGAACTGCGTCAAGCACGGCGTCGAGTTCTACAACGAGTTTTACGTCCTCGACCTCGTCATGACCGAGGTCGACGGAGTTCGCCGCCCCGCCGGCGTCGTCGCCTACGAGCTCGCCACCGGTGAGATCCACGTCTTCCAGGCCAAGTCGGTCGTCTTCGCCACCGGCGGTGTGGGCAAGGTCTTCAAGACCACCTCGAACGCCCACACGCTCACCGGCGACGGCATGGCCGTGACCTACAACCGCGGCATCCCGCTCGAGGACATGGAGTTCTTCCAGTTCCATCCCACAGGCCTCGCCGGTCTCGGCATCCTGCTCTCCGAGGCGGCCCGCGGTGAGGGCGCGATCCTGCGCAACTCCGAGGGTGAGCGCTTCATGGAGCGCTACGCCCCGACGATCAAGGACCTCGCTCCGCGTGACATCGTCGCCCGGTCGATGGCCAACGAGGTGCGCGAAGGCCGCGGTGCCGGTCCGAACAAGGACTACGTCCTCCTCGACCTCACCCACCTCGAGCCGGCGCACATCGACGAGAAGCTGCCGGACATCACCGAGTTCGCCCGCACCTACCTCGGTGTGGAGCCCTACACGGAGCCGGTGCCGGTCTTCCCGACCGCGCACTACGCGATGGGCGGCATCCCGACGAACATCGCCTCCGAGGTGCTCGCCGACAACGACACCGTCATCCCCGGCCTCTTCGCCGCCGGCGAGTGCGCGTGTGTCTCCGTCCACGGGTCGAACCGTCTGGGCACGAACTCGCTGCTCGACATCAACGTCTTCGGCAAGCGTGCGGGCATCGCCGCCGCCGAATACGCCCTCGGCGCCGACATGGTCGAACTGCCCGAGGATCCGCAGGCCGACACGGCCGCCGTCCTCGAGCGCCTGCGCACCTCCGACGGACCCGAGCGCATCGGCGCGATCCGCAACGACCTGCAGGAGATCATGGACGCCAACGTCCAGGTGTTCCGCACCGACGAGACGCTGCGCGCTGCCCTCGACGAGATCGAGAAGCTGCGTGAGCGCTACGACAACGTCGGCATCCAGGACCGCGGCAAGCGCTACAACCTCGACCTGCTCGAGGCCGTCGAGCTCGGCTTCCTGCTCGAACTCGCCGAGGTCATCACCGTCGCCGCGATCCACCGCAAGGAATCCCGCGGAGGCCACTTCCGCGAGGACTTCCCGAACCGCGACGACGAGAACTTCATGCATCACACCATGACGTACCTCGACCCGGAAGCGGAGGCCGAGGGGATCCCCGGCATGCGCCTGGAGACCAAGCCCGTCGTCGTCACCCGTTACCAGCCGATGGAGCGTAAGTACTGATGAGCACCGAAACCACCACCCCGGAGCCGGCGTCGAAGGTCGATCTTCCCGCGCACCTGAGCGGCAGCAAGGGAGAGATCCCGTCCTTCGACTGCACCTTCCGCATCGCCCGCTTCGATCCGGAGACGGACGAGGCGCCGCACTGGGAAGAGTACAAGGTCACGATGTACGGCACCGACCGTGTGCTCGACGCCCTGCACAAGATCAAGTGGGAGATGGACGGTTCGCTGTCCTTCCGCCGCTCGTGCGCCCACGGCGTCTGCGGATCCGATGCGATGCGCATCAACGGCCGCAACCGCCTGGCCTGCAAGACGCTGCTCAAGGACCTCGACACGAACAAGGTCATCACCGTCGAGGCGATCAAGGGCCTTCCCCTGGAGAAGGACCTCATCGTCGACATGGAGCCCTTCTTCCAGTCGTACCGCGAGATCATGCCGTTCCTCATCACCTCCGGTCATGAGCCCACGCGTGAGCGCCTGCAGTCGGCCGAGCAGCGCGAGGCCTTCGACGACACCACCAAGTGCATCCTCTGCGCCTCGTGCACCTCGTCGTGCCCCGTGTTCTGGACCGACGGCCAGTACTTCGGTCCGGCCGCGATCGTCAACGCGCACCGCTTCATCTTCGACTCGCGCGACGAGGGCGGCGACATGCGCCTGGAGATCCTCAACGACAAGGAAGGCGTGTGGCGCTGCCGCACGACGTTCAACTGCACCGATGCGTGCCCGCGCGGCATCGAGATCACCAAGGCCATCGCCGAGGTGAAGCAGGCCATCCTGCAGCGCGCCTTCTGATCCGGGGCGGGGTCGTCCCCTGCCGTTGATCCGATCCGCCGAGGCGGTCGTGCCCATGCACGACCGCCTTCGTCGTTCCCGGAGGTCGCTGCGCTCGGCGGCAGGGTCGATGTTCGGCGGCAGGGTCGATGTTCGGCGGCAGGGTCGATGTTCGTCGGCAGGGTCGATGTTCGTCGGCAGGGTCGATGTTCGGCGGCAGGGTCGATGTTCGTCGGCGGAGTCAATGTTCGGCGGCAGGGGCGGTGTTCGGCGCCGGAGTCGATGTTCGGCGGCAGGACACGTGCTCGGCACCGAACCTGAGGATGCGCGACACCGGTGATCCGTACACTGGTCCGCATGCGTTCTGCTTCTCCGACCGTCACACCTGCTCCTGCTTCCCTCGCGGCCCACGGCCGCTCCTCCGCTCCCGAGACGGCCGTCCCGGCCGCCTCCCGGTCCATTCGGCCGCGGCCTCTGCGCATGATCGCCGCCGCGGTCCTCACGCTCCTCCTCGTCGTCTCTCAGCTGGCCCTCTCCCCCGGCACCTCGCAGGCTCAGCCCGAGGAGACGAAGAAGGGAGAGAAGATCTACGTCACGCCGGACAACCTCGGCGATGGAGCGAAGCCGCCGCAGCCGGTGGGCACGTCCTGGCTCGTCGGGGACCTCGACACCGGGGAACTCCAGGTGGCGCAGAACATCGACAAGAAGCACGCTCCGGCTTCGACGATCAAACTGCTCACGGCGCTCGCGCTCGTCGACGTCCTCGACGATCCGAAGCAGAAGGTCACGGCCGAGTTCGAGGACATGGAGATCGACGGAACGAAGGTCGGTCTCATGCAGAAGAACGACTACACCGTCGACACGCTCTTCCACGCGATGCTCATGTCGAGTGCCAACGATGCCGCCAACGCCCTGGGTCGGGCGGCCGGCGGGCAGGAGAAGGCGGTGGCGCTGATGAACGAGAAGGCGCAGGCGCTGGGGATGACGAACACGCGCGCGGCCAACACCTCGGGCCTCGACGATCCGAACCAGTACACGACGGTCGCGGACATGATGAAGCTTGCGTGGGCGGTGACGAAGAACCCCCGGCTCATGGAGATCATCGGCACGCAGACGTACAAGTTCCCGGGCGGGACGAACCCGGAGACGAAGAAGAAGTTCAAAGGCTACGAGATCCAGAACCACACGAAGATCGTCGGCCGGGTCGACGGTGGGCTCGGGCTGAAGAACGGGTACACGACGACGGCGAAGGGCTCCTTCATCGCCGTCGCCGAACGCGACGGCCGCACGGTCGTCTCGGCCCTGCTCGGAGCGGAGAACAACTCGCGGCAGGCCGCCGTCGACCTCCTCGAATGGGACTTCGCGCAGACCTCTCCGCAGACCGTGACGACGGTGCCCGTGGGGGCCGCCGCAGCGCCGACCCCGACAGAGACCGCTTCGGGCAGCGGCGGCGATGCCGGTGGGGCGGCCGATGCCGATGCGGTCTCGGCCACCGAGGCGGCACAGGGTTCGTCGACGGTTACGGCGATCGGGATCCTGCCGCTCGCCCTCCTCGGCGGGGGCGTCCTCCTCCTCGTCGCGGCGATCGTGTTCTGGGTGCGACTGCGGAAGCGGCACCGAGCGCTGAGCTGAGGCGGTGGGCTGAAGCGGTAGCTGTCGGCCGGCCGATTGGGGCCGGCGCGGACAGGCTGGCTGCGGCCGGCTGCGGCCGCCGCGGTCGGCACGGACAAGCGGTGGTCGTTTTGACTTGTGACCCCACGAGGGTCTAAGCTGATCACTTGCGTTCGAAGCGTCCGGCATCATCGGGCCATCGCACCGGCGAGCATCGACCGGTCGACGTTGGAGAAGGCAGGCCGCTCATGACGGCCGCCGGGTTCACTTTTCACACGATGATCTGCCAAGGACACTGTGGCTCTTCGCAACGCGATCCCACCACCGTAGGGACCGACCCGCATCACGGTGAAATCTCGCAGGAGACGGCGACGATGTCCGTCGTCTGAGTCCTGTTGCCGCGCGGTGACCACCCATCACCGTTCGCGTCCGTCGGCGTCCGCCGACTCCGAGACACGGCGACCACCCATCGCCGAAACGACGACACGACCTGGAGCAGGCGTCGATGCCTGCCCTTGTCGCTGACAGAAAGGAGAGGAACCCATGTCTGAGTTCCCACAGTGGGTCCAGCGTGCCGTCCGGCACGCCGGCCTCATCGATCCGCAGATCAGCACGGAGGACGGAGAGGTCACGATCAGTGACTCCACCGGCCGCACCGTTCTGTTCACGGGCTCGTCGCTGCGTGAGACCACGCCGCTGGCCGCCTGAGCGCGGCCTCCGCTGGAGCGGGGCGGCGCACTGCCGGGTATGACGCAGTGCGCCCGCTCCCCCGGCGGCCCGGCACCGACCACGACGCCCGGATCATGTGCCTCATCGTTCGAGGACCATGATCCGGGCGTCTCTGCGTTCCCGATTATGATCAGATACCTTGCTCGATGCGTTCCCGGGAAGGGTTACCGGGCCACGATGGTCTGTCAGGCGCGCCGACAGCGTGCGCCGGCGCATGGGTGAGGTGATTGCGAACATGGGCAGCGAGTTCGCCGACTCCTGGGGCACCGATCGTGCCGGTGCGTGGTTCGCGGAGACGGAGTCCATGAGCGCCGAAACCGACCGGGCATGGCAGACGGCACGCTTGGCCGGTGAGTCCCGCCGGGCGAATCCGCGGTCGCGCCTGCGGTCGCTGCTTCGGCACGACGAATCGTCGGACGTCGCTCAGCTCAGCCAACAGCGCATCCTCCAGCGTCTCGACGAAGACGCCTCGCACGTGCGCCATCTGGCCCGCAGCCTTCACGCCGCGCCTACGGCGACGGCGGGTGGGATGTGACTTTCCGTGAGCGCTGGGCTGCGATCGTCGGCGCCGGAATAGGTTCAGGTCTGAGGGTGGTCCTCGTCGCCGAGTCCGACCTCGACCGACTGTTCGGCCACGTCGGCGGAATCGGCTTCGAGCACCGCCGGCAGCGAGCCGGTGGGCTCGGCGTCTTCGCCGGTGACCTCAGAGGCGACGACGCCCTCGGGGTCGTCGAGGTCCTGATTCTGCTCCATCCGGTCCGGCTCGGGCACTTCGCTGAACGACTGAGCTGAGTTCACGATTCCTCCTTGCGGCACTGCGGGTACTCGTGATGGTAGCCCCGTCGTCGCACATGTCAAGGAGTCGGCACGGACGACGCTCGTGGTTCGGTGAGCGCCCGCGTGGATGCGACAGCGGCCCGGTCGAGCGCGATCGCTCGTCCGGGCCGCTGGTCACCCGCACAGCCGCGGGAACGCTTCAGGGCCTCAGAAGTCCCAGTCCTCGTCCTGGGTGTTCTCGGCCTTGCCGATGACGTAGGACGAACCGGAGCCGGAGAAGAAGTCGTGGTTCTCGTCGCTGTTGGGCGAGAGCGCCGCGAGGATCGCCGGGTTGACGTCCGTGACCTCCTTGGGGAACATCGCCTCGTAGCCGAGGTTCATCAGCGCCTTGTTGGCGTTGTAGTGAAGGAACTTCTTGCAGTCCTCGGCCAGTCCCACCGAATCGTAGAGCTCGTGGGTGTAGGAGACCTCGTTCTCGTAGAGCTCGAAGAGGAGATTCATCGTGTAGTCCTTGAGCTCGGCGCGGCGCTCCTCGGACTGCGACTCCAATCCGCGCTGGTACTTGTAGCCGATATAGTACCCGTGGACGGCCTCGTCGCGGATAATGAGGCGGATGAGGTCCGCGGTGTTCGTCAGCTTCGCATGCGAGGACCAGTACATCGGCAGGTAGAAGCCCGAGTAGAAGAGGAACGACTCGAGCAGCGTCGAGGCGACCTTGCGCTTGAGCGGATCATCACCCCGGTAGTAGCTGAGGATGATGTCGGCCTTCTGCTGCAGGTACGTGTTCTCCCGCGACCAGCGGAACGCCTCGTCGATCTCCTTCGTCGAGCACAGGGTCGAGAAGATCGAGGAATACGACTTCGCGTGCACGCTCTCCATGAACGCGATGTTCGTCATCACCGCTTCCTCGTGCGGGGTCACCGCATCGGGGATGAGCGAGATCGCACCGACCGTGCCCTGGATCGTGTCGAGCAGGGTCAGCCCGGTGAAGACGCGCATCGTCAGCGTCTTCTCCTCATCGGTCAGGGTCGCCCACGAGGGCACGTCGTTGCTCAGCGGCACCTTCTCCGGCAGCCAGAAATTGCCGGTGAGGCGGTCCCAGACGTCATCGTCGACAGGGTCGACGACACGGTTCCAGTTGATGGCCTCGACATGCGAGGCCAGGGTGAGGTTCTCCAAGACGGTCTTCTCTCTTCTTCCAGTTCGAACGATCTGCGGGTCTCAGCGGTCGGTGCGCGTCACAGCATGCACGAGACGCAGCCGTCGACCTCGGTGCCCTGCAGGGCCAACTGCCGCAGGCGGATGTAGTAGATCGTCTTGATGCCCTTGCGCCACGCGTAGATCTGCGCCTTGTTGATGTCGCGCGTCGTCGCCGTGTCCATGAAGAACAGCGTCAGGGACAGACCCTGGTCGACGTGCTTCGTCGCCTCGGCGTAGGTGTCGATGATCTTCTCGTACCCGATCTCGTACGCATCCTGGTAGTACTCGAGGTTGTCGTTGTCCATGAAGGGAGCCGGGTAGTAGACGCGCCCGATCTTGCCCTCCTTGCGGATCTCGATCTTCGAGGCCACCGGGTGGATCGACGAGGTGGAGTTGTTGATGTACGAGATCGACCCGGTCGGCGGCACGGCCTGGAGGTTCTGGTTGTAGATGCCGTGCTCGGCCACTGCAGCCCCCAGCTCACGCCAATCGTCCTGCGTGGGGATGTGCACGCCCGCCTCGGCGAAGAGCTCCGCCACCCGGTCGGTGCGCGGGGTCCACGCCTCATCGATGTACTTGTCGAAGTACTCACCGGTGGCGTACTTCGAACGCTCGAAGCCGGCGAACGTGCGCCCGCGCTCCTTCGCGATCTCCATCGAGGCCCGCACGCAGTGGTAGGCGACGGTGTAGAAGTACATGTTCGTGAAGTCGAGGCCCTCGTCGGAACCGTAGTAGACGTGCTCACGGGCGAGGTAGCCGTGGAGGTTCATCTGCCCCAGACCGATCGCATGCGACATGTCGTTGCCGCGGGCGATCGAGGGCACCGACTGGATGTCCGAGGTCTCGGCGACGGCGGTGAGGCCGCGGATCGCGGTCTCCACGGTGCGCCCGAAGTCCTCGGAGTCCATCGTCAGGGCGATGTTGAGCGAACCGAGGTTGCAGGAGATGTCCTTGCCGACGACGTCGTAGCCCAGATCCTGGTCGTACTTCGACGGTTCGGAGACCTGGAGGATCTCCGAGCACAGGTTGGACATGATGATCTTGCCGTCGATCGGGTTCGCCCGGTTCACGGTGTCCTCGAACATGATATACGGGTAGCCGGACTCGAACTGGATCTCCGCGAGCGTCTGGAAGAACTCGCGGGCGTTGATCTTCTTCTTCCGGATCGAAGCGTTGTCGACCATCTCCTCGTACTTCTCCGTGACGTCGACGTCGGAGAAGGGGATCCCGTAGACGCGCTCGACGTCGTAGGGGCTGAAGAGGTACATGTCCTCGTTGCGCTTGGCCAGCTCGAACGTGATGTCGGGGATGACGACGCCGAGCGAGAGGGTCTTGATGCGGATCTTCTCGTCCGCGTTCTCCCGCTTCGTGTCGAGGAAGGAGTAGATGTCGGGGTGGTGGGCGTGGATGTAGACGGCACCGGCACCCTGGCGCGCTCCGAGCTGGTTGGCGTAGGAGAAGGAGTCTTCGAGCAGCTTCATCACGGGGATGACGCCGGAGGACTGGTTCTCGATCTTCTTGATCGGGGCACCGGACTCGCGGATGTTCGTCAGGCTGAACGCCACGCCGCCGCCGCGCTTGGACAGCTGGAGAGCTGAGTTGATCGAGCGGCCGATCGACTCCATGTTGTCCTCGATGCGCAGGAGGAAGCACGAGACGAGCTCGCCGCGCTGCTTCTTCCCGGCGTTGAGGAACGTCGGGGTGGCCGGCTGGAAGCGGCCGGTGATGATCTCGTCGACGAGCTGGGTCGCGAGCGTCTCATCGCCGCGGGCGAGGAAGAGGGCGACCATGACGACGCGGTCCTCGAAGCGTTCGAGGTAGCGCTTGCCGTCGAAGGTCTTCAGCGTGTACGAGGTGTAGAACTTGAACGCGCCGAGGAAGGTCTGGAAGCGGAACTTGTGCGAGTAGGCGCGCTTCGACAGGGAGGCGATGAAGTCGAACGAGTACTGCTCGAGGACCTCGGGCTCGTAGTAGTCCTTCTCGACGAGGTAGTCGAGCTTCTCCTTGAGATCGTGGAAGAAGACCGTGTTGTTGTTCACGTGCTGGAGGAAGTACTGGCGCGCGGCCTGCTTGTCCCTCTCGAACTGGATCCGCCCGTCCATGTCGTAGAGGTTCAGCATGGCATTGAGCGCGTGGTAGTCCAGATCCGTCTCTTCGCGGATGATGTCCTCTACATTGCGGTCTTCAGCGAGCTCTCGCACAGTTTGTCCAATCCTAGGTTCACATCCGCGACCTCTTCGGGGGTGCCGAGGAGTTCGACGCGGTACAGAAGGGGTACGCGGCACTTCGCGGCGACGGTCTTCGCCGCCCGGCAGTACTCTGCGCCGAAGTTGGTGTTTCCGGCGCCGATCACGCCGACGAGGTGCCGGCGATTCGATTCGATATTGAGGAACTTGATCACCTGCTTGGGCACGGCCCCGCGGTTGGGTCCGGCCCCGTAGGTGGGGGTGACGAGCACGAACGGCTCGTCGACCAGCAGCGTCTCATCCTTCGTCAGCAGCGGCAGACGGCGGGTGGGATGATCGAGCTTGCCCACGAAGCGGTGGGTGTACTCGGACGTGCTGGAGTAGTAGACGACGAGCATCAGGCCACGACGGAGGCCGCCGTCTGCTGACCGGCCAGCGCGGCGATCTTGTCGGGACGGAATCCCGACCAGTGGTCGCTGTCGGTGACGACGACCGGCGCCTGCATGTAGCCCATGGCCTTGACGACGTCGAGGGCGTTCTCATCGACGCTGAGGTCGACCGTGGCGTACTTCAGTCCTTTGGCGTCGAGCGCACGGTAGGTGGCGTTGCACTGGACACAAGAGGGCTTGGTGTACACGGTGATCATGGCGACTCCTCGATTTCTGCGCTTGAGTATGGGTTGACTGCTGCTCGATCATGTCGGATCCGCGGCCTCCGACGTGGGAGGGATCACGGTGAAGGGGACCGACGATGACCACTAGATGTTGTGTTCGGGTACGAGCCTACCCCTATATCCAGTGTTACACCAGTGTGATTCGACCCGTCCACACCCTGTGTCCTCAGCCCTCCACAGCCGTCCACAGGGTGTGAACGACATCGGTGTAGTTCGATCACCTGCGAGGACACGGGCATCTCCCGCCGAGGCGGCCGACGACGACCCGTTTCCGGGCCGAGTTATCCACCGCTGTCCACAGGGGAAATTCGTCCCCTGTGGGCATGTCGCCTCGGCGTGTCGAGGACTGTGTCCGGACTTCCACACTATGTGTCGGTACTGACACGAGAACACCCAGTCGCATGTCAGGGTCCGCTCCTATGCTGGGGGTGACGGACAGCACGCCGGGCCACCCGGCGGGCTGCGACCACGGCACCGACGATGAGAGGGTCAGAGAACGCATGACCGCAACGGCACCGGCCAACACGCAGGAGATCGCGCACGCGAAGTCCCTCCTCGGCGGGCTCGAATCCTATCTCGACCATTTCGTCGTCGGTCAGCAGCGACTGCGGGAGTCCCTCCTCATCGGTCTGCTCTCCGGCGGACACCTCCTCCTCGAAAGCGTTCCCGGCCTGGCGAAGACGACGGCCGCGGCCGCGCTCGCCAACGCCGTCGACGGCAAGTTCTCCCGCATCCAGTGCACCCCGGATCTGCTGCCGGCCGACATCATCGGCTCGCAGATCTACAACGCCCGGGAGGGATCGTTCAACACGGTGCTCGGACCCGTGCACGCCAACATCGTCCTCCTCGACGAGATCAACCGCTCCTCGGCGAAGACGCAGTCGGCGATGCTCGAGGCGATGCAGGAGCGGCAGACGACGATCGGCGGGCAGCGCTTCGACCTGCCCAAGCCCTTCCTCGTCATGGCCACCCAGAACCCGATCGAGCAGGAGGGCACGTACCAGCTGCCCGAGGCCCAGCTCGACCGCTTCATGATCAAGGACCTCCTCACCCACCCCAGCCCCAACGAGGAGGTCGAGATCCTCTCCCGCCTCGACTCGGGGGTCTTCGACAAGGACTCGGTGCCCGCGGCCAGCTGCACGCTCGAGGACGTCATGACGATGCAGCGCTACGCGCGCACCATCTACATCGACCCGTCGATCACCCGCTACCTCGTCGAACTCGTCCATGCCACGAGGAACACGCAGAAGTACCTCGGACGGCTCTCCCCCTACATCGAGTACGGTGCGAGCCCGCGCGCCTCGATCGCCTTCACCAACGCCGGCCGCTCGCTGGCGATGATCCGCGGACGCAACTACGTCATCCCCGAGGACATCAAGGACCTCGCCCACCGCGTCCTCGCCCACCGCATCCAGCTCAACTTCGAAGCCGCCGCGGAGAACATCACGAGCACCCAAGTCGTCGATGCCCTCCTCATGGCCGTGCCCACCCCGTGACCCGGTGCTGAGATGACTGCCCTGCTCAACCGGATCAAAGCGCGGATGACCATCCACGCCCACCGGCGCACCCGCCGCCTCCTCGACGGCGACTACTCCTCGGTCTTCCACGGCCACAGCCTCGACTTCGACGACCTGCGCGACTACATCCCCGGCGATGAGATCCGCGACATCGACTGGAAGGCCACCGCCCGGCACGCCGATCCCCTCGTCAAGCGCTACGTCGCCCACCGCCGGCACATCCTCGCCCTCGTCGTCGACTCCTCCCGCGGCTTCGACGCAGTGACCTCGGCCGGGGCGGACAAACGCCAGCTCGCGATCCTCATGGCCGGGATGACGGGATACCTCGCGGTGCGCCACGGCGACGACGTCATGCTCATCCACGGCAACGCCGAACGCACGATCGCCTCACCCCGCAAGGGCAGCGAAGCCCACCTGGAGAACCTCCTCCAGCAGATCCTCGCCGAATCCGGTGACGAGGTCGACGGCTCGATCGACGCCCAGCTGCAGTGGATCGCCGGGCACATCACCCACCGCATGCTCATCGTCGTCATCTCCGACCAGGCTCCCCTGGGCCCGGCGGAGGAGGCGACGATCAAGCGGCTGCGCGCCCAGCACGAGATGCTGTGGATGACGATCACCGACGCGGATCTCGCCCACCTGCCCACCGCCTCGGCGCCGTTCGACGTCTCCCGCGCCGAGGTGGGGCTGCCGGCCACGGTCATGGCCGACCCCCGTGTGCAGGCCGAGTACATCGTCGCCGAGGCGGCCCGCCGGAACCAGCGCAGCGACCTGCTCGCGAAGCTCGGCATCGCCCACACAGAGATCGCCGACCCCGATCAGGCGCTCGGCAGCCTCCACTCCCTGCTCTGGAGGCATCGCCGTGGGTCCCGCTGAGCTCGTCGGTCCCCTCCAGATCTCGGTCTGGTGGTACGTCGCGGCCGCGTTCGTCCTCTTGCTGGCCCTCCTCAACCTCTTCGCCCCGCTCCTGCGCGCCGCCGCCGGCGCCACCGGTCGGGCCCAGCCGCGGATCCCCATCCCCGTGCGCAGCACCTACATGTCCCGCATCAGCGACGTCGAGGCGAACCTCGCCGCCGGCGACACCGACGTCCGCGAGTCGGCGCGCCAGCTGGCGAAGATCGTCCGCGAGTTCGCCCGCGACGCGTGGGGTGTCCGGGCCGAGCATCTGACCTACCGCGATGCCGCGGTCGCCGGTCTCGACGACCTCGCCGATTCCCTGCGCGGGCTCTACACGGCTGAGTTCGCCGAGGTGGAGTCCGTGGATCTCGCCCCCCAGATCGCCGAGGCGAGGAAGCTGGTGGCCAGATGGTCCTGATGTTCTGGTGGCTGGCCCTGGCCCTGCTCCTCCTCGCCGCCCTCGCGGTCTTCATCTTCCGTAGGCCCCGGCGCACCGAGTCGTCCCTGCCCGTGGCCCACAGCGGCCGGATGACGAGCCTGCCGGGCTTCCGCCGGGCGATGCGCAGGAAGATGATGACGACCGTCGCGTTCCTCGGCGTCATCGCGCTCACCGGGCTCGGGGCGCTCGCCGGTGTGGCCCGTCCCGCCTGGATCGAGACGGTCAACCCGGAGAAGAAGCTGCGCGACGTCATGCTCTGCCTCGACGTCTCCGGGTCGATGCTCGGCTACGACGCCGACCTGCTTGCCGCCTACCAGGAGCTCGTCGACCGGTTCGACGGGGAGCGCATCGGGCTGACCGTGTTCAACGCCACCGCCGTGGCCGCGTTCCCGCTCACCGACGACTACGACATGGTGCAGAACTACCTCGAGGACGCCGAGGAGGGCTTCCGGACGTGGGGCTCCCAGGGCACCGACTACTCGTGGTCGACGTCCCCGCCCAACATCGGCGGCTCCTCCCTCATCGGCGACGGCCTCGTCTCCTGCGTCGACAACTTCGACCGCAAGGACGAGGACCGGTCCCGCTCGATCGTCTTCGCCACCGACAACATGCTCGCCGGTGAGCCCCTGTTCGAACTCAACGAGGCCGCCGACATCGCCGTCGACGCCAAGGTGCGCGTCTACAGCCTCTCCCCGCCCTCGATCCTGGCGACCACGCAGACCCAGGAGCTCAAGTCCGTCTCCGACCGGACCGGGGGCAAGCAGTTCGACATGGGGTCGGCGACGACGATCGACCGCATCGTCTCCGAGATCCAGAGCCAGGAGGCCCAGAACACTCCGGGCCGGTCGTACACGATCGTCCACGACATGCCCGCCGCCCCGCTGCTCATCGCCGTGTTCGGACTCATCGGGGTCTTCGTCCTCGCCTGGAGGGTGCGCTCATGATCTTCGACCCGCTCTTCGGCTGGATCGGCCTCGGCCTCATGACCGCCGTCCTCCTCACGCTCTGCCTCATCCCCGTCATCCGCGGTGAGGGGCCGAAGTGGAAGTGGTTCGTGCGCATGGGCGTCGTCGCAGTCCTTGCCCTCGCCCTCGCCCGTCCCGGCATCGCCCAGAAGTCGACGACGGAGGAGTACGAGGCGGCCGCCGACGTCTACTTCCTCGTCGACACGACGACGTCGATGGCCGCCAAGGACTACGACGGGACCACCCCGCGCATCGAGGGCGTGAAGAAGGACATGCTCGAGCTCGCGAAGCAGCTGCCGGGTGCGCGCCTGAGCATCATCACCTTCGCCTCGACCGCCTCGACGGCGATGCCGCTGACGACCGATCATGCGGCCTTCGCCTCGGCCGTCGACGTCCTCACCCCGGAGATGTCGCTCAACTCCAACGGCTCCTCGATCACCGAGGCCGGTGACGAGCTCAAGGCTCGCATGGACTCCAACGCGGAGGACCGTCCCGACAACAAGCGGCTCGTCTTCTACTTCGGCGACGGCGAGCAGACGGCCTCGGGGTCCCCTGACTCGTGGTCCTCGTTCGCCGCGAACATCGACAGCGGCGCCGTCTTCGGGTACGGCACCGCGCAGGGCGGGAAGATGAAGGAGTCCCAGCCCTTCGGCTACGGCGGCCTGCCCGGCGACACCGACCACGGCGGCCAGAACGGCGGCGGCCAGAACGGCAACGGTCTGGGCACCGGGGATCAGTACATCCGCGACGCCCAGGGCAACCCCGGGATCTCGAAGATCGACGAAGGCAATCTCAGACAGATCGGCTCAGACCTCGGCCTGCCCTACTTCCAGCGCGACGGCAGCAGCCCGGTCTCAGCCGTCTACACCGCCCCCAAGTACGATCAGCAGCTCGTGAAGAAGGACGGCCGCGTCACCGTCGACGAGTACTACTGGATCCCTCTCACCCTCGTCTTCGTCTGGATCGCCGTCGAGATGGTCTTCGCCTTCCGCGAGTTCCTCCGGTTGCGGTCGGTCATGCCCTCTCGCCGAGGCGGTCGCGGCGGATCCGGCGGTCCTCCCGGTCCGGGTGCCGGCAACCATCCTGCGCGGGGACTGGTCGCGTCCGGAACGGCAGGCAGCGGACAGAGCGGAGGCCGACCATGAGACGGATGCTCAGACGATGGTCGGGCCTGCGGCTGCTGACGAAGATCAACCTCGTCGTCGGCACCGCGATCCTCCTCGCCTTCGCCTACCTCGGCACCACCGTGTACTTCGGGGCGGCCTCGCAGGTCCGCTACGACTCCAACGACTTCCCCGGCGCCCAGAAGGCCGCGACGACGTTCCTTGCGCTCAGTCCGCTCGAGAGGCACATCGGCTACTACAACCGCGGCACCGCGAAGGCCGCCGTCGGCGACTTCGAACCCGCGCAGGAGGACCTCGAGACCGCACTCGAGATCACCCCGCCCCGTGACGAGTGCGCGGTGCGGATCAACCTCTCCTACGTCTACGAGAAGCTCGCCGACCAGGTCGCCGGCCAGGACGAGAAGAAGTCCGGTGAACTCTACGACCAGGCCCTGGCCACACTCGACGACGCACCCGAGGAGTGCCGCCCCGACAAGAGCGAGACGCAGCAGAAGAGCGACGAGGCGAAGCAGCGCGTCGAGAACAAGAAGCAGGGCGGCCAGTCCCAGAACAGCGGATCGGGTGACGACTCCCAGGGCTCCGACGATTCGCAGAACGACGATCAGCAGTCCGGTGACGACTCGCAGGGCTCGAACGACCAGGGATCGAACGACAACTCCGACACCGGTGATCAGAACACCGACGACGGCGCCGGCCAGACCGAGCAGGAGAAGAAGCGCGAAGAGCTCAAGCAGCGCGGCGAGGACTCCAACCGCGAACAGCAGCAGCAGGGACCCGGCGGCAACGGCGGACGCACGACCCCGGACAAGCCGTGGTGAGCCGGGTCGAGGCCTGTGCGATCATGAGTCCATGACCGACACCGCATCCGCGTCGACGCCGGGATCCGCCGAGCCTGAGGGATCTGCCGATCCTCAAGGATCTGCAGAGGTGCCGCGTCTGCGGGCCGCGCTCGAGACGTTCCCGCCCTACATTCCGGGCAAACCGCCGCGCGAGGTCCCGGGCCTCGAGTCCTTCAAGCTCTCTTCGAACGAGAACCACCTCCCGCCGCTTCCCTCGGTGCTCGAGACCATGGCCGAGCATGTGGGCAATCCCGCTCATTACCCCGACGACGCCGCCACCGCGCTGCGCACGGAACTCGCCGCGCGCCTCGGCGTGGGGATCGAGAACCTCGTCGTCACCACCGGGGCGAGCGAACTCCTCGTCGCGCTCACGCAGATCACCTCGGATGGCACGACCGAGGCCGTCTACCCGTGGCCCTCGTTCGAGATGTACCCGCAGACCACCGGGTTGGCCGGGGCCACCCGCATCGAGGTGCCCCTGCGCGCTGACGGCACCCACGACCTCGCGGCGATGGCGGCAGCGGTCACCGAGGCGACGAGCCTCATCATCCTCTGCTCCCCGAACAACCCCACGGGGCCGGCCCTGCGCGATGCCGAGGTCCGGGACTTCCTCGCGGCCGTTCCCGAGCGTGTCCTCGTCGCCCTCGACGAAGCGTACTGGGAGTTCGCGACCGCGGGCGGCACCGTCGACGGGCTCGGCCTGCTCGCCGACCACCCCAACCTCGTTCTCCTCCGCACGTTCTCCAAGGCCCACGGGCTTGCGGGCCTGCGTGTCGGCTACGGCGTCGGACATCCGCGGGTCATCGCCGGCCTGCTCAAGGCCGTCATCCCCTTCGGCGTCACCGACCTCAGCCAGGCCGCTGCCCTGACATCGCTGCGCCACTGGGACGAGGTCATGGCCCGCGCCGCCGTGATCTCAGGCGTCCGCGACGACTTCGCCCAAGCCCTGCGCAGTCAGGGCTGGGACGTGCCCGAAGCGCAGGGCAACTTCGTGTGGCTGCCGCTCGGGGAGCTGTCCGACGCCTTCGAAGACGCCTGTGTGGAGCAGGCGATCGCGGTGCGCAACTTCGGCGACGGAGTGCGGATCAGCATCGGTCCGCGCGCCGCCCTCGACCGGGTGCTCGAGATCGCCGCGGACTTCCGCGCAGCCCATTTCGGCTGAGCGCAGCCCATTTCGGCTGAGCGCGGTCCCCGTCGCCGCAAGCCGGCCTAGAGTTCGGCGAGTTCGAGGGCGAGCGCCACGGCCTGCGTCGTCTCCGGGTTCCCGAGGTCCCGGCCGAGCAGCCGCTCGATCCGCTGCAGTCGGGCACGGACCGTGTGCCGGTGGATGCCGAGCTCGGCGGCCACCGCATCCCGCACTCCCCCGGCGGCGATGAACGTCCGCAGGGTGAGCAGCAGCTCCCGGCCGTCCTTCGACGCGAGCAGGTCACCGAGGACGCGATCGACGAAGCGCACCGCAGCCGCCTCGTCGATCGAGGACAGCAGAGCCCTGACATCGGAGTTCGCCGTCTCATGCTGGGTCCGCCACACCGTCCACGTGTGATGGACCTGGGTCAGCGGCAGCGGCTTGTGGAAGAGCTTCTCCAGCCCGGTCACCGCCGCGACCCGATCGACGAGGCTGTCGCCGGTGTGGACGACGGCGATCATCGACCCCGACCGGGCGAGCAGCGTGTCGGCGCCGAGGTCGGCGAGCAGATGTTCGGCACTCTCCCCGCGCACCTCGCCGAAGATCGTGAACTCGGCCCGGGAGACCGCGGGCGAACCCGTGCGCAGCACCCACTCGGTGCGGGCCTCCGCCGGGCTCAGGGTCGTCGTGAACAGGCGCGACTCCCCGCGCCGAGGCGGTCCCTCGGAGACGGCGAGACCGAGCAGGGCCGCGGCGGTCGAGAGCAGCTGGGAGCGGATGCGCGAGCTCACGGCCGACTCGGCGGCGGTGAGGATCCACCCGACCACCTGCTCGTCGCCGAGAGGCACGGCTTCGAGACCGCCCCCGCCCGACCGCAGCAGGCGCGGGGCGAGCGAGGCGCCGAGCGCCTCCCCGATGAGCTCGGTGCGCACGGCCGCGGGTGCGTTCGCGCCGGTGAGACCCCGACCGGTCGGGGAGACGAGCTGGACCTCGCTGCCGAGCGTCGCTGAGAGATCGGCGATGAGGGCGGCCGGACCGGTGCGGGCGAGCGCGGTGGCGAACCGTCGCCCGGCGCTGCTGGCCCGGGTGACCTCACGGTTCGTCTCCTCTTCGCGCATCCGCGTGAACGCGTCGACGACGGCAACGAACGGCACGGGCTCGGGCACCCCGAAGAGCGCGAGACCGTGCTCGCGGGCATGGCCGATGAGGGAGTCCGGCAGCCGGACCGACGGCAGGTCGCTGCCGAGGCCGATCCCGAGGGCGTGGACCCCGACCCGCTTGAGTCTCGCAATGTAGTCACCGGCCGAGTCTGCGGTGAGATCCTGGCCGACGCCGATCGTCAGCAGCACCTCGCCACCGGCGAGCCATTCGTCGACTTCGGGCAGTTCGGAGGAGTGGACGATCGTCACCTCCTGCTCCCGTGCTCCCGGCGGATCGACGGCGATCTCGAGGGCGAGTTCACGCCGCGCCCACAGCTGTCCCAAGGTGACCATGCGGCCCATCCTATCCGGCATGGCTATGCACATGCGGCTGACTGTCCACGCTGGATATCTGTGACGGGGATGACAGGTCCTAGGCTGATGGCACGCCACCAGCGAGATCACCCCATCACGACCAAGGAGAGTCAATGCCGTCTCAGCCCCTCGGCCCTGCCGACTACAGTCAGACACCCCGCTTCGCCGGGCCCCCGACCTTCGGCCTCCTCCCCCGCCTCGACGAGGTCGAGTCCCAGCGTCCGGGAGAGAAGATCGACGTCAAGATCGTCGGCATCCCCTTCGACGCCGGTGTCAGCTACCGTCCCGGCGCTCGCTTCGGGCCCGCGCACATCCGTCAGTCCTCGAAGCTGCTGCGTCCCTACAACCAGGCCACGAACGTCCACCCCTTCACGTGGCAGCAGGTCGGCGACTGCGGTGACCTGGGCGTCAACCCCTTCGACATCGAAGAGGCCATCGCCACGGTCGAGGAGAACGCCGATGCCCTGCGCGCCGACGGTGCGAAGGTCCTCACCCTCGGCGGCGACCACACGCTCGCCCTGCCGAACCTGCGGTCGCTGCACAAGACGCACGGGAAGATCGCCGTCCTCCACTTCGACGCCCACCTCGACACCTGGGACACGTACTTCGGCGCCCCGTACACGCACGGCACCCCGTTCCGACGCGCGAGCGAAGAGGGGCTCATCGACCTCACCGCCTCGATGCACGTGGGCATCCGCGGTCCCCTCTACGGGAAGAAGGACCTCGAGGACGACGAGGTACTCGGCTTCCAGATCATCCGCAGCGACGACTACCAGTTCACCTCCGTCGAAGAGGTCGTCGCCCGGATCCGCAAACGCCTCGGCGATGCCCCGGTCTACCTCTCGATCGACATCGACGTCCTCGACCCGGCCGCCGCACCCGGCACCGGCACCCCCGAGGCCGGAGGCATGACGAGTCGCGAACTGCTCAACTCGATCCGCGGACTCCAAGGACTCAATGTCGTCGGCGCGGAGATCGTCGAGGTCGCCCCCGCCTATGACCATGCGGAGATCACGGGGCTGGCCGCCGCGCACTGCGGCTACGAGATCCTCTCCCTGTGGGCGGCCGAGCAGAACGGCCTCACCGGCCCGTCCGGTCCCAGCGGGGAGGCCCTCGGTGTCTGAGACCACAGCAGCCCGGCCCTCCGAGGCGACCGCGTCGACGACGACCGAGCGCTTCCGCAACGGCGGCAAGGCCGTGATCGCGACGCTCGCCGCCAACGGCGTCGACACGATCTTCGGGATCCCGGGCACGCACAACCTCGAGTTCTACCGGCATCTGCCCGAGTTCGGCATCCGGGCGATCACGCCGCGCCACGAACAGGGAGCAGGCTACGGCGCCGACGGCTACTTCCTCCTCTCCGGCAAGCCCGGGGTCGTCATCACGACCTCGGGACCGGGGCTGACGAACGTCATCACGGCAGCGGCCACCGCGTATGCGGAGTCACGCCCGATGCTCATCCTCTCCCCCGGTGTGCCCACCGGACTCGAGCGGGCCGACATCGGCATGCTCCACGAGACGAAGGACTCCTCCGGGGCCCTGTCCCACCTCCTCGTGTCCTCCCAGCGCACCCGCACCGCCGAAGGCGCAGCGCAGGCCGTCGCCGAGGCGTTCGCCCTCTTCGCGTCCTCGCGTCCGGGTCCCGTGCACATCGAGGTGCCCCTCGACGTCCTCGAGGGCGACTGGCACGGCAGCGTCCCGGCACCGGTCCCGGCCAGGCGACCAGGCCTCGACGCCCGCGCCGTGAGCCGGGCCGCCGAGGCGATCAGGTCCGCGAAGCGTCCGGTCATCGTCGCCGGCGGCGGCGCCCGGGATGCCGCCGCCGAGGTGACTCTCCTCGCCGAGTCCATCGATGCTCCCGTGGCGACGACGGCCAACGGCAAGGGCATCGTGGCAGAGGACCATCCGCTCTCGCTCGGTGCGAACGTCCGGTTCCCGAGCGTCCAGGCCGAGACCGCAGCCGCCGATGTCCTCATCGTCCTGGGCTCCGAACTCGCCGACTCCGACCTGTGGGGCGGAGTCATCGGCGCGCAGACCGCGCCGGGTGTGCGCGACGAGACGGCACAGCAGACCGTCATCCGCTGCGACATCGACCCCGACCAGCTGGGCAAGAACCTGGACGGCGACATCCTCGTGTGCGCCGACACCGGGGAGTTCCTCGCGGCCCTGAGCACCGAGCTCGGTGCTGCCTCTGAGCGCACGGCTGAGGGCACGGTCGCGTCCGACGGGGCGGCCGCCTCGGCGAGGGACCGGGTCGCAGCGATCCGGGCCGGCTGGGATGCGGACTTCGACTTCGACAAGATCGGCGCCCGGGTCACCCGACTCGTCGCCGAGGGCGCCGGACCCGAGGTCGTCATCGCCGGCGACTCCTCGCAGGTCACCTACGACGGGTCGATCCACGCGCTCACCGCCCGCACCCCTGACCAGCTGCTCTACATGCCGGGCTTCGCGACACTCGGCTACGGCATTCCCGCAGCGCTGGGGGCGAAGGTCGCCGCACCGGAGCGTCCGGTCGTCTGCGTCCTCGGCGACGGGGCGGCGATGTTCTCCGTCCAGGAGATCATGACCGCTGCCGAACTCGGACTCGGCATCCCCTTCGTCGTCGTCGACAACGGCGGGTACGCGGAGATCGAGGAGCAGATGGTCGACCGGAACATGGAGCCCTTCGCCGTCCGCCTCGCCCGCCCCGACTTCGCGCAGCTCGGGGCCTCGATGGGCGGGGTCGGGGTGAGCATGCGGGAGTCGGAGATGACCGCCGAGCTGCCCGACGTCGTCGCCGAGGCGCTGAGCCGCGACGTGCCCACCATCGTCCACATCACCGTCGGCAACTGACCCGACCCGAAGGAGGAGTCACTGTGGACTCACTCGTTGTCATCATCTATCTCGCCGCCATGGTGGGATTCGGAATCTGGGGTCGCTTCAAGGCGAAGAACCAGGACGACTTCCTCGTCGCCGGTCGCCGGTTGGGCGGTCTGCTCTACACGGGCACGATGTCGGCCGTCGTCCTCGGCGGCGCCTCGACGATCGGCGGGGTCGGCCTCGGCTACACCTCGGGACTGTCGGGCATGTGGCTGGTCTTCAGCATCGGCATGGGCATCATCGTCCTCTCCCTGTTCTTCGCCCCGAAGATCCAGAAGCTCGAGATCTACACGGTCTCGCAGATGCTCGAACTGCGCTACGCCAAGGGCTCGCGGCTCGTGTCGGGGGCGATCATGACCGCGTACGGTCTGATGATCTCGACGACGTCGACGGTCGCCTACGCCACGGTCTTCCATGCGCTCTTCGACCTCGACAAGTTCTGGTCGGTGATCATCGGCGGCGGCATCGTCATCACGTATTCGATGCTCGGGGGCATGTGGTCGATCACGCTGACCGACTTCGTGCAGTTCCTCATCCAGACCGTGGGCATCTTCCTCCTCATGCTCCCGATCGTCCTCAACAAGGCCGGTGGCCTGGGCGAACTGTTCTCCGCCCTGCCGGCCGAGCAGACGTCCCCTGTGGGCATCGGCTGGCAGGCGATCCTCGGCTACATCCTCATCTACACCCTCGGTCTCCTCATCGGCCAGGACATCTGGCAGCGCGTGTTCACCGCGCGTTCGCCCGGCGTCGCCCGTTGGGGCGGGCTCTCGGCCGGCGTCTACTGCCTGCTCTACGCCGTCGCCGGAGCGCTCATCGGCATGGCTGCGGCCCGCATCGTGCCGGGCATCGAGGTCGCCGACGACGTCTTCGTCGCCGTCGTCGATGCCGCGATGTCGCCCGTGCTCGCCGGTCTTGTCCTTGCCGCGGCTCTCGCTGCGATGATGTCGACGGCCTCGGGGTCGCTGCTCGCCGCCTCGACCGTGTGCCGGCAGGATATCGTCGAGCCTCTCCTCGCCCGCAGGGACATCGTCCCGGCCGTGCGTGCCGGCGCCGAGGTGGGAGGCCTGGGTTCGACCGACGCCGGTTCGACCGACGCCGGTTCGGGCGTCGTCGGTTCGGGCGTGGGTTCGGCTGCCGTGAGTTCGGCTGCCGTCGGGTCGGGCAGCACGGCTTCGGGCGGGGGCACGACCTCTGCGCTCACGCAGTCGCTCGTCCGGGAGACCGGTGACGAGGTGCGCGATTCGCGGATCTACCTCATCGGCCTCGGCATCGTCACTCTCGCCCTCGCCCTCATCATGCCCAGCGTCGTCGAAGCGCTCACGGTGGCCTACAACCTCCTCGTCGCGGGGCTCTTCATCCCGATCCTCGGCGGCCTGATCTTCCGCCGCGGGACGATCGTCGGCGTCATGGCCGGCATGATCCTCGGTTCGGTGACGACGATCGTGCTCATGATCACCCTGGGCATCTACTCGAACGAGGCGATCTACCTCGGCCTGCTCGCCTCTCTGCTCGGCTATGTCGTCGGTTCACTGGTCTCGAAGCCGACGCCGCCGGAGATCATGGCTGAGTGGAGGGAACGCCTGAGCCGGTAGTCGCCGGGCGTCACGGCCGGCGGAAACCGGGCGGCCTGAACGGTCGACTGGAACCGGGCGGCCTGAGTCGGCCGGCCCGAGCCGCTGCCCTGGACAGACCGGCCTGAGCCGCCGCGGACCCTGAGGTCTGCGGCGGCTCAGTGCTTTCCGCGGTTCGTCCCGCCCTTTCGCCGCTTCGGCTTCGCGATCTCCCAGACCGCGTAGGCGACAAGGGCGCCGGCGATGATCCAGATGCCGATCCGCTTCTCCTCGGGGTTCGTCAGCTGCGCGATGTAGCCGACATAGGGCACGTGGTAGCGGACGACCCCGCGGACCTGGACGCTGCGCACCGGGTCGGGGTCGGCGGCGTTGTTGTTGTCGCCCTTCGTCCGGTAGACGGTCTCCCCGTGGACCCTGGCGACGTCGATGATGCGGTGCGTCACGAGGTCACGCTGACCGGAGTTGGGCTGGTAGGTGACGACCTGGCCCTTGTCCAGGGTCTGCGCCTGCGCGGGCTTGAGCGGCTTGACGATCACCTGCGAGCCGGGCGGGATCGTCGGATCCATCGAACCGGTGGTCACGGTGAGCGGAATCCATCCCATCGCCAGGGGCAGCGCCACCGTGGCGATGAGGACGCCGGCGATGACCGCCACGAGGACCCCGCAGACCCACGAGACGATTCTTCGCAGTCGCCGCCGTGGCCGGGGCCGCCGCAAGTCGCCTGACGGTTCTTCGACCGGAGCCTGTGCGGTGGAGTCCGGTACAGGCGAACTCGACGCGGGCGAGCCTGGTGTCCTCTGCCTCGTCACTGCGGTCATGACGCGCCTCCTTGTCGTGCGTCCCCGCCGGCACGTTCCGTGCCGACATGCCTCTGGCCTGCACGTCTGCGACGGGCGACAGCGACGAGGGCGAGTCCGAGACCGATCGCTGCCGCCGCGAGGGTGATGAGTCCGGCCCCGCCGAATCCGGTCCTCGGCAGCGCCCACCCTCCATCGGCGCTCCCGGCGCCGCCGGCGCTTCCCGCCGACGAGTTGGAGATTCCCGAGGAACCAGAACTCGAAGCCTCCGAGCTCGAGCCCGCGGCCGAGGTGCCGTCGGAGTCCGCTCTGGTCTCCGCCTCGGCGGCGGTGCCTCCCCCACTGTCATCCGCTTCGGCCGCGCTGCCTCCCGCGTCGCTGCCGCCGGGTGCGCACTCGACCCCGGTGCTCAGCCCCAGCGAGAACCGCAGCGGCCACGTGCGGGTCTGCGTGTCGTTGTCCCGTTCCCCGACGGCAGGCAGGTCGACGCTCACGCGCAGCGTCGCATCGGCATCGGGTGCCAGTTCGCCGAGGGCGAAGCGCTGTCCGACGACCTTACGGTACGAGTCCTTCGCCACGGTCCGTCCCGCCCAGGTGATCGACACCTGGAGGTCATGGGCCGGGTCGGCGACCCCGGCGGTCTCCGGGGCGACGATGAGCACGGCGGTCACCGGCACCTCGGCGATCGATCGGACACGCAGCTCATCGTCTCCGCCCGACCCGGGCGCCATCAGCTCGGGGACGTCGGGGAAGGCCCGCTGGAGATCGTCCGGGGCGCTCTCCCCGCTGCCGTCGGTCTCGGAGACCCGGACCGCCTCGGCGATCGAGGTGGGGCACTCCTTCGCCGAGGCGGGGGCGGCGATTCCCAGGATCGCCACGGTCACCGCCGTGAGGAGGACGAAAGCAGCCGCGCAGCGCCGCCGCCGGCGGCGGACGGCGCGGGCCAGGGTCGAGGGCACGAGGAATCCGATCACAGTGTCACCCGGCTCACGGTGCACGAGACATCGGACGAGAAGGCCTCCTGGGTCATCTGCAGGTCGTAGATCGGTGACTGCGTGGGCCGATCGCCATTGGGTCCCGGGTTGTGACCGCCGGCCCCACCGGTGCCGCGGATGACGAAGCGGACCGTCACGTCGTAGCCGAAGAGGTAGTTGAGGGGCTGTTTGGAGACTTCGACGTCGTTGCCGGTGAAGTCGGAGCCGACCTCGGGGATCGCGACGTAGGAGTCGAAGGCGGCAGGGTCGCCGGCGAGACGCCGGGCGGTCTTGGCCATGCGGGCGAATTCGGGCAGTTCGGAGGTGTTGACGACGAACGTGTGCGAGTTGTCGACGTTGAACACTCCGTAGCAGGCGCCGGAGCCGTCCTGCCCGGTGTCGACGGTGATCGCGGGCTTCTTCACCGTGGCGCTCACCCCGACGCACTCCTGCGCGGCACTTGCCCCGGGCGGGCAGGCCGGGCGGTCGCCGGGCTCTGGTCCCAGAGCGCCGTAGGGATAGAGCTGGGCCGTCTCGGTGTCCGAGAGTCCGTCGATGCGCCAGTCGACGGCGAACCGGAAGTCGAAGCGGACCCCGGAGGCTCGAGCGAGATCCTGATAGAGCAGTCGCGAGTTCCGTCCTTCGACCAGCACGGGTACGGACTGCTCGGCACCGGGAGCCAGGGTCCATCGGAGTTCGGTCTCCGAGAACTGCTTCGTCGAGGTGTCGGCCGTGACGTAGTTCGAGATCTCCCGCTTCACACCGCCGTCGTCGACGATGAAGGCCGCAGCCTTCCCCCACGCTTCGGAGATGTTCGTCCCGGCCAGTTCCACGGACGCGATCCTGATGCTCGCGACCATTGTCGTCGGGGACGTGTTCTTCAGGGTCAGCGAGGTCTCGTTCATCTGCCGGTCGAACCAGTTCCATGACCCGTAGTCAGGGGTGACGACACCGGCGGTTCCGGCCTCGATGCCCTGCGCTTGGAGCGTCATCTCAGTGTCGTCGCTGGCCTCGGAGTAGAAGCGGGCCAGCGTCGAACCGGTGGGCATGATCGCCATCGCGACGATCGCGGCAACGAGGGCGAGCACGCACGCACCGGCCAGCACGGGCATGACTCCTGTCCGGAGCCTGGGTCTCCGCTGCCGGTGTTCGGTCTGCCGGTCGGTCATCGGTCCTCCTGTACGACTGCCACGCTGACTCCGGCCACGCTGAGATCGTCGAAGACCCGGGGCCAGGCGTCAGCGCTGACCTGGCCGGTGAAGTCGAAGGTCCGCCGCGAGGTGATCGTCTGTGCGCCCTCGAGCGGACCCTCGGGGCTCACCGTCGCCTCCGCAGTCCATGCCGGGGGCGGATCGGGCTGGTCGGATGTCAGGGTTGCCGCATAGCGGAGGTTCGTGCCCTTCGCACTGACGTCGAAACGGGATGCGATCGTCAGACGGTCGCCGCGCATGAAGCGGAAGTCCTCGACCTGCCCCTTGCTCAGTCGGGCGCATCGGGTGAAACCCTGGTCGGCGTCGCACGACTGCAGGTCGGCGAACCGCGCGTCGGTCGTGTACTTGCTCTGCACGCGGTAGGAGACCGGTGCCGCTGTGACCCTGAGCTCTCCGGAGCGCACCTCGACCGACTGCTTATCGAAGTTCGCTTCGTCGTACCACCGTGCTCCGGTGCCCAGACCGCTCGAGAGGAGGACCAGGGCGGCACCGGCTGCCGCAAGCGCTCGCACTCTCATAGGATCTCCGAGGTCGGCTGAGGACGCACCGTCCTCCGGCACGGGGATCCCGTGCCGGAGGTCTCGGCGTCAGCGATCGTTCTGCACCAGCTGGAGCTTGATGTCTCCGGTGTTGAACGAGTAGTCCGAATTCTGCTTCTCCTCACCCCACCACTGCGCGGTGTCGGTGGTGGGCTTGTCGCGATTGAGCGAGTTGTCCACGGAGTCCTTGAACTCCTTGAAATAGATTGAGAAACCGACGTCGAAGGTGTCACCGTCATTGGCCGCGGTGAGTGCGACGGGTTCCGTGCTGCCGTTGACTGTCGCCTTGAGCACGGCGAAATCGTCATTGACGAGTTCGGCGAGCTTGCCGGTCGGAACGGCCGAGAGCGTGGCCTTGAGGTTCTTGCCCTTGATGTTCGTCACGACCTGCGAGCTGCCGGTGCACTGCATGGTGTCTCCCGGAGCGATGAGGTCACCGGGGGCGACATTATCGCCGCCGTTGGCCCACTGGCACGCGAGATTGTCGATCGCGAAGCTCAGTTCACCGGATTTGACCTCTGCAGCCTGGTTGCCCAATGAGGCTTCGTCGTACCAGCGGGCGAAGGTGAGGCCTCCCCCGATGAGGAGCACAGCAGCGGCTCCACCTGCAACGACGGCCTTCTTATTGATTCTCATATATTTTCGCTTTCCGGCACTACCGATGCCATTCATGATGAATAGACGGAAACATCGGACAGACGAGCAAGTGAATTCATAATTCACCTATGGAGTTTGACCGCACCGCACTTCCGACATCCTCCGTATTCTGAATTTATCACATCATTACCTTGAATGACTACTTCATTATTGTATCTACTCATTAGTAGTTAATGCTTCAATCTTTGTTAGGAAAATGACACTTGAATGAATTCGGGTATAGTTTCCCGTTTCCCGGATTCATTTCTCAGCCGCAGTTTTTCGGTCGACAGCACCTCTGACTTGGCACGGAACCGCCGGTGCCCTATATTCGACACGGTCAGGACTGTCGCTGCGCGGGCTCGCGCAGCCGGGGGTCCGGCGTTCGAAAAAGGAACGCGAAGCGGCATTGTTGCGTGAGACACATATGGATCACTCTCCATATCCCTCAGCTGCGAAAGGCCGCCCTCATGGCGCACACCTCGGCGCACGTCGCCCACACTCTGACCCGTCACATCGACGAGGTCTTCGGACTCATGGGCAACGGCAACGCCCACTTCCTCGATGCCCTGCTCACGACCACCTCGGCGACCTACACTCCGGTCCGGCACGAAGCCGGCGCGGTCGTCGCCGCCGATGCGCATTTCCGCACCTCGGGTCGACTCGCGGCCGCCACGACGACGTACGGTGCGGGCTTCACGAACACGCTCACGGCCCTCGCCGAGGCGGCACAGGCGAAGGTGCCCCTCGTCCTCGTCGTCGGGGACGAACCCACCTCGGGACCTCGGCCGTGGGACGTCGATCAGATCGCCATGGCCTCGGCGGTCGGCGTCCGCACGTACACAGTGGGCCGGGTCGACGCTGCTGCGGCCACGGTGACGGCGATCGAGCACGCCCTGACCTACCGGGTGCCGGTGGTCCTCGCGATCCCCTACGATGTCGCGACGCTCGAGATCGGTGAGATCCCCGACGTCCCCGGCCCTGGAACGCGTGCACCCCTGGCCCCGAACGGCGCCTCCGCGCAGGCCGCTCTCGATCGTCTGGCGGAGGCTCTCGCCGAGGCGCAGCGCCCGGTCATCCTCGCCGGACGCGGCGCGTGGCTGGCCGGGGCATCGGCGCAGCTCGGCGAGCTCGCCGAGGCGACCGGTGCGCTGACGGTGACGACGGCATTGGGCCGCGGGGTGTTCCCGGCCGCCGAGTTCGATCTCGGTGTGGCGGGCGGCTTCGGGGCACCAGGGGCGATGGAGAGGGTCCGCGAGGCCGATGTCGCCGTCGTCATCGGGGCCTCGCTCAATCAGTTCACGATGCGCTTCGGTGAGCTCTTCGCCCCGACCACCGCGGTGTGGCAGATCGACACCGATGAGCGCGCCACGCATGCTCGGGTCGGCGGATTCGTCCGCGCCGACGCCCGGCTGGCGACCGCGGAGCTCACCCGTCGCCTCGCCGAGGCGGGTGCGAGTCCGAGCGGGTGGCGGGAGTCGGTGGACACGGCGGCCGATCGTGTGTACGCGGTGGGGTCGGAGTTCGGCTCGGACGGTCGGCTCGATCCGCGGGCGGCGGCGTCCCGCCTCGGCGAGCTGCTGCCGGAGGACCGGGTCATCGTCTCCGACGGCGGCCATTTCATCGCGTGGGCGAACATGTTCTGGGAGCCGAGCGCACCGGACCGGATCGCCATGGTCGGCACCGCCTTCCAGTCGATCGGGTTGGGCTGGCACAGTGTGGCGGGGGCGGCACGGGCGAACCTGGATTCGACGGTCGTGCTCACCACCGGGGACGGCGGCGGGGTGATGGCTCTGTCGGATCTCGACACGGCGATCCGTTCGGCCGGCGGGCGCGGCATCGCGGTGGTCTTCAACGACGCCGCCTACGGTGCCGAGGTGCACCTCTACGGGCTCAAGGGCCTGGCGAAGGAACCGATGCTCATCGACGAGATCGACTTCGCGGCTTTGGCCACGGCTGCGGGCGGCCAGGGCGTGGTCGTGCGCGAACTCGCCGATCTCGACGTCGTCACCGAGTGGGCGTCGACCCCGGTGGACGAGCGGAGGTTCCTCGTCCTCGACCTGCGGATCTCCGGCACAGTCGTCGCACCGTACCAGGAGGAGGTCATCCGCGTGAACGCGTGACGGTCTGCGGGTATGACGAAGCCCCGTCCGTCTGGTCGGAACCAGGCGGACGGGGCTTGTCCTTGAGTGGAGATGGCGGGAATCGAACCCGCGTCCGTCAGCAGATTGTCAGGACTTCTCCGGGCGCAGTTCGTGAAGCAGTTTCTTAGGTTCTGGCCATCGCACGAACACGTAGACCAACGAACGGATTTGGGTAAGAGTCCCTCAGATGCCCCCAACGTGCATCTGAAGCAGTGGCCTCTTAAGCGACGCCAGGAACTAGAGCAGAGGCAACTCTAGGCTGACGGATTCGCAGCTCGCGCTCAATCAGGCAGCGAGGGCGAAATCGGTGCGGTTTTCAGATTTAGCACCTATTGTTTTGCAGAGGACATTAACGAGATGACTCTGCATTCTCGGCCCGCTTCTCCCGACGCAGTGTCCAACGTCGAAACCGATCATCCCCATATTCTGTTGCCAATCCTGTTCGCCACTCTCACCTGCAATGACAGGATCCTGCCGGCGACAGGAACACCAGCATACTCTCTCAACACCGGCCGGGCCAATCGCATTCCCGACTGTGTCGGAGACTTCCGCGCCGGGGACTCCGGTTCCACTCGAACCTGGGCTCCACCTCGGCGGAAGGTGTCCGCGTACGTCTCAGAGGTACTGCTTGGACTTCATGGCCCTCTCGGCCTCGCGCTTGTCCTGCGATTCGCGCAGCGCCTGGCGCTTGTCCCATTCGCGTTTGCCTCGGGCCAGGGCGATCTCGACCTTGACCCGCGATCCCTCGAAGTAGAGTTCGAGCGGGATGAGCGTGCGCCCGGACTCCTTGACCTTCTGGGAGATCTTGAGGATCTCCTCGCGGTGGAGCAGCAGCTTGCGGCGCCGGCGCGCGGCATGGTTCGTCCACGTCCCCTGGAGGTATTCGGGGATGTAGACGTTCTCGAGCCACGCTTCGTTCTGGAAGATGAGCGCGAACCCGTCGGTGAGCGAGGCCCGGCCTTCGCGCAGGGACTTCACCTCGGTGCCGGTGAGGACGAGACCGGCCTCCCACGTGTCCTCGATGTGATAGTCGTGGCGAGCCTTGCGGTTCCTCGCGATGACTTTCTTCCCGGTGTCCTTCGGCATGACCGGCCTCCTCTCAGGTCTCAGCGGATACGGCTGACGACGCATCCCACGTGCGCATTCGCCTGCGCACACAGACGGACAAGTCTATCGCACGCACGCGCTCTGCGGAACCGCGGCTGCGACCCCGTCCTGCCGGCTTACGAGATGAACGGCATTGCGTTGACGTAGTCGCCGCTCTCCATGATCTCGAAGTGGAGGTGGCAGCCGGTCGAGGCGCCCGTGGTGCCCGAGATCGAGATGACGTCGCCCTTCTTGACCTTCTGACCGTCGCGGACCTTCACGCTCGTGTTGTGGTTGTACGTCGAGGCGATCGACTTGCCCTTGATCTTGCCGTGGGAGATGACGACACGGTTGCCGTATCCGCCGGCCCAGCCCGCGGAGACGACGATGCCGTCACCGGCCGCGCGGATCGGGGTGCCGCAGGGCACGCCGAAGTCGGTGCCGGTGTGGAGTTTGCGGTTGCCGGTGATCGGGTGGATGCGGTAGCCGAACTGGGAGGTGATCGGGAAGCCCTTCGCGGGGTTGGCGAGCACACCGTCGCCGTAGACGAAGTTGCCCTTCTTCTCCTGCTCCTTCTCCCAGTCGCGGACCTTCTTCGCCAACCGGTCCTGCTCGGCTCGTTCGTCCTCGAGCTGCTTCTCGGTCTTGTCCTTGTTGTCCGAGATCGTCTTCTCCGCCGCGTCCTTGGTGGAGATGAGGTTGTTGAGGTCGTCGGCCTTCTTCTTCGCGTCGGCCTGCGCGGCCTCCTTCGCGATGACCGCCTCGGCGGCTTCGTCCTTGAGTCCCGAGATCTCGTCGGTGACCCCGGACAGCCGCTCTTCGTTGTTCTGGTTGAGCGCCCGCTGCTCGGAGAGGTCATCGATCGTGCGCTGCTGGGAGCGCACCGCGGAGTCGACGCGGCCGATCCCGCCGTCGGCGCTCGTGCCCTGCGCCATCTGCAGGAGCATCGCGAGGTCCGAGGTGATGCCGGAGTTCTGGTAGGCCTGGCGACCGATGCGCGCCGCCTGGGTGCGATGCTTGTCGATCTCCTCGGCGCCCGACTTGATCTGGTCCTTGAGGTCGGTCTGGGCGTTCTCCGCCGAGGTGAGCCGGGCGGCGAGGTCCTCATCCTTCTGGATCGCCTCGGCCAGGGCGTCATCGGCCTGCCGGGAGGCCTCCTCGGCGTCCGGGAGGGCCTTCTGCGCTTCGTCGCGTTCGGCGATGACGCGGGCGAGCTCCTCGTCGAGGCCCTCGAACTCCTGCTGGAGCTCCTTGACCCGGTCATCGACCTTGCTCTTGTCGTCGCGCGGATCCGCCGTCGCCGAGGTGGCGGGCAGGACGATAGCGAGGACCGCGGCCGTGATCAGAAGGGGAAGCCTGCGTTTCATATCAGACCTTCGTGTACTTGTTCAGGGTGATCAGCGACGATGCGCCGGCCATGACGACGCCGATGGCGATGAGGATCGGGGCGACGATGAGGACGTCGACGCCGGAGATGAGGTTGAAGCCGGTCGCCTGCTCCTGCAGCCAGCCGCTGACCCCGAAGTGGACGAGGAGTCCCAAGGTGCCGGCGGCCAGGGTCGCACCGATCGCCGCGGCGATGACGCCTTCGAGGAGGAACGGCAGTTGGATGAATGAATTCGAGGCGCCGACGAGGCGCATGATCCCGGTCTCCCGGCGTCTGGCGAACGCGGAGAGCCGGATCGTCGTGGCGATGAGCAGCATCGCGCACAGCAGCATGATGCCGGCGATGACGACGGCGACGACGGTGGCGACGTTGAGGACCCCGAAGAGCCGGTCGAGGAGCTGGTTCTGGTCGACGACCTCCTCGACACCCTGGGTCGAGGAGAAGTACTCCTTGATGATCTCGTACTTCTCGGCGTCCTTGAGTTTGATCCGGTACGACTCGTTCATATCGGACTCGGGCACGGTGCCTTCGAGGCTCGTGCCTTTGAACTGGTCCTGGAAGTGCTTGTACGCCTCGGCCTTGTCCTCGAAGTAGACGGTGTCGACGTAGGGGGCGAGCTCGGGTCCGGCGAGGGCGTCCTCGATGTTCTTCTTCTGCGCGTCGGTGACCTCGCCGTCGACGCAGTTCGTCGCCTCGGAGTCGGGCGGGCAGAGGAAGACCGAGACCTGGACGCGGTCGTACCAGTAGTCCTTCATCTGCCCCACCTGCATCTGCAGGAGGATGGCCGCGCCGACGAAGAGGAGGGAGACGAAGGTGACGAGGATGACCGAGAGCACCATCGAGAAGTTCTTCTTCAGGCCGGAGCCGACCTCGGAGAGGATGAAGCCGGCCCTCATGAGGCGACTCCGTACGTGCCGTGCTCGACGTCGCGGACGATGCGACCCTCGGAGAGTTCGATGACGCGCTTGGCCATGCGGTTGACGATCTCACCGTCGTGGGTGGCCATGAGCACGGTGGTGCCGTTGCGGTTGATCTTCTCGAGCACCGCCATGATGTCAGCACTCGTCACGGGGTCGAGGTTGCCGGTCGGCTCGTCGGCGAGCAGGATGCCGGGCTTGTTGACCACGGCGCGGGCGATGGCCACACGCTGCTGCTCACCGCCGGAGAGTTCGTGCGGGTAGCGCTTCTCCTTGCCGGCCAGTCCCACGGTCTCGAGGACGTCGGGCACGAGTGTCGACATCGCCGCGCGTGACTTGCCGATGACCTGGAGGGCGAAGGAGACGTTGGCGAAGACGGTCTTGTTCGGCAGCAGACGGAAGTCCTGGAACACCGTCCCGATCCCCCGCCGCAGGTAGGGCACGCGCCACGACGGCATCTTCACCACCGATTTGCCGGCGACGGCGATGCGGCCCTTCGTCGGCACCTCTTCGCGGAGGATGAGGCGGATGACCGTCGACTTGCCCGATCCCGAGGCCCCCACGAGGAAGACGAATTCCCCGCGGTCGGCCGTGAACGAGATGTCGTCGAGGGCCTTGCGGGTGCGGGAGTCGTAGGACTTCGAAACGGAGTCGAATGTGATCAAGAGGGTCTTCAATCAGTCAGCGGGTGCTCGGCCGCTTCCACTGTACGTAACAGTTCCGTGATGTTCGGGGAGGCGGCTGGGCGTGTGTTGCGCATCTGATGAAGTTCACAGTCGCGCCGAGGCGGGACAGCGTGCCCGCGCCCGCCGAGGCGGATCAGTCCTCCTCGGCGTTCTCCTGCTGCTTGCGCCAGCGGATGCCGGCCTCGATGAGTCCGTCGAGGTCGCCGTCGAAGACGGCCTGCGGGTTGTTGACCTCGTAGTTCGTCCGCAGGTCCTTGACCATCTGGTACGGGTGGGTGACGTACGAGCGCATCTGGTCGCCCCAGCTGGCCTTGATGTCGCCGGCGAGTTCCTTCTTCTGCGCCGCCTCTTCCTGGCGTTTGCGCTCGAGGAGGCGGGACTGGAGGACGCGCATCGCGGCTTCCTTGTTCTGGATCTGGGACTTCTCGTTCTGCATGCTCACGACCACGCCGGTGGGCAGGTGGGTGATGCGCACGGCGGAGTCGGTCGTGTTCACCGACTGGCCGCCGGGGCCCGAGGAGCGGTAGACGTCGATGCGCAGGTCGTTCTCGTCGACCTCGATGTGGTCGGTCGATTCGATGAGGGGGACGACCTCGACGGCGGCGAAGGAGGTCTGGCGGCGGCCCTGGTTGTCGAAGGGGCTGATGCGCACGAGGCGGTGGGTGCCGGCCTCGACGGACAGGGTGCCGTACGCGTACGGGGCGTTGACCTGGATCGTCGCGGACTTGATGCCCGCGCCTTCGGCGTAGGAGGTGTCGAGCTCCTGGACGTTGTAGCCGCGGGACTCCGCCCAGCGGATGTACATGCGGATGAGCATCTGCGCCCAGTCGGTGGCGTCGTCGCCGCCGGCCCCGGAGCGGACGGTGACGACCGCGGAGCGCTCATCGTATTCGCCCGAGAGCAGAGTGGAGATCTCGAGTTCGCTCAGCTGGTCCTTGAGCTTGGCGATGTCGCGTTCGGCTTCGACGAGCGAATCCGAGTCGCCTTCGGCCTCCGACATCTCGATGAGGAGTTCGGCGTCGTCGATGCGCTCCCCGAACTTCTCGAGCTTCTCCAGCGTGCCCTGCTTGTGGGAGAGCTTGGCCGAGGTCTTCTGCGCCGAATCCGGATCGTCCCAGAACGTCGGCGACGACGCTTCCTCCGTGAGCTCGGCGACCTCGTCCCGCAGGGTCGGCAGGTCGGAGACGTCGAGGATCGCCTGGTAGGTCTGGCGGAGGCTGGCGATTTCGGAAGCGTGATCAGTCGTGGCCATAATGCCTCGATTCTAGTCCATGGGCGGGGCCCGAGGCGCCTCCGACTCCTGCCCTCCATCGAGAGAGTCCATCCCGTCATCGGTTATTGTTCAAGTGACCAACAGTGAGTGGATGATTGCGCCGAGGCTGCTCCCCCGTTGCATCCCCGCCCTGACAGCACCCGAACCCGAGGACCGCCGATGACCCGTCAGCTCTACCGCAACGCCCGCATCTTCACCGCCGCCGAGCGCCCGTGGGCCGAGGCCGTCGTCGTCGAGGACCAGCGGCTGCTCTACGTCGGCGACGACACCACTGCCGCTCGCCTGGCCGGCGACGGCGCCGAGGCCATCGACCTCGGCGGGCGCCTCGTCCTCCCCGGATTCGTCGACGGGCACGCACACGTCGTCGGCACCGGCGAGGCCGCACAGCAGGTCGATCTCTGGGGAGCCTCCTCGGTGGAGGAGATCCAGCGCCGGATCTCCGAGTGGGCGGCGGATCATCCTCATGCGCCGCGCATCCGCGCCCAGGGTTGGGCGCACGGTGCGTTCGCTGGCGGCCACCCTCATCGGGAGATGCTCGACTCCGTCATCGCCGACCGTCCGGTCTATGCGCAGGCCTACGACTACCATTCGATCTGGCTGAACTCGGCGGCGCTTTCCGAAGTCGGCATCGATGCCGACACCGAGGCGCCTGCGGGCGGAACGATCCATGCCGATGCCGCGGGGCCGACCGGCCTCGTCGATGAGACTGCGATGCATCGCCTCGTCTGGCCGGTCCTCGATGCGCTGGTCACTCTCGACGACCTCGTCACCGCACTCCGGGCCTCCCTCGCCTCCTACCGGAAGATCGGGGTGACTGCGGTCACCGAGATGGCACTCGACGAGGGCGATCTCGCTGCGATGACGACGGTCGAGGAGGCCGGCGAACTCACGGCCCGCATCACCGCTCATTGGAGAGTGCAGCCTACCGGTGACGACTCCGCGAATCTCGCCCAGGTCGCGCGTGCGGCCGAACTCGCCGCACTCCACACCTCACCGCACCTGCGCATCACCGGAATCAAGGTGCTCGTCGACGGCACGGTCGACGGCTGCACCGCGGCCCTGCGCGCACCCTACGTCGACGGGTCGAGCGCCGAGCCGATCTGGACCCTGTCTGAGCTCGCCCCGGTCATCATCGCCGCCGATGCCGCAGGACTCCAGGTGGCCATGCACGCGATCGGCGACGAGGCGGTCGCGATCGCCATCGACGCCGTCGAGGCGGCGATCGCCGCCAACGGCCCTCGACCTCGGCGGCATCGGATCGAGCACCTCGAGGTCGTCGGCCCCGATGAGATCGAGCGGCTCGCCGCCCTGGGGATCACCGCGAGCATGCAGCCGGTCCATGCGGATCCGGCGATCCAGGACAACTGGCGGGCGATGCTCGGCGACGACCGCATCGACCGCGGTTTCCCCTGGCCGGAGATGACAGCGGCAGGGGCACCGCTCGTCTTCGGCACCGACTCCCCGACCTCGCCGCAGGCGCCGCTGCCGAACATGTTCATCGCCGCCACCCGCCGTTCGGCACTCGATCCCGCTCTCCCGGCCAATCTGCCGCGCTACGCCGTCAGTCTGCCGGAGGCGATCACACATGCGACCCGGGACGCAGCCTGGGCGAGCCGCCGTGACGGGGAGTTCGGTCGTCTGAGCGCGGGTCTGTTCGCGGACTTCATCGTCCTCGACACCGACGTCTTCGCGGCCGATCCCGAGGCTCTGCTCACCGCCGAGGTCGTCCGCACCGTCCTCGGGGGCCGAACCGTCTACGAACGCGCGGACGCCGTCTGAGCGATCCCCGCGTCGAAATCGCCGTGGTCCGGTGCAGTGAGTCTCGAGCGGCCGGGCCCGGTGGCAGCGGACGCCTCGGCGAGGGCGCCGGACTCCAGACCGAGCGCCCATTCGGCGACGTCGGCGACGAATGAGGTGAAGGCCGGCTCCTCGAAGACCTCGCGATCGTTGGCATAGGCACCGAAGCCGTCGACGGCGATGAGGATGCGGACCGCGGCCGCGGCAGGGTCCTGCGCGGCGAAGTCGCCAGTGGCGATGCCGGCGGCGATGAGGGCGGTGAGCTCGTCTCGGTCGATCGCCTCCTGGGCCTCGAGGCTCGCGGCCAGCGCGTCGTTGAACCGTGAGAGGTGTCGGGCGTTGAGCCACAGTCGGGAGAGATCGCGGGCATCGGCGTCCTGGACGGTGGCGGTGAAATGAGCCAAACGCCCCAGTGGACTGCCCGTCGGCCCGAGGAGTCGAGCCCGCTCGCCGGCCACCGCCTCGGCGAAGGCCGCCGCGATGAGGTCATCGACGGCCGGGAAGTAGTGGCTGATGAGTCCGGGACGCACGTCGAGCCGGGAGGCGACGAGGCGCAGGGTGATCCGCTCCAGCCCTTCGGCCAGGGCGATCTCGGCGGCGGCGCCGGTGATCTCGGCGCGACGCTGAGCCGGCGGCTTGCGCCGGGCTCCCGACTGCGCGCTTGACATCATGACCGCAATCCTATTTGATGATCGACAACATGTTATTGGTCCCATGACCAATAAAGGTCGGGGTCGACGACGACCCCGTCAGTCCCTCGAGAGGAACACCCGTGTCGGACCACTCCTTCACCGCCACCGGAGCGCGACGCGCACCCGCATCCGTGCCTCCGGGCGCCGAGTCACAGGGCACCATGCTGCCGACAGCGTCGACCGCGCGGGCATCGGCGCGCAGACCGGAGAAGCGCGGCATCGAGCACATCGGTGACGATCAGCGCCGCGGTCGCGCCCGAGATCTCTTCGCGGTGTGGGCGGCACCCAATGTCAGCGTGCTCAGCTTCACGATCGGCGCGACGCTCACGATCGTCCTCGGCCTCGAGATCTGGCAGGCCCTCCTCGTCATCCTCGCCGCGAATCTCCTGTGGGTGCTGCCGGGGATCGTCGCCATCAGCGGTGCGTCTGCCGGCACCTCGGGTTCGGTGATCCAGCGGGCGATCTACGGCATCCACGGCAACCGCATCGTCATCGCGTTCTACGGCTGGCTCGTGTCCGGGGTCTTCCTCGCCCTCAACTGGGTGGCGTCGTCGTTCATGGGCGCCGAACTCCTCGTCATGGCCGGGATGCGCAACCACACGCTCGCCCTCATCCTCGTCTCGATCGTCGTCTCGACGGCCACCGTCCTCGTCGCCGTCTTCGGTCACGCGCTCATCCTCAAGGCGTACGCGGTCATCACCGTCGTCCTCGTGACCGTGTTCGCCGCCGTCATGGTCGTCATCGGCGCCGACCTCGATTGGTCGTTCGCCCAGCCCGTGCCGCTGAGCGGAGTCGGTCTGTGGTCGAGTGTGACGATCGGATTCGCACTGCTGGCCTCGACTCCGCTGTCCTATTCCAACAGCGCCGATTTCGCGAGGTACCTGCCGACGGCGACGAAGCCGTCGGCGATCATCGCGGCCACCGCGTTCGGCGGGGCGGTGCCGAGCTGCATCTTCACCGCTTTCGGCGCGCTCCTCGGCAGCGCCGTGACGGCAGAGACGATGGCGGCGGAGGGGATCGAGAATGTGCTCCTCGGCATGCTGCCCGGATGGCTGGGCGTGCTCTTCGTCCTCGGGGTCGTCGTCAACACGATCGCCCTCAACGGGATGACGACCTATACGGCGAGCATGGCGCTGCAGTCGATCGGCGTGCCGATCCGACGCATCCCCTCGGCCGTGCTCATCGGGGTGCTCGGCACCGCGTTCACGATCGTCCTCGTCCTCTCGACGAGCCTCCTCGGCGCGGTCAACCTCATGCTCCAGTTCCTCCTCGTCATCTCGGTGCCGACGATGGCCGTCTACGTCACCGACATCCTCCTGCGCGGCAACCGCTACGATCCCGCCGGGCTCTTCGACGAGAGCCGAGGATCGGCGTACTGGTACCACCGCGGATTCGGACTGGCCGGAATCATCGCCGTCACCGCGGGCGGGATCGCCACCGCACTCTTCCTCTCCACCGAGGTGTGGACCGGCCCGCTCGCCGCCGCGGCCGGCGACATGAGCCTGCCGGTCCCGGCCGGCATCGACCTCTCCGTCCCTGTCGGCCTTGCGGTGTCGGCGGTCGTCTATCTGGTCCTCGTCGGTCGACGCGTCCGCCGAGGCGGGCGCTGACGCCACCCGATATACCCCTTCAAACTACACGTATGGCATTTCCCTAACGTCACCGGAAGTTATCCACAGATCGGCAGAAAGTCTGGATAAATGGGAAATTCGCGATTACATTGACACCAATTGACAGCCAATCGCATTGCCGGATAAGCGGACTCGCCGACAGCCGCCCAGGGGTTCACAGTGGAAGCCACCGAGGTCATCACCAGCGAGGTCCACAAGAGGATCAGGGACCTCGACGTGGATCCTCGGGTCGATGTGCAGCGGTCGCGTGAGGTCATCCGCACCGTCATCTCCGAATACGACGAACGCAGTCTCACCGCGAATCTTCCGCCGCTCGAAGACCGGGAGGCGACGTTCCGCTTCATCGACCACCAGCTCTCGGGCTTCGGCGCCCTGCAGGACTACTTCGAGGATCCCCGCGTCGAGGAGATCTGGATCAACTCCCCCAGCGAGGTCTTCATCGCCGTCGACGGCGCCCACCAGCTGACGACGACGAAGCTGACCGCGAGCGAACTCGACGACCTCATCGAACGCATGCTGCGCACCTCGGGCCGGCGCGTCGATCTCTCCCAGCCCTTCGTCGACGCGATGCTCCCCGACGGATCCCGCCTCCACGTCGTCCTCCCCGACATCACGCGCACCTCGCCTGCGGTCAACATCCGCAAATTCATCCAACGCCCCCGCAACCTCGCAGGCCTCGTCGCGCAAGGCAGCCTCACCCCGCCTGCCGCCCGCTTCCTCGACGCCGCCGTCGCCTGCGGCGCCAACGTCCTGGTCTCCGGTGCCACGCAGGCAGGCAAGACGACGATGCTCAATGCGCTGGCCGGCTCGATCCCCGCCCGTGAACGCATCATCAGCTGCGAAGAGGTCTTCGAACTCAACCTGCCCAGCCGGGACTGGGTGCCGATGCAGTGCCGACAGCCCTCCCTCGAAGGCACGGGAGAGGTCACACTGCGGGCGCTCGTCAAGGAGGCGCTGCGCATGCGCCCCACGCGCATCATCGTCGGCGAAGTCCGAGAGGCCGAGAGCCTCGACCTCCTCATCGCCCTCAACTCGGGCCTGCCCGGCATGGGCACGATCCACGCGAACTCCGCCCGGGCGGCGATCACGAAGATCTCCACCCTGCCGCTGCTCGCCGGCGCGAACATCTCCTCCTCCTTCGTCGTGCCCACAGTCGCCGTGAGCATCGACCTCGTCGTCCATCTCCGGCGCGACGCCTCCGGTGCCCGCCTCGTCAGCGAGATCTGCGCCGTCCCCGGCGGCGTCGAGGGCGACGTCATCGAACTCGACACGATCTTCCACTCACCCCACGGAACGCTCGTGCGCGGGCAGGGGTTCGGCCACCTCGGCGAGCGCTTCGCGACGATCGGCAAGGACCTCCACGCGATCCTGGAATCGACATGAGCTATTCGCAGATGAGCCTGCTCATCGGTGCCTGTCTGGGTGCCGGACTGCTGCTCGTGTGGATGTCGCTGTGGGAGGGCAGGCCGAAGACGCGCACACAGAGGCGATGGGTCCGCGAGGTCGACGACATGCTCACCACGGCGGGCTTCCCGCGCCTCCACCCGCTCCAGCTCGCCCTCGTCACCGTCGCCGTGTTCATCGTCGTCACCGTCGTCGCCACCGCGCTCACCCGGTCGTGGGCGATCGCCCTGTGCTTCGGGCTCTTCGCCTCGTGGCTGCCCTATCGGCTTCTCCAGCACCGCGCCCGCAGCAAGCAGGTGCTGCGCCGGGAGCTGTGGCCCGAAACCCTCGACCACCTCAACTCGGGCGTGCGGGCGGGCCTGTCCCTGCCCGAGGCGCTCAGCTCGCTCGCCCACCGTGGCCCCGAGCCCCTGCGCCCGCTCTTCGAGGTCTTCGCCGAGGAGTACCGGGCCAGCGGGTCGTTCGCGATCGCCCTCGAACGGTTCCGGCAGGTCGCCGCCGACCCCGTCGCCGACCGGATCGTCGCGGCACTCAGCGTCACCCGCCAGGTCGGCGGCAGCGACCTCGGCACGATGCTGCGAGCCCTCGCCCAGTTCGTCCGCGACGACGCCCGCACCCGCAACGAGCTCTCGGCCCGACAGCAGTGGACCGTCAACGGCGCCCGACTCGCCGTCGCAGCTCCGTGGGTCGTCCTCGCCTTCCTCTCGACGCGTCCGGAGACCGCCGCCGCCTACAACTCCCAGGCCGGACTCATCCTCCTCGCCGCCGGCTTCGTCGTCTCGCTGCTCGCCTACCAGGCGATGAAGAAGATCGGGCGCCTGCCCCAGGAACCGCGTGTCATCGCCGGATCGTCCCTGACCCGCTCGCCCTTCCCTCGCGGCGCCGAGGCGGGTGAACCGACGTGACCGCGCTGACCGATCCGCTCACCGTCCTCGTCCTCGGCACGGTCAACGGGCTGGCGCTGAGCTTCTTCGTCCTCTCCCTGCCGCCCCTGCGTCGACCCACCCTGTCCTCGCGGATCGAACCGTACCTGCGGGATCAGGAATCGCTCGTCGACGTCTACGCTCCCCCGACCCCGCGCCGCGAAGGACTCCTCGGCGTCCTCACCTCGGCGGCGATGACGACGACACTGTGGGTGACCTCCCGCATCACCACCGACGCGACGCTGAGCCTGCGGATCAGCCGCCTCGGCGGGCGGGCATCGATCGAACGGTTCCGGACGAATCAGATCCTCAGCATCCTCACCGGGATGATCGTCGGCGGCGGACTCGCCGGTCTCATCGCCGCCGGGCGAGGGTTCTCCCCGATCGTCGTCATCGTCCTCGTCGTCAGCGGCGGAGTCGCCGGACACATCGTCAACGACTGGCGTCTGAGTCAGGCGATCACCCGCCACGAATCGCGCATCCTCGCCGAGTTCCCCACCGTCGCCGAACTCCTCGCCCTGTCCATCACCGCAGGTGAGGGCATTGTCGAAGCACTGGAGAGGGTGTGCCGCACGTGCTCAGGCGACCTCGTCGACGAACTGCGCACCGCTCTCGCAGCCACCCGCACCGGCACTCCCCTCGTCGACGCCCTCGACCAGATGGCGACCCGCATCGCCATCCCCGAGATCGTCCAGTTCGTCGACGGACTCGCCGTGTCGATGACCCGCGGCACCCCGCTCGCCGAGGTGCTGCGCTCCCAGGCCGCCGACGTCCGGGAGCAGTCCCGACGCCGACTCCTCGAACTCTCCGGACGCAAGGAGATCGGGATGCTCGTACCCGTCGTCGTCTTCGTCCTGCCCGTCACGGTGATCTTCGCCGTCTTCCCCTCCCTCGCCGTCCTCGACCTCAGCCCCTGACCGCCCCTGTCCCCGCACCGCGACCCTCGACCTCTGACCAACCCGACGATCCCCGACCCTCAGGCCCCGATCCGCAGTCCCCGAAGAAGGAGGCACGATGTTCCATCACCTCACGACGAGTCTCACCCTGCTCACGCTCGGGTGGGCGCACGACGATCCGCCGGGCCCCCGACGGACGACACGACAGCGACGCAGCCCGGATGGCGGCCGCGGTTCGGGCGTTTCCCCTGCGCGAACCGGGCACAACAGACCTGGGCACGACCGACCCGACCGCGGTGACGTCCCCGGTTGGGTGCTCATCACCTTGATGACCGCGGGACTCGTCGTCGCCCTCTGGGCTCTTGCCGGTGAAGCGTTCACGACGATGTTCGAGGACGCGATGAACAAGGTGAGAGGTGCCGGGTGAGCCGATCGCCCGCCGAGGCGGCCCGGCGTCGCCGCGGCACCGACCGGGCAGGCCTCGTGCAGGTCCCGACCGACTGCGCGGGACGCGCTGACCGTGCGGGCCGTGCTGACCGTGCGGGTCGTGCTGACCGTGCGGATCGTGCTGACGACGCGGGAGCAGTGTGCTGTAAGAGAAGAGTGGAGGGCGATCTCACCGGCAAGGACGCCGGCTCCGCGATCGCGGAGTTCGCCCTCGTCGCCTCCCTGCTCGCTCTCGTCCTCGCCGGAGCACTGCAGATCGGCCTGGTCATCCACGTCCGCAACACCGTCATCGACTCCGCGATCGCCGGTGCTCGGCAGGCCGGTCTGGCCGATCAGACCGACGGAGACGGCGCCCGGCTCACCGCCGAACTCATCACCGCCGCCCTCGGCGGCCGCTACGCCGAGGAGATCACCGTGACATCGGAGAGCCGCGGCGGCGTGGAGATCGTCGAAGTCCGCGTCCGCACGCCGCTTCCCGTCGTCGGCCTGTGGGGTCCCGCCGAGGTGTGGGAACTGAGCGGACGCTCCCTCGTCGAGGACATCGACGGTGACTGAGAATGCGACCAGGTTCGAGGTGTCGAGCGCGACTGCGCGGTCGACCGGACCAGAACGTTCGCGTGTCAGCGAGGCTCTCGACCGTGCAGATTCGGGAACCGCGGTCATCGAATTCATCTTCGCGGCGATCGTCCTCCTCATTCCCGTCGTCTACCTCATGCTCGCGCTCTCCCAGCTGCAGGCCGCCAGCTATGCGACCACCTCGGCGGCGGTCTCGGCCTCACGGATCGCCGCGCGGGATGCGAACCCGTCGGAGCGGCGTGCCGAGGACGTCGCCGCCATGCACTTCGCTGACTTCGGACTCCCCGACGTCCCTGTGACGATCACCTACTCGTGCTCGGGACCGTGTGGACAGGCAGGCTCGCTCATCACCGCGAACGTCGAGACGAAGGTTCCCCTGCCGGGGATCCCGCTTCTCTTCGGGTCCGCGAACTCTCCGCACATCACGATGCGCGCCACCCACTCCGATGTCGTTGCGACGACGGTCCAGGGGTGAGTCGATGATGGCGTCCGAGGACCCGGAAGCTGAGGGAGGCGAGCGCGCCGATCGCGGTTCGATCACTCCCTTGGCAATCGGCTTCGTCATCATCGCCCTTCTCCTCGCCCTCCTCATCGCGGCGCTCACCGACCTGCACATGGCCCGCCGCGAACTGCAGGCGGTCGCGGATTCCGCGGCACTCGCCGCCTCCGATTCCTTCGAACCCGCCCCTGGTGACGAGCCCGGACTCGTGTTCTCCCCGGTTGCCGCCGAACGCGCAGCGCAGCGCTACGTCTCCGCCGTGCCTGTGCCCGACGATCTGCGCAACATCGGCGTCGACGCCGATGTCGACGGTGAGCATTCGGTCATCATCCGCCTCCGTGCCGACTACACGCCGGCATTCCTCTCACCGTTCGTACCCCGCCTCATCGACCTGAGCGCCACCGCCTACGCACGAGGATCGCTGCGGATCTCGTAGTCTCCTGCAGCACTCGACACCGAGACCGACGTTGCCGTCCGACTTCGACATATCGCCCTGTGGAACCGGCGCTCACTCGTGTGCTCCAGACCTGTGGACGCCGACCCGGTATCCACAGGGCAGAGAATCGCCCTTGCCAGCAGGCTGCGGTTCGGCGACGCTGATCCGATGACGACGACAGGGATCCTCCAGCAGATCTCGAGCACCGGTCACGTGCGCACCGACGTCCTCGAAGCCGACGGGGACCTGCCGCTGCTCGCCGTGCTCGAGACCGTGCTGGGCACGCCCATCACCGCCGACGAGGTGGCAGCGTCGAATCCCGCGGCCCCCTCCCCCGACCAGGGTCGGTCCTCCGAACATCCGACGCAGGTCACCTCCCAGTATCCGAGGGATGAGACCGCACTCGCCGATGATCTGCGCCGCATGAACACCATGACCTGGGGCGAATGGCGAACCCGCCATCCCGTCACCGTGCTCGGAGGCACCCACTTCCTCCGCGGTCACGGCCCGACGACCGTCTCCGTCGTCGCCGGACCCGACTCCGGCTACACCCTGCACATCGACCCCCGATCGACCCGGCTGAGCCGACTCCCCCTGCCCGACTGCCTGCTCGTGGCCGACCCGTGCCTCTCCCGCTCCCCCACCCGACTCGACCTCGGATCCGCGCAAGCCGAGACCCACACGATCCGCGGCTCCTCGGTCATCGTGCCCGGCGACGTCATCGACCCCGGCAAACGACCACTGCCGGCGCAGCGGCATGCGCAGGCGGGCGTTCGCGTCGCTGCCGCCACCGTCGACGAACCGAGACCCGCCCGACCACCGCAGTGGTGGGCCTTCCTCATCCCGATCGGCATCGGCATCGCGCTGGCCCTGCTCACCGGGATGTGGTGGTTCCTCCTCTTCAGCCTCTCCGCGCCGCTGTCGGGATACCTCGCCCACGCAATGGAGAAGCGACGGTTCGCTCGCGACACCGCGCAGCACCTCATCGATTCCGCGCACGCCGTGGACGAGGCCGTCGACCGGGCGGGTCGTCTCATTGCCGCCGAGCGGAACTCCTCGTCGGACATCTCCGGACTGTGTCTGGGATTCGGGGCGAGTCTCAGCGCCATCACCCTTGCCCCCGATCTCGGTGACCGCGTCGACCACGTCGACGGTCATGCCGTCATCGCCGATTGCCCCATCACCATCGACCCGCGTTGCACCTCGGTGACCGTCACCGGTGCCCGCGAGCAGCTGATCTCAATGCTCCTCGCCTGGCTGGCCGACACCCGCTGGCCGTGGCGACCGTCGCCTGCCCTTCGAACGATGCCCGAGCTGCTCGGCGCAGTCTCAGAGGACGACGCGACCACCGACTCCCGCTCGTCTCCGTCCATCGTCGTCGACCTCAGCACCACGGGATCCGCCGTCACCCTCCGGCTCGACGCACCCTCACCGTCAGCGACGGTCTCCGTGGTTCTCGGCACCCTCGGCCAAGCGCACACGACGTCCTCGACGGCATCGGCCGGTCCGGTTCCCGGCCGGACATTCACCGCATCGCTCATGCCCCCGGGCCGCTTCCTCACCCTGCTGTCGGACCGCGGCCGCGGTTCACCGCCCGAGTCCGATCAGCGGCACGGCCTGCACGACCACTACGACGATTCGCCGACGGCGATCGCTCGCCGGTGGGCCGGTGCGGATGCTGCTCCGGCGCTCATCGGACGTGGACCTGCCGGTGAGGTCGGCCTCGACCTCTTCCGCGACGGGCCGCACGCTCTCATCGCCGGCACCACAGGTAGCGGGAAGTCGATGCTGCTCCAGACGTGGCTGCTCGCCCTCGCCCTGGAGAACCCTCCCGACCGGGTGACATTCGTCCTCATCGACTTCAAAGGCGGCGCCACCTTCGCCCCGCTCGCGGCCCTTCCCCACACCGACAGCGTGCTTGACGACTTCGACTCCGCGGCGGCATTCAGAGCACTCGTCTCCGTCCGCGCCGAGATCACCCACAGGGAACAGCTCCTCGCCGACCATGGTTGCGCCTCGATCGATGAGCTGGAGGCTCCTCCGCCGCGACTCGTCGTCGTCATCGACGAGTTCCACGCCCTCATGGCGACCCATCCGCGGGCCGCGGACCTCCTCGAACACCTCACGGCGCTCGGGCGGTCCCTGGGCGTCCACCTCATCCTCGCCACTCAGCGGCCGTTGGGCATCGTCACCGGTCAGATGAAGGCGAACATCAACATCCGCATCTGCCTGCGCGTGCGAGACGAAGCGGATTCCTTCGATGTCCTCGGCGTGCCCGACGCCGCTCACCTGCCGCCGGGTCGGCCCGGTTCGGCGCTCCTCGATGCTGGGACGGCTCCCCTGTCCTTCCGGGTTGCGGTCCCCTTCGCCGAGGCGGTCGACGCTTCCCTGGTTCACCGGCCCCGACTGCGGCCGTGGACTCCGGACCACTCCCCGGAGAACTGCCCCAGCGTCGTGCGCGGCATCGCCGCCGCGAACATCGTTGCCGCGGCCCAGGACGCCCGTACAGCACCCTCGAGGCGGGTCGTCCTTCCGCCCCTTCCGGAGTCCGACGATGTCGCCGCCTGTGCGTCCGCCATGAACACGGTCGGCCTCGGCGTCGGACTCGTCGCCGGCCCCGGCATCGGACTCGACTCCGAGCTCGACGACGGTCGGCAACCAACGGTGGGCTCGGACGCGAACCCACTTCCGGTGACGGGCATCATCGACATCCCCACCGCGCAGAGGCAGACCGTGTGGACCTATGACCCGCTCGTCGACGGGTCGACCGTGCTTCTCGGAGACGCGGGACCCGATGCCGCCTCGGCTCTGGCCCGGATGGCGTCAGCGGCGGCGCGCTCTCATCGCGTCGTCGCTCTCGGCCGCATCGCCGAGATCATCGACTGGGCGGAGATCCGCTGCGGCATGAAGGCGGGATGGCGCCTCCACGTCATCGTCGATCACCTCGCCGCTCACCACGGGCAGGTCTCCGCCGGCACAGTCTCTGCTGGCTCGGTCACCGCCCGCGAGTTCCCTGCCGGCGCAACAGCCGATGCTCCGACCCTTGTCGTCTGTGACAACTGGAGCGAACTCATCGACTCCCTCGACCATCATGCCGCGGCAGGGCTCGAGAGGCTCCTCACTCACGCCCGCGGTCTCGGTCTCACCTTCCTCCTCTCAGGCTGCCGATCAGCACTGCTCGGGACTGCCGGGTTCTCCTCGCGGCTGGTCTTCCCGCCCAGCAGCGGCGCCGACGGCCTCAGCGTCGGGCTCTCCCGACAGCGGTTCCTCGGCACTTGGCCGCGGCTTCGAGCCGTCCTCCTCGGACCCCGCGTCGCTGACACCGGCAGCGACGGTGCCGATGTCCAACTCGCGCCCTACGATCCCGACGTCGATGCTCCGCGCGGTCGCATCCCGTTCACGCCGAGGTGGCAGGGGCTGGGCAGCGATCCCCGTGACGGTGACGGGCTGAAGATGGGACGCGATGGCAGGATCCCCGTGGGCATCGACCCGTTCGGCGAGCCGGTCATGTGGGATCCCGTTCGCGACGGTCCCGTCCTCACGGTGCGCGGATCGTCCGGCGGCGGAAAGACCGAGGCTGCCAGGATGCTGCGGTCGCTGACGCCATCGATCACCGTTCATGACGACGCGCACCTGCTCGCCGAGGCTGCACCGGATCTTCTCGACGGCGGAGTCCATGTGGTGACGATGCCGCTGCGGTTCACCCCGGGCTACGGTTCGCCCTTGACGAAGGCACAGTCGTCGGGTCCGCTGCTCGTGCTCGGCACCCACAGCCGTCAGGACCTGACCAGCCTGGGCATCCTCCGGCTTCCGCCGCTCGATGGAGACCCGGGCACTGGATGGTTCGTCACCGAATCGGGTGCCCGTGCCGTCAGACTGTTTCGTGCCGAGGCACCTACCGTCTGCCCGACCCAGACATCGCATTCAGCGGTGGGTCCGTCTGCGGCGGTGCCTCAGACCGAGTCCGCAGGAGGTCCCGTGAGAGTCTCATAACGGTAGAGTTCACTCGCCTGCCCGGCGGCGAGCAGCCGGTCGGCCAGCGCCGAGACGACCGGCATCCCGCTCGTCACCTCGATGACGACGTCGGCGTCGACCGAGAGCCGGGCCAGGAGCAGCTCGGCATCGGAGACGGCTGCATCGAACTCCTCGGCCGTGGCACCCGCGACATCCTCACGGGTCTCGAATATCGACCCGAGGATGAGCTCGGTCGCCGGCTCCTCCTCGCCCTCTCCGGGCAGATTCGCCGAAGCGTCCTGGGCACCGCCTACCGCGGCCGGGTCGGCTTCGCGGGCATAGGAGACGGCGAAGGCGCTCAGACCGCTCGCTGCCGCAGAACCCGACCCGGCGTCGCCGGATCCGGCAGCTGCCGAGTCGCTCATGAGCATCGCCGCACCGTGGGCACCGGCGGCCTCGGAGAGGAACGCCTGGCTCACCTGACCGATCGTCAGCGGCGCTACCGCATCGTTGCGGTTGACGGCGATGTACCACTCAAGGAACGCCTTCGTCAGTTTGACCGACCCCGTCGAGACGATCTCGAGATCCTCGGCACGACCACCGCCGCTCGGCGGCAGCGCACCGGCAGGGACCTTGATGACCCGGGTCGTCGTCAGAGGAGAGAACCCGAGTGCCTCGGCGAACTTCTCCCCGTCACTGCCCGCCTCGACGCGAGCGCGCAGATCGAGGCCCTCCAATGGAGTGCCCGCAGTCTCGGCGGAGACCGCCTCGAAGAGCTCACGACCGAGCCCGTGCCCGCGCTCCTCGGCGGCGACCTCGACGTTCACCCACGCCCGGAACGGGTGCAGAGGGGACTCCGCGATCGCGGCTGCGCCGACGGGAACTCCGGGGACCACCTCGGCGAGGACGGAGCGCAGCAGAGGGGCATCCGCGGACGGCCGGAAGAGGGATCGCGCCATGTGCGCCGCCGGCGTCGGAGCATCCGCGAACACCTCATTCAGTCGCAGATCGTCACCGTCGGCAAGTGGTCTGATCGGCATGGGGAGCGCTCCTAGCGGCATGTCAGATGTTGATAATCTTGGCGTCATGACTGACTTAAGCGATCCTACCGCCGCCGCGCAGGCAGCGGCCACGACCATCAACTCCGCCGCCGGGATCGAGTCCCACGACATCGCCCTCGTCCTCGGATCGGGATGGGGCGGAGCGGCCGACCTGCTGGGCGAGACGATCAGCGAAGTCCCCGCCGCGGAAGTCCCCGGATTCCACGCTCCCGCCGTCGAAGGCCACGGTGCGACCCTGCGCACCGTGCGGATCGAATCCTCCGGGAAGTACGCGCTCGTCCTCGGCTCCCGCACCCACTACTACGAGGGCAAGGGCGTGCGCGCCGTCGCCCACGGTGTGCGCACCGCCGCTGCCGCCGGCTGCCAGAGCCTCGTGCTCACCAACGGCTGCGGCGGGCTCAACCGCCATTGGAAGCCCGGCACCCCGGTCCTCATCTCCGACCACATCAACCTCACCGGCACCTCCCCGATCGAAGGGGCGAACTTCGTCGACCTCACCGATCTCTACTCCCCGCGCATGAGAGCGATCGCCAAGCAGATCGACCCCACCCTTGACGAAGGCGTCTACGCGCAGTTCCGCGGACCCCACTACGAAACCCCCGCCGAGGTGCGCATGGCCGGGATCCTCGGCGCCGACCTCGTGGGCATGTCGACGACGCTCGAGGCCATCGCCGCCCGTCAGGCCGGACTCGAACTCATGGGCATCTCGCTCGTGACGAACCTCGCCGCCGGCATCCAGGAGACCCCGCTCTCCCACGCCGAGGTCATCGAAGCCGGTGCCGCCGCGGCCCCCCGGATCTCCCAGCTGCTCGCCGACATCGTCGGACAGCTCTGAGGCCGGGCCGATGAGCACACCGACGCACCGAGTGGCCGACCGTTTCACCTCCGGCTTCGATGCCGAGATCGTCCGCGCGTGGATCGCCGACGACCCTGATGAGCAGACCGCGACGGCCCTGACCGCGATCCTCGCCGAGGCGGAATCCGGGGACGCCGCTGCCCTGGCCGACCTCGAGGACCGGTTCGCAGGTCCCCTCGCCTTCGGCACCGCGGGGCTGCGCGGTGAGATCGCGGCGGGCCCGAACCGGATGAACCGCTCCGTCGTCATCCGTGCCGTCGCGGGACTCTCCGCGTTCCTTGCAGAGACCGTGGGTTCGGGCTTCCGTGTCGTCATCGGCTGCGACGCCCGGTACAAATCCGCCGACTTCGCCCGCGACACCGCCGCCGTCGTCACCGCCGCCGGTGGGGTGGCCATCCAGCTGCCCGAACAGCTGCCGACCCCGCTCACCGCGTTCGCGCTCACCCATCTGAGCGCCGATGCCGCCGTCATGGTCACTGCCAGCCACAACCCGCCGGCTGACAACGGCTACAAGGTCTACCTCGGTGAGCGCCCGCTGCTCGCGATCGAACCCGATCCGACCGCGGCCCGGGCCGGAGCCGGGGCGCAGATCGTGCCGCCGGCCGATGCCCTCATCGCAGAGAAGATCGCCGCGGTCGACTCCGTCGCCTCGGTCCCCCGTGCCGAGACCGGGTGGGAGCACCTCGACGACTCGATCGTCGCCGCCTACCTCGACTCGGTCACGGACCTCGGGGTGCGCTCGAGTGCCGACCTGCGCATCGTCCTCACCTCCCTGCACGGGGTCGGTGCCGGTGTCGCCGAGGCGGCCCTCGACCTTACCGGGTTCGCCGACGTCCACCCTGTGAGCAGTCAGCAGGCCCCTGACCCCGACTTCCCGACGGTGTCGTTCCCCAACCCGGAGGAGGCCGGGGCACTCGACGAGTCCTATGCCCTGGCCCGAGAGATCGACGCCGACCTCATCATCGCCAACGACCCCGACGCGGACCGCTTCTCCGCCGCGATCCCCGATGCGTCGGCGGGCAGCGGGTACCGGCAGCTGTCCGGCGACGAGGTGGGTCTCCTCCTCGGCGAGGACATCGCGAGCAGGCTGGCGGGTCAGGGCGATCCGCGAACCGAGGGGCGGGCCGACGATCCCAGCGACGAGGCGGGTCCCGTGTTCGCGAACTCGATCGTCTCCTCCCGGGGCCTGGCCGCAGCAGTCGCGGCACATGGATTCGCGGCCGTGCAGACTCTCACCGGCTTCAAGTGGATCTCGCGGGTGCCCGGACTCGTCTTCGGCTACGAGGAGGCGCTCGGCTACTGCGTCGATCCCACCGTCGTCCGTGACAAGGACGGCATCTCCGCGGCGGTGACCTTCGCCGCCCTGGCCTCACGGCTCAAAGCGGAAGGATCCTCGATCGAGTCCGAACTCGACCGCATCCGCACCCGCGACGGCTACTTCGCCACGGCTCCGCTGAGCTTCCGCCTCGACGACGTCTCCCTCATCGCCGCGGCGATGGCGAAGCTGCGGGAGAACCCGCCGACGGCCCTCGCCGGGTCACCGGTGGCCGAAGTCCACGACCTCTCGACCGGGTACGACGGTCTGCCGCCGACCGACGGCATCCTCCTGCTCTCGGAGTCGAACTCGCGCGTCATCGTCCGCCCCTCAGGCACGGAACCGAAGCTCAAGTGCTATCTCGAGGTCGTCGGCGCGCCCCAGCTCGCAGCTCTGGGTCCGGCGCTCACTCAGCGTCTGTCGACGATCTCCGCGGAGCTCAAGGCCTACTTCGGCCTCTGACTGAACACCAGCGCGGTGACACCGCACCAGCACGGTGCGTGCACCGTGCTGGTGCGGTGTCGCCGTGCTGGTGAGTGTCGGTGCCCTGCTCAGTCCGAGAGACCGGCGAGGATCGCCGCGGAACCGGAGGGCCCGAGGTTCTCAGGAGATGACGAGGAGCGGGCATCGGGCGACACCGGATCGAGCGATGCGCACGTCAGCAGTCACGAGAGTCAGATCGAGTGTCTCTGCCACCGCCACATATCCAGCGTCGTAGCTGCTCAGGTTGTCTCCCAGTTCCCACATCCGCTGGAGAAGCGGGGCCGTGGGCTCGGTGAGGACGACCAGCTGCGCCAGCCACTTCACGGCGTTCTCCGCGCTGGAGTCGTCGATCCTCCCGCCCATCCTCAGCCCCCTGATGACCGAGAGCATCTCGGTGCGCCAATGCTCTGGGACCACCCATTCCGGGTCACCCCGAAGAATCTCGATCGCCGATAGACAACGCGGTTCCGCATGAGGATCGGCGAACAGGAGGGCAACGGCCGATGCATCAGGCACGATCATCGGTCTCAGGCCGGCCGATCTGCGTCGCGTGCCGCGAGAATGTCATCGATCGTGAAGTCTCGGCGGCTCTGCCAGGTGGAGACTTCGTCGATCAGGCGAACATTCTTCGCGAACCGGGCCTCCCGGACGATCACGTCGCGCAGGTAGGCGCTCAGGCTCTGACCTCTTGCGCGAGCAAGAGCAGCCAGCTGATCACGCACTTCGGTCGGAACGTCCCGAATCTGAATGGCAGTCATGGTGAAAGCCTACGCCCCGTGCATGCACATTGCATGCACATGATTGCCGGCGCCTCGCTCAGTCCGAGAGTCCGGCGAGGATGGCCGCGGAACCGGAGAGCCCGAGACGGGAGGCTCCCGCGGCGATCATCTCCTCCGCGGCCTCGACGGTGCGGATGCCGCCGGAGGCCTTGACGCCGAGACGGTCGCCCACGGTCTCACGCATGAGGGCCACCGCGTGCGCGCTCGCACCTCCGGCCGGGTGGAAGCCGGTCGAGGTCTTGACGAAGTCGGCTCCGGCCGCCTCGGCGCGGCGGGAGACCTCGACGATCTGCTCATCGCTCAAGGCAGCAGATTCGATGATGACCTTGACAAGGGCGTCCCCGCTCGCGTTGACGACGCCGCGGATGTCGGCCTCGACGGCATCGTAGTCCCCGGCGATCGCCTGACCGATGTTGATGACCATGTCGACCTCATCGGCCCCATCGGCAACAGCGCGCTCGGTCTCCGCAGCCTTGATCTCCGGCTTGACCTGGCCTGAAGGGAACCCGACGACGGTGGCGACGACGAGGTCACCGGTATCGGACAGCGGCAGCATCGACGGCGAGACGCACACGGCCAGCACCCCGAGGTCCTTCGCCTCGGCGACGAGGGCCTCGACGTCGGCGGTCGTCGCTTCGGGCTTGAGCAGAGTATGGTCGATGATCTTCGCGACGTCGGAGCGGCTGGTCATGGTGTCCTCCAAGGGAATCTGAGCTGGTGTGGTCGGGGTTGTCGGAGAGGGATCTACGTGATCGTCTCGAGGACGATCGAAGCAGGCACGGATGCGGCGTCGCCGCCGATCTCGTACGCGCCGACGAGCGCCTCGAGCGCGCGTTCGAAGCGTTCGGGAGTGTCGGTGTGCAAGGTCATGAGCTTGTCACCTGCGGCGACGGTGTCACCGGGCTTCGCGTGGAGTTCGATGCCGGCTACGGCCTGCACCGGATCCTCCTTGCGGACCCGTCCCGCGCCGAGACGCCACGAGGCGACCCCGACGGAGAGCGCGTCGAGCTTCGTGAGCACCCCCGCCTCGGGGGCGAAGACGACCTCGGTGTCCTTCGCCACGGGCAGCGGGGCGTCCGGGTCGCCGTGCTGGGCGCGGATCATCGCGTTCCACTTGTCCATGGCCCGTCCGTCGTCCAGGGCCGCCCGCACGTCGACGTCGGTCTTTCCCGCCAGGCGGAGCATCTCCTCGGCGAGGGCCACCGTGAGGTCGACGACGTCGGCGGGCCCGCCTCCTGCGAGCACCTCGACGGATTCGCGGACCTCGAGCGCGTTGCCGACGGTGAGCCCCAGCGGCGTCGACATGTCCGTGAGCAGGGCGGAGGTCTTCACTCCGGCTCTCACCCCGAGGTCGACCATCGTACGGGCCAGCCGGCGCGCCTTCTCGATGTCCTTCATGAACGCCCCGGAGCCGACCTTGACGTCGAGGACGAGACCGGCGGTGCCCTCGGCGATCTTCTTCGACATGATCGACGAGGCGATGAGCGGAATGCAGTCGACGGTGGCCGTCGTGTCCCGCAGCGCGTAGAGCTTCTTGTCCGCGGGTGCCAGACCGGACCCGGCCGCGCAGATGACGGCGCCGATGTCCTCGAGCTGGCCGAGGATCTCCTCATTGCTCAACCCTGCCTGCCAGCCGGGAATCGCCTCGAGCTTGTCCAGGGTGCCGCCCGTGTGCCCGAGCCCGCGCCCGGAGAGCTGCGGGACGGCGACGTCGAAGACCGCGACGAGCGGGGCGAGCGGGAGGGTGATCTTGTCGCCCACTCCCCCGGTCGAATGCTTGTCCGAGGTCGTGCGCGACAGGGAGGAGAAGTCCATCCGCTCCCCCGAGGCGATCATCGCCTGCGTCCAATGCGCGATCTCCTCGGCTCCCATGTCGTTGAGGAAGATCGCCATCGCCAGGGCCGCCATCTGCTCGTCGGCGACGACCCCGCGCGTGTAGGCGTCGATGACCCAGTCGATCTGGTCCTTCGACAGCGTCCTGCCGTCGCGCTTGGCGGCGATGACGTCGACTGCGTCGAATGCCTCTACTGTCACGGTGGTCCTCCGGTCATCGGGGTCGCTGGTTTCGGGGTGTTCGGTGGTCGCGGTCAGTGCTTCGGGTGCGTGTCCGGGACAGTGCCGTCGCCGAGGTTGTCGTCGGCGTCGTCGGCATCCGGACCGATGTCACCGCCGCCATCGCCGGCATCGTCGGCATGCCGGCCGACATGCTCGCCGAGGTTGTTCGGCCCGAACGCGTCGGGCAGGACGACGGCCATCGTCTCCCGACCCGCCGGCATGTTGAGCACGAGTTCGGTTCCGCCGTGTTCGAAGAGCAGCTGCCGGCAGCGCCCGCACGGGACCAGGGTGTTGCCCTGGCCGTCGACGCAGTCGAAGGCGACGAGGCGACCCCCGCCGGTCATGTGCAGGTCGGAGACGAGCGAGCACTCGGCGCACAGGGTCACCCCGTACGAGGCGTTCTCGACATTGCAGCCGCTGACGATCCGCCCGTCGTCGACGAGCGCGGCCGCCCCGACCGGGTACGCCGAATACGGCGCATACGCCTTCTCCATCGCGGCGACCGCGGAGGCGCGCAGAAGCTGCCAGGTCTCCTCGGTCACCTCGGCGGGGCGCACGCGCACCGGTTCGGACCAGTTCGGGTCGTCGACTCTCGGTCTCGAGGTCATCGCTTCCTCCGATCTTCAGGCGACTGCGGGGGACGGTCTCTGGGCCTCAGGCACGGGCGCGGGATCTGCCCTGCCCCGCCTCGGCGAGCCGCCCCCGCATCATCACGACTTCACGTACGGCACGCCTTCGGCCGCGGGCGGGCGGACCCGTCCGACGAAGCCGGCGACGGCGAGGATCGTGACGATGTAGGGCAGCATGAGCAGCAGTTCGTTGGGCACGGGCGTGCCGATCGACTGCAGCGTGTTGCCGAGGCTCTTGGAGAACCCGAAGAGCAGTGCTGCGAAGAGCGCGCCCTTGGGGTTCCACTTGCCGAGGATCATCGCGGCCAGGGCGATGTAGCCCTGTCCGGCCGACATCTCCTTGCCGAAGGCGAGGCCCGAGCCGATCGTGAAGAACGCCCCGCCGAGGCCGGCGATGGCACCGGCCATGATCGTGTTGCGCACCCGGGTGAAGTTGACCTTGATGCCCACGGTGTCCGCGGCCTTCGGGTGCTCGCCGACGGCCCGCATCCGCAGACCCCACTTCGAGCGGAAGACGAAGATCTGCAGGGCGATGACGACGACGTACATGAGGTAGACGAGGATGTTCTGGTCGAAGAGCACCCGCCCGAGGATCGGGATGTCCGAGAGCAGCGGGATCGGCAGGTTCGGCAGCTTCTGTCGGGCGTTCCACAGCTCGGGGTTCTCCGTGAGCACCGTCGAGTAGAGGAAGCTCGTGAGGCCGACGACGAGGACGTTGAGGACGACGCCGATGATGATCTGGTTGACCCAGTACTTCACGGCGAAGAACGTGAGCACCACGGCCACGAGCGCACCGGCGACGGGGGCGGCGAGGAGACCCGCGTACGGGTTCTTCACAACCGAGGCGACGACCGCGGCGAGGAAGGCGCCGGCGAGCAGCTGGCCTTCGATCGCGATGTTGATGATGCCCGAACGCTCACCGATGAGACCGCACATCGCGCCGAAGATCAGCGGCACCGACAGTGCCAGTGCTCCGGCGAGCAGGGTCGTCAGCGGGATGACGCCGCCGCTGCCGCCGCCGGCCCACGCGAGGAACGAGAGCACGAAGACGATCCCGAAGGTCATCGGGAACCACGACTCGAGGTCGCGGCGCTGCACGGCGAACCAGACGGCCACGGCGGCCATGACGACGAGGATGAAGGAGAGGACGAGGCCCGCGGCCTTCGCGGAGACGACGAGGTCGGGGATCGCGAAGAAGTCACCGCTCGTCGCGATCCGGAACGTCGTGTCCCCGGCCCGGCCGATGATGCCGAAGAAGACCAGTGCGATGAGCGCGAGGATCGAATAGACGATCGGGTACTTCCACGCGATCGGGGCGAGCACCTTGTTTCCGCTCGGGGCCTCAAGAGTCTGTGCGCTCATATCAGGACTCCTTCCGCTTGAGCACCGGGGCCGGCAGGTGGAAGATCGACCTCACCAGCGGCGGGGCTGCGATGAGCAGGACGATGATCGACTGGACGACGAGGACGATGTCGATGGGCGTGCCCGTCTGCGACTGCATGAGGTAGCCGCCGGCCTTGAACGCACCGAAGAGGAGACCCGCGAAGAACGTCCCCAAAGGCTTCGAGCGCCCGAGGAGTGCCACGGTGATCGCATCGAAGCCGATGGAGCCGGCGATGCCGCCGGTGAGCTTGTCCTCGGTGCCGAGCACCTGCGCGGCCCCGCCGAGTCCGGCGAGACCACCGGCGATGACCATGACGAGGACCGTCACCTTCGCCACCGAGATGCCCGCGGTGCGCGCGGCATGCGGGTTCGCGCCGACGGCCTTGAACTCGAAGCCCACCGTCGAACGCTCGAGCAGCCACCACACGAAGATCGTCGCGAGGATCGCAAGGATGAACCCGAAGTGGAGGCGGAAGGGCGGGGGCAGGAGGAGGAACATCTGCGCGGATTCGTCGATGGTCCGCGACTGCGGGTTCGCCGACTGCGTGTGCGTGAACCACGACTGCTTGAGCAGGTAGCCGAGCAGGTAGCCGGCGATCGAGTTGAGCATGATCGTCACGATCACCTCGTTGGCGCCGGTCTTCGCCTTGAGCACACCGGCGATGCCCGCCCAGATCGCGCCGCCGATGATGCCGCCTGCCGCTGCGACGAGCATGTGGACGACCGGGGGCAGCGGCAGGGCGTAGCCGATGAAGCCGGCGACAGTGGCGCCGAGGATGACCTGACCCTGACCGCCGATGTTGAACAGGCCCGACCGGAAGGCCAGGGCGATGCCGAGGCCGGTGAGGATGAGCGGGGTGGCGCTGACCAGGGACTCCGTGAGTGGGCGGATCGCGCGTTCCGGAGTGCGGGCGTTCCAGTCGAAGACGGCGCCGCGGAAGAGCGCCGAGTAGGCGTCGCCGACGGTCGAGAACGCGGTGGAGAAGAAGGCACCAGGGGCCGAGAAGAAGTTCTTCGCCGCGGCGATGACCTCGGCGTTGGCGACGGCGATGAGGACACCGCCGACGAGGAGGGCGAGGACGATCGCGAGCAGGGAGACCAGCCACGACCCGGAGAGGATCTCCTGGAGCAGGGTCTGCTGCCTGCCCGGCTTCGCTTCGGCGGTCGGCGGCGGGGCCGGAGAGGGCGCGGCCGGGGAAATGTCAGTCGTCATTCGTTCTCCTCCGCCGAGGTGGTGGCTGAGTCGGGGTCCGATCCCGCCGAGGTGGCGGCGGGGCCGGCGGATTCCGCGGTGGGGGCGGCCGTGGCCAGGGCCTCCTCGGCGGGGACACCGGCCATCATCAGACCCAGCGCCTCACGGGAGGTCTCCGGCCCGACGATGCCGACGATGCGTCCGGAGTACATCACGGCGATCCGGTCGGCGAGGCCGTAGACCTCGTCGAGTTCGGTCGAGACGATGATGCACGGGGTGCCGGTGTCGCGTTCGGCGATGACGCGTTTGTGGACGAATTCGATCGATCCGACGTCGAGGCCGCGGGTGGGCTGGCTGGCGATGAACAGGCGCAGTTCGCGGCCGAGTTCGCGGGAGAGGACGACCTTCTGCTGGTTGCCGCCCGAGAGTGTGGCGATCGGGTCGGCGACGCTGCCGAGGCGGATGTCGAATTCCTCGACCTTCTTCTTCGCCTCGGCGGTGATGACGCCCGGCTTGAGGTTGAGGCCCTTCGCGTACGGGGGCCGGTCGTAGACGTCGAGGATCATGTTGTCGCGGATCGCGAACTCGGCGATGATGCCGTCGGTCGAGCGGTCCTCGGGGACGAAGCCGATGCCGGTGCCCAACCGGTCCTTGACGGTGGAGCCGACGAGGTTCTTCCCGTCGAGGGTGATCGTGCCCAGCCGGGGTTCGGTCAGCCCGATGATCGTCTCGGCGAGCTCGGTCTGCCCGTTGCCCTGGACGCCTGCGATCGCGAGGATCTCACCGCGGCGGACGTCGAAGCTGACATCGTCGACGACGACGTTCTCGGTCTTGTCGACGACGGTGAGTCCGCGCACCTGGAAGGTCGCATCCCCCGGATCGGCGGGCGTCTTCTGCGTCGTCAGGGACACCTCGCGGCCGACCATCTGGCTTGCCAGCTCCGCCTCGGTGGATTCCGGGGAGGCCTCGCCGACGATCTTTCCGCGCCGGATGACGGTGATCGAGTCCGCGATCGCGCGGACCTCGCGCAGTTTGTGGGTGATGAAGACGATCGAGGTGCCCTGCTCCTTGAGCTGGCGCATGATCGAGATGAGCTCGTCGGTCTCCTGCGGGGTGAGCACGGCGGTGGGCTCGTCGAGGATGAGGATCTCGGCGTCGCGGGAGAGCGCCTTGATGATCTCGACCCGCTGCTGGGCGCCGACGGGCAGGTCCTCGATGAGCGCGTCGGGGTCGATGTCGAACCCGAACCGCGCGGAGATCTCGGTGACCTTCGCCCGCGCCTCGGCGAGGTCGATGAGTCCGAGCGCCTTCGTCGGCTCGTAGCCGAGAGCCACGGATTCGGCGACGGTGAACACGGGCACGAGCATGAAGTGCTGGTGGACCATGCCGATGCCGGCGGCCACGGCGTCGCCGGGACCGGAGAAGCTCACCGGCTTGTCGTCGATGAGGATCTCTCCCCCATCGGGGTCGTAGAGACCGTAGAGGACGTTCATCATCGTCGACTTGCCGGCACCGTTCTCACCGAGCAGGGCGTGGATCTCGCCCGGTTCGATGGTGAGATCGATGTGGTCGTTGGCGACGAACGATCCGAAGACCTTCGTCATCCCGCGAAGCTCGAGTTTCACAGCTCGGAGCACTCCTCACACATTTGAAAACTGCAGGGTCGAAACGTATCGACCCTGCAGTTTAACTCAGCTGATCACTTGGGCGAGTTCTCCGACTCCACCTTGATGGTGCCGTCGATGATCTGCTTCTTGAGCTCGTCGAGCTTCGTCTTCACGTCCTGCGGAACGTCCTTGTCGAAGTCGTGGAACGGGGCGAGTCCCACGCCTTCGTTCTCGAGCGTGCCGACGTAGGGCTCGGAGGTGAACTTGTCCTCGGTGCCCTCCTTGACGGTGTCCTCGACGGCGTTGGCGATCTCCTTGACCACCGAGGTGAGGATGATGTCGCCGTATTCCGTGGAGTTGTAGCCGTCGGTGTCGACCCAGATGAGCTTGACGTCCCCGGCTTCCTTCGCCGCGGCCGCAGCGCCGAGGCCGACAGGGCCGGCGACGGGCATGACGATGTCGGCACCCTGGGAGATGAGCTGCTTGGTCAGCTCCTGGCCCTGGCCCTGGTTCTCGAAGTCACCGGAGAACGACCCCTCCTGCTTGTCCTTGTTCCAGCCGAGGAGTTCGACGTTCTTGCCGTTGTCGTCGTTGAACTTCTTCACACCGTCGGAGAAGCCGTCCATGAACACGGTCACCGAGGGGATCTGGATGCCGCCGAAGGTGCCGACCTTGCCCGACTTCGACATCGCCGCTGCGACGTAGCCTGCGAGGTAGGCGGCCTCGGCGGTGTTGAAGACCAGCGGCTTCGCGTTGTCCAGAGTGACCGGCTTGCCGTCGGCGTCGGAGAACGTCGAGTCGATGAGGGCGAAGTTGAGGTCGGGGTTCGCCTCGGCGGCGGTCTGGATCGCGTCCTCGAGGAGGAAGCCGACGCCGAAGGTGAGGTTGCAGCCCTGCTGGACCATGTTGTCGACGTTCGGGGTGAAGTCGGCGTCACCCTGCGACTCTGCGAGCTGCTGCTTCACGCCGAGGTTCTTCGTCGCAGCGTCGAGACCGGCACGACCGGACTGGTTGAACGACTGGTCGTCCCAGCCGCCGGAGTCGGAGACCATGCAGGCGAGGTAGTCTTCGCTGTTCGTGTCGCTGCCGCTGCCGCCGGAGCCGCAGGCGGAGAGGACAAGGGCGGATACGGCGACCATCGAGACCGCAGATGCGAGCTTTTTCAAGGTTTACTCTTTTCTCGAAGAACCAACACCGGCAACGGTGGTGGACCACCGGCCGACTCGTCGCGAAGATGTGAGACCACTGGGTGATCGGTCACATTTCGGTGAGTTTTCGGCCAGTCTAATGCACGTGAGCCACGTCTCCCGCGCGTATAGCACTCGAATCTCCGACACCGATATGAAAACGCAATCAACCGTCATGCTCGCTCGCCGAGGTGGGGGCCGGGTCGAGGACTCCCCCCGCGGTCACGGTTCCGGGCGACCGCCTCGGCGGGGTGCTCTACCCTTGAGTACGTTATGGCACATCTTCTCGGGGCTGAGTCCCTGCACCTCGAATATCCCACCCGCATCGTCTTCGACTCGGTCACCCTCGGCGTCGACACCGGGGACATGATCGGCATCGTCGGACGCAACGGCGACGGCAAGTCCTCCCTGCTGGGGATGCTCGCGGGCACGATCACCCCCGATGCCGGACGTGTGACGTACCGCGGCGGTCTGCGATTGGGCATGCTCACCCAGCGCGACGACCTCGACGATTCGGCGACCGTCGGCCACTCCGTCGTCGGGGACCGCCCCGACTACGAATGGGCCGGCGATGCGAAGGTCCGCGACATCATCGCAGGACTCATCGCCGACCTCGACTGGCAGGCGACCATCGGCAGCCTCTCCGGCGGGCAGCGCCGGCGGGTGGCCCTCGCCGCCCTCCTCGTGGAGGACTGGGACCTCATCATCCTCGACGAGCCGACGAACCACCTCGACGTCGACGGCATCGCGTGGCTGGCGGCGCACCTGAAGTCCCGGTGGCCGCGGAACTCCGGTGCCCTGCTGCTGGTCACCCACGACCGGTGGTTCCTCGACGAGGTGTGCACGAAGACGTGGGAGGTGCACGACCGCATGGTCGAGCCCTTCGAGGGCGGGTACGCCGCCTATGTCCTCCAGCGGGTCGAACGCGACCGGATCGCCGCGGCCACCGAGGCGAAGCGGCAGAACCTCATGCGCAAGGAGCTCGCGTGGCTGCGCCGGGGTGCGCCCGCGCGGACCTCGAAGCCGAAGTTCCGCATCGAGGCGGCCAATCAGCTCATCGCCGACGTCCCCGAGGTGCGCAATCCGATCGAGCTGAAGAAGATGGCGACGGCGCGCCTGGGCAAGGACGTCGTCGACCTCCTCGACGTGTCCGTGCACTTCGGTGACAAGGACGTCCTCGACGATGTCACATGGCGCATCGGTCCCGGTGAGCGCACCGGCATCCTCGGTCCCAACGGCGCCGGGAAGTCGACCCTGCTCGGTCTCATCGCCGGGTCGATCGAGCCGAGTGAGGGCCGGGTCAAGCGCGGCAAGACCGTCGAGGTCGGGGTCCTCGATCAGCAGTTCAAGGACCTTGCCGAGATCGGCGGGCGCAGGGTGCGGGAGGTCCTCGCCGAGGCGAAGACGACGTTCACGATCGAAGGCAGGGACTTCACCCCCGCCCAGCTGCTCGAGCGTCTCGGGTTCGCGCGTGAGCACCTGTCCGCCCGTGTCAATGAGCTCTCGGGCGGGCAGAAGCGCAGGCTGCAGCTGCTCATGCTGCTCATGTCGGAGCCGAACGTCATCATCCTCGACGAGCCGACGAACGACGTGGACTCCGACATGCTCGCGGCCATGGAGGACCTCCTCGACTCATGGCCGGGCACGCTCATCGTCGTCTCCCACGACCGGTACCTGCTCGAGCGCGTCACTGATCAGCAGTACGCGATCCTCGATCACCGGCTGCGGCATGTGCCCGGCGGCGTCGACGAATACCTGCGGCTGCGGGCAGGCGAGGGTGCTGCGGGCAGCGCTTCGGGCGGTGCGGGGTCGGCGGGTGGTGCGGGGTCGGCGGGTGGTGCGGGGTCGGCTGGTGGTGCGGGCAGCGTGGGTTCGGCGGGGGCCGCCTCGGCGGATGACTCCGGTTCTGCGGCACCGAAGCTCAGTGGGGCCGAGCGCCGGGCGGCGGCGAAGGAGGTCTCGGCGATCGAGCGGAAGATGGAGAAGCTCAGCTCCCGGATCGACGCCCTCCACGCCGACATGGCCGCCCACGATCAGTCGGACTTCGAGGGCCTGGCTGCGCTGACCGCGCAGGTCCGCGAGCTCGAGGACGAGAACGCAGCCCTCGAGGAACGCTGGCTCGAGGCGACCGAGGCGCTCGAAGCCTGACCGCAGTGTTGCCCCGCGAAGCGACATCGCGGCAGGCGTCGGCCAGCTTTCCCAAGGCGGAAGAACGGGGTGCTTCGCGAAGAGGGCAGCGCGCAGGGGTGGTGCGCTTCGCGCTGCGGGATTAGGGTCACGAGCATGGCCGATGACCGCTGGCGCGTTCGCCTCAACAACGAGGAAGCGGAGACCCGCGCCCTCATCCGCGCACTCAGCGCCTCGATCGACGGTCTCTCCGCGGCCAGGGAGGGCGACAACAGCGACGACGAGCACGACCCCGAGGGCTCGACGATCGCCTTCGAACGCTCCCAGGCCTCGGCGATGCGCAAGCAGGCGACCGAGCGCCTCGACGAAATCGAGGCGGCTATGACCAGGGTCGAGGCCGGAACATTCGGCATCTGCACCGAGTGCGGGCAGCCCATCGCCGAGGCGCGCCTCGAGGCCCGGCCGTACGCGGCTCTGTGCGTGACCTGCGCGAGCGGAGCACGACGATGAGAGCCGCACGGGCGCACCTGGCTCGAGCTCTGCGTGTAGGACTGCGGGACCGACGATGAGCGCAGCGGTCGCCACCCTGTTCATGCCTGCACTCGTGCTCGCGGGCATCGGCGTCATCCTCCTCGTCTCCACGCTGCGTCGACCCCGCACGGCGTCTGCGGTCGGGTTCGCCTTCCGCCTCGTCGCAGCGATCGGGGTCCTCGGCTTCGCACTCATCGCGGGTGTCGGCCCGTGGCTGCCGATCCAGTACGGGATCGTCTTCATCCCCCTGCTCGCGCTCGTCTTCGGGTTCGCCTGGCTCGTGCTCTTCCTCGGCGTCGCCCTCCTCGTCGAGTTCGCGGCGAAGCGACGCAACGAGCGCGGCAGCTGACGGCGTCGCCCGGTACGCATCGGCAAGCGAGGGGTGGAGCTGCCGGCGCTGGACGGGGCGGTCGCCCCAGGACGGAACGGCCGCCTCGGCGAAGGACCGGCCGCCGCAGAGACGGCACGACTTTGATCGTCAACGGGGCGGTCGCCTCGGCGACATGACCTTCTGTGACGGAATGCGGCGCGATTCTGACCTTCTGTGACGGCCCGCGGCAGGCGACGGCGGGCACTGTGGTGTGCTGGCTGAGTCCTCAACGCGACGGCGCTCGGTCAGTCGGCCGCACCGCCGCGGGGCTCGCCGGGCCCACCTCAGCTCTACCGGGAGAACTCATGACACAGACCAACGCCCTGACTCAGCGCCTCGACGCCGGCCCCGTGATCTGCGCGGAAGGCTTCCTCTTCGAACTCGAGAAGCGCGGATACCTCTCCGCGGGAGAATTCGTGCCCGAGGTCGCGCTCGAATTCCCCGACGCCCTGCGCAGCCTCCACGTCGACTTCCAGCGCGCCGGCTCCGACATCGTCGAAGCCTTCACGTACAACGGCCACCGGGAGAAGATGCGGGTCATCGGCAAGGAGGACCTCCTCGAGCCGCTCAACCGCTCGGCCCTGCAGATCGCCCGCAGCGTCGCCGACGAGGTGCCCGGGAACTTCATGGCCGGCAACATCTCGAACTCGAACATCTGGGATCCGGCCGAGACCGCGAAGCAGGACGAAGTCCGCGCGATGTTCGCCGAGATGGTCGGCTGGGCCGTCGAGGAGGGCGCCGATCTCATCATCGGCGAGACCTTCTACTTCGCCGGCGAAGCCATCGCCGCCGCCGAGATCGCCAAGGCTTCGGGCCTGCCCGTCGTCCTCACCCTCGCGCCGATGGCATTCCAGGAGATGGCCGACGGGGTCGGCATCGTCGAGACCGCCCAGCGGCTCGAACAGCTCGGCGTCGACGTCGTCGGCCTCAACTGCTTCCGAGGGCCCGCGACGATGATGCCGTGGCTCAAGCAGATCCGCGAAGCCGTGTCCTGTCATGTCGGTGCCCTGCCGATCCCCTACCGGACCACCGAGGAGGAGCCGACCTTCTTCAACCTCTCGGATCCGCATGCCGCCGTGCCCTCCCCGCACGGGCGCACCTTCCCCACCGCGCTCGACCCGCTGCAGACCAACCGCTACGAGATCGGCGCGTTCGCCAAGGAGGCGCATGACCTGGGCGTCAACTACATCGGCGTGTGCTGCGGGGCCACACCCATGCACATCCGCGAAGTCGCCGAGGCCGTGGGACTGACGACCGAGGCGAGCCGCTTCTCGGAGAACATGAGCAACCACTTCATGTACGGCGACAACGAGCGCCTCGCCGAGAACGTCGTCGCCCTCGGCGACCGCGCATAGGGGGATCGCGCCAGCCCGCGGGCGGGCGCGGGTCGGCTGTCGAGGGCCGGTGGTCGGCGCACGAGAGCCGCGAACAGGCTTGTGCTCTCGGTGCCCCTCGGTTTGAGCACACCTCAGTCTCGAGAGCTCAGTTCCCGAACTGGGCTCTCGAGACTCAACTGGGCCGAAGCCCGATTCGCCTCGAAGCGACAGTCGAGGGCCGCTAGCCGGTGGTCGAGTGGCGAGGGGGCGGCGGCCGAGGCGCGCCGGTCGAGTGGCAAGCGGTCGAGCAGCCGGTGGTCGGCGCCCCTGTCGCAGGTTTGCGCGCGAGGGCCGCGAACAGGGTTGTGCTCCCAGCGCCCGTTGGTTTGAGCACACCTCGGTCTCGAGAGCTCAGTTCCCGAACTGGGCTCTCGAGACCGAGGTGGGCCGTAGACCGATTCGCCTCGAAGCGCCGGTCGCCACTCGGTGGTCGAGGGCCGGCGCAAGTGACCAGTCGTGGTCGAGTGGCCAGGAGCGGTCGAGGGGCCGGCGGTCGAGGGGTCGGCGCTCGAGGGCCGAGGGCCGACGCGCGAAGACCGGCGGGCGAGGGCTACTGGGTGACGACGCCGACCTCGTCGAGGGCGGCCTCGAGGCGGGCGACCGCGCCGTCGATGTCACCGAGCTTGTCGAGACCGAACAGCCCGATGCGGAACGTCGAGAACTCCTCCGGCTCCCCCGTGTGCAGGGGAACGCCCGCGGCGATCTGGACGCCGATCTCCTTGAACGCCGCACCGGACTTCAGCTGCGGGTCCTTCGTGTGGACGACGACCACGCTCGGCGCCTGGTAGCCGGACGCGGCGACCGACGGGAAGTCCCGGGCGGCGAAGACCGCGCGGACCCGCTCGCCGAGTTCGAACTGCGCGGTCTCGAGCTTGTCGAAGCCGCGAGCCTCCGTCTCGGCCATGAGCGCGGCGTTGTGCGCAAGCGCATCCGTGGGCATCGTCGCATGGTAGGGCGCACGTCCGGCCTCGTACTCGTCGGCGATGAACAGCCACTTCTTCAGATCCATCGCGAAGCTCGTCGACGTCCCGGCCTCGACCGCGGCACGCCCGTTCGCGCTGAGCATGACGTAGCCCGCGCACGGCGACCCGCTCCACCCCTTCTGTGGGGCGCTGATGAGGACGTCGACGCCGAGCTCGGTCATCGACACCCACACCGCGCCCGAGGCGATGCAGTCGAGGACGAAGACCCCGCCGACCGCGTGGACGGCATCGGCGAGCACCCGAATGTACTCATCGGGCAGCAGCATGCCCGAGGCGGTCTCGACGTGCGGGGCGAAGACGACGGCGGGGCGTTCCCGTTCGATTGCGGCGACCACCTCGGCGATGGGGGCCGGCGACCATGCCGCCTGCACGTCATCGGAGTCGGGCACGGCGGGAAGGACGACGGTCTCGCTCGCGATCGACCCGGCGTCGAGGATCTGCGACCAGCGGAATGAGACGAGCCCGTTGCGGATGACCAGGCACTTCTTCCCCGTCGCGATCTGACGGGCCACGGACTCCATCGCATAGCTGCCGCCGCCGGGGACGATGGCAGCGGACTCGGCATCGTAGGCGGTGCGGAGGATCCGATTGATGTCCTGCATGACGGAGACGAACCGCGCGGACATGTGGTTGAGGGAGCGGTCGGTGAAGACCACGGAGTACTCGAGCAGGCCGTCGGGGTCGACGTCGTCGTGGGGCAGGGTCGGGTGCTGGGGCTCAGTCATAGTCCCACAGTGCCACGTTCGCCCGGATCGGGCCACCGGGTTCCGCCGTCACCGGTCGACCGTCCGCCGTCACCGGTCGACCGTCCGCCGTCACCGGTCGACCGTCCGCCGACACTGGTCGACCGTCCGCCGACACTGGTCGACCGTCCGCCGACACTGGTCGACCGTCCGCCGACACTGGTCGACCGTCCGCCGACACTGGTCGACCGTCCGCCGACACTGGTCGACCGTCCACCGTGGGCCGACCACCGCCCGCCGTGCGCCCTCCGGCGCCCGCCGACCCCGCCGTCCGCCGTCCGGCGCCCGCCCGCCCGCCGTCCGCGGCCGGTCGTGTGCCGGCCCGATCGTGGCCGTAGGTCGTCTCAGAGTTCGACTTCGGTGCGGTCCCCCGACCACAGCGTGTGGAAGGTGCCCGGCCGATCGACGCGGCCGTAGGTGTGCGAACCGAAGAAGTCCCGCTGCGCCTGGATGATCGCGGCCGTCGCGCGCGGCGCGCGGATCCCGTCGAGGTAGGCCAGCGCCGAGGACAGCGCGGGAACCGGGATCCCCCGCAGGGTCGCTCCGACGACCGCTTGCCGCAGAGCCGCCTGTGCCTGCCCGACATCGGTCCGGAGTTCGTCGTCGGCAAGCAGCGAGCTCAGTCCGCGTGCTGACTCGCTGTCTGTAGCGCCCCCGTTCGTAGAGTCTCCCCCCGAGGAGTCCCCCGCAGCGGCGTAGGCCGCGACGATCCGATCGAGGACGCGGGCCCGGATGATGCACCCGGCCCGCCAGATCGAGGCGAGCTCGCCGAGGTCGATGTCCCACCCGTACGCCCTGGCCCCGGCCGCGATCTCATCGAAGCCCTGGACGTAGGCGAGGATCTTGCCCGCGAACAGCGCCTGCCGGACCGTCTCGATCCGCTCGCCGAGGCGGTCGTGCTCCCCCGCGCCCGCGCCGGCCTGCCCGTCAGCCGCGGGTCCTGCGATCCTCTCCCCCTGCGCACGCAGATCGCGGGACTGGGACAGGGACCGGGCGAAGACCGCCTCGGCGATCGTGGGCACGGGCACGCCGAGGTCGAGACCGACCTTCGCCGTCCACGCCCCGGTGCCCTTGGCCCCCGCCTCATCGGCGACGATGTCGACGAAGGGCAGACCGGTCTGCGCATCGGTGTGCGCGAGGACCTCGGCGGTGACCTCGATGAGATAGGACTCGAGTTCCCCGGCGTTCCACTGGTTGAGCACCTCGGCGATGCGGGCCGGGGACAGTCCGAGGTCGTCGCGCAGTATCGTGCACGCCTCGGCGATGAGCTGCATGTCCGCGTACTCGATGCCGTTGTGGACCATCTTGACGAAGTGCCCGGCACCGTCGGTGCCGATGTGGGCGACGCAGGCGACCGCCTCGGCGGCACCGGGGACCTCGGCACGGGCGGCGATCGGGGTGAGGAGGGGACGCAGACGCGCCCAGGCCGCCTCGGAGCCGCCGACCATCATCGACGGCCCTTCGAGCGCCCCGACCTCACCGCCGGAGATCCCGACGCCGACGAACTCGATGCCCGTGTCGGCCAGGCGCTGACCACGGGCGATGGTGTCGGTGAAGAGGGAGTTGCCGCCGTCGACGATGATGTCGCCGGGCGAGAACACCTCGGCGATCGCACCGATCGCGGCATCCGTCGCCGGACCCGCGTTGACCATGAGGATCGCCACGCGCGGAGTCCTGAGCATGCCGGCGAGCTCGGCGGGAGAGGACGCGACGAGGAACTCCGCCTCCGGGTGGGCCTCGGCCACACCGCGGGCCCGATCGACGTCGAGGTCGTAGAGCGCAACGCGCTGACCCCCCTGTCCGGCGAGGTTCCGGGCGAGGTTCGAGCCCATCACTCCGGTCCCGATCACAGCGACATCGGCGTTCATCAGCAGTCCTCTTCGTTGCAGGGGCGTGTTGTTGACAGTCTTCCCCATAGGAAATACGGTTCAATAACTCTGATTTATTCTGCAGAGCATATCAATATCATCAGATGTTTTCGAGAGATTCGTATGGACCTGGGACAGACCCTTCCACCACTCGTCATCATGGGGGTGTCGGGGACGGGCAAGACCGTCGTCGGCCGGCAGGTCGCCGAGGCTCTCGGGGTCGCATTCATCGACGGCGATGACCTGCACACCCCGGAGAACAAGGCGAAGATGGCCGCGGGCATTCCGCTCACCGATGCCGACCGGATGCCGTGGCTGGCCGCGATCGCGACCGAGCTCAGCCGCCGACCCGCCCCGCTCATCGCCTGTTCGGCACTGCGGCGCCGGTACCGCGACCGGCTGCGCATCGACGCACCGAGCACGTTCTTCATCCACCTCGACGGTCCCCGCGCCGTCATCGCCGACCACCTGGCCAGGCGCGCCCACGAATTCATGTCGCCCACCCTGCTCGACTCGCAGCTGGCGACCCTGGAGGCACTCACCCCCGACGAGGCGCACATGGTCGTCTCGATCGAGCAGAGCCTGCCTGCGGTGCGGCAGACGATCCTCGACCTCCTGCCGGTCGAACTCGCCCGCATCGCCCTCCACCGCCGTACCCGCTCGAGAGACGAGGACCGATGACCGAGCTCGACCTCGCCTGGACGCTTCCCGCACCGGCCCTCCTCGGCATCGCCGCCGCCGCGATCGGCCTGCTCCTCGTGCTCATCATCCGCCTGCGCCTCCACGCGTTCGTCGCCCTCGTCGTCGTCAGCGTCATCACGGCCCTGGCCGCCGGCATCCGCCCCGCCGATCTCGTCACCGTCCTCTACGACGGCTTCGGCTCGACCCTGGCCAGCGTCGCCCTCCTCGTCGGCCTCGGGGCGATGCTCGGGCGCATGCTCGAACTCTCCGGCGGCGCCGAGGTGCTCACCGACCGCCTCATCGGCCTCTTCGGTGAGAAGCGGGCACCGTTGGCCCTCGGCGTCACCTCGCTGCTCTTCGGGTTCCCGATCTTCTTCGACGCGGGCCTCGTCGTCATGCTCCCGATCATCTTCACCGTCGCCCGCCGCCTCGGCGGGTCGCTGCTCCTCTACGCGATGCCCGCGGCGATGGCGTTCTCGGCCATGCACATCTTCGTTCCCCCGCACCCGGGTCCCGTCGCGGCCTCCGGGCTGCTCGGCGCCGACGTCGGCCTCGTCCTCATCTGCGGACTCATCATCGCGATCCCCGCGTGGTACCTGTGCGGCTACCTGTACGGACTGTTCATCGGCAAGCGCATCGAGGTGCCCGTGCCGACGATTCTCTCCTCAGGTTCGAGCGCCGACTTCTCCGATTTCCGGTCCACGCCGAGGCTGGGGTCCGTCATCGTGCTCCTCGTCCTCCCGCTCGTCCTCATCTCCTTCAACACCGGTCTCGGCTTCGCCGCCGAAGCCGGGTGGGTCGATCCTGAGTCGACGCCGGTGACGGTCCTGCGGATGCTCGGTGAGACGCCGATCGCCCTGCTCATCACGGTGCTCACGGCGATGTGGCTGCTCGGCTGGCGGCAGCGCAAAGGCCGTTCCCTCGTCGAATCCGTAGTCGACTCCGCGCTCGGCCCGGTGTGCTCGATCGTCCTCATCACCGGTGCCGGCGGCATGTTCGGCGGGGTGCTGCGGGCCAGCGGCATCGGCGACTCGATCGCCGACACGCTCGCCGCCTTCGGCCTGCCCGTCATCGTCGCAGGCTTCGTCATCGCCGCGATCGTCCGGGTCGCCCAGGGTTCGGCGACGGTGGCGCTGACGACCGCGGCCGCCCTCATGCAGCCGATCGTCGTCGGCAGCCCGGACTTCTCGAGCCTGCAGGTCGTCTCGATCGTGCTCTCGCTCGCCGCGGGCTCCGTCGTCGCCAGCCACGTCAACGACTCCGGCTTCTGGCTCGTCTCCCGCTTCTTCGGCATGGACACGAAGACGACCCTGAAGACGTGGACGGTCGGCCAGACCCTCCTCGGCCTCGTCGGCTTCGCCCTCAGCCTCGTCCTCTACGCCGTCGCCGGCCTCGTCTGAGACGTCGCCGGCCGGGTCGTCGTTGGCCGGGTTGTCGTCCTCGGACCCTGACCTCGCCTAGGCGGCCCACCGTCGGCCCGCCTGCTCACCCCTCCCGGGGGACGTCGGCCCAGACCGGGGCCATCTCGTCGAAGGCGCGGGCGACGATCTTCGCCATCGCCTCGCGCGCCCGCTCCCGGTCCTGGGACCCGATCGCGTCCGCGACTTCGACGTGCCACTGCAGGGCCTCGGGATGCGGATGGGTCGGCTGCAGTCCCTCGGCGGTGCGACCGGCGAGGATCTCGGCGACGACGGTGTCGAAGGACGCGAAGAGCTCATTGCCTCCAGCCCGCAGCACGGCGCGGTGGAACGCGGCGTCGGCGGTGAGGAACGCCTCGACGTCCCCTGTCCGTCCGGCCGCGCGCATCCGCGCGGCCAGCAGCAGGATCTCCTCGGCCTCACCCGGCTCTGCGTGGGCTGCGGCGAGCGCGGCGGCCTCGGGTTCGATCGCGACCCGCAGCTCGGTCAGGGACCGCAGCAGTCGGGCCGGCCGCAGCGCCATGCGCCAGCGGATGACGAGGGGGTCGAGGATCGTCCACTCCGACATCGCGAGGATGACGAGGCCGAGCCGCCGCACCGGCCGCACCATCCCCAAGGATTCGAGGACCCGGACGACCTCGCGCACCACGGACAGCGACACCTCGTAACGGCCGCGCAGCTCCTCGGTCGTGACGACGACGCCCGGCGGCAGGGCGCCGGAGACGATGTCGCGTCCGACCGCGTCGAGGACGCGCTCATGGAGGTTCGCCCCCGCCCCGAGAGTGCGGGAGTCGGCGTCCGCGTCCCCGCGCGATGCCGAACCGCTGCCGCGCGCCTCGCTGCCGCGTCCACGCGGGGCCGCCGGCTTCCCGCCCTCAACCGGGTGCGCCTGGTCGGTCATCAGCTCTCGTGCACGATGTGGGCGCCGGCCGCGGGGCCCGTCGTCCGCAGCGCCTCTTTGACCCCGCGTGTGGCCTGGAGGAGGACGGCGAGGTCGAGGGCGTGCCGGGCGTCGCGGGCGAGGAACCCGATCGTCGGACCCGAACCGCTGAGCAGGGGCAGCAGCGCACCGGCCTCACGCCCGGCTTCCATGACCTCGGCGAGTTCCGGCCGCAGGGACACGGCCGCCTCGGTGAGGTCGTTGCCGGCGGCACCCGCGAGCCCGTCGACGTCACCGGCGGCGAGCGCCTTGAGGACCTCGGCGGGCACCTCGACGGGATCCGGGTCGGGGGTGAGGTCGTCGAACCGGCCGTAGACCTCCGGGGTGGACAGCTGCCCCGCCGAGGTGGCCATGACCCAGTGGAACTGACCGCGGGTGAGCACGGGGCTCAGCCTCTCCCCGCGTCCGTGGCCGATGGCCGTGCCCCCGCGCAGGAGGAAGGGGACGTCGGCGCCGATCTCGACGGCGAGATCGTGGAGCACAGCGGAGTCGAGGCCGCCGATGAGGTGCGCGCCGCCGACCAGGGCCGCCGCGGCGTCGGCGGATCCCCCGCCCATCCCGCCGGCCACGGGCACCTGCTTGTCGATGACGATGTCGAGGCCCTGCAGCACGGACACGTCGCGGTCGCCCGCAAAGGTGCTGATGAGCAGGTCGATCGCGCGTCTGGCGAGGTTCGTCTCCCCCACCGGCATGGAATCGTCGGCGTAGCGTCCCTGGACGAGGATCGTCCCAGTCCCGCCGGGGATGAGGGTGAGGGTCTCGGAGAGGTCGAGGGCTTGGAAGACCGTGGCGAGTGCGTGGTAGCCGTCGTCGTCGACCCCGCCCACGCCGAGGTGGACGTTGATCTTCCCGGGCGCGCGCACGCTCACCGGTGCCGGAGTCCCCGGGCGCATGGGGGTCGGGGCGCTCATGGGGTCCGTCCCGCCGCCTCGGCGAGGCGTTCGAAATCGCTCACGCCGAGGGCCTCACCACGGGTCTTCGGGTCGATGCCGGCGGCGACGAGGACCTCCTCGGCGCGCTGGGGGCTGCCCGCCCACGACGACAGGGCCGCCCGCAGGGTCTTCCGCCGCTGGGCGAACGCGGCGTCGACGAGGGAGAACAGGCGGGTGCGGGCCTCCGGGTCGCGTTCGGTGCGGGTGACGTCGATGCGCACGAGCCCGGAGTCGATGTTCGGGGCCGGCCAGAAGACGTTCTTTCCGATCCGCCCGGCGAGGGAGACGTCCCCGTACCACTGGGCCTTGACGCTGGGCACCCCGTAGGTGCGCGACCCGGGGGCCGCGGCGAGGCGTTCGGCGACCTCGAGCTGGACCATAACGAGGACGGTGGTCAGGCTCGGGAACAGTTCGAGGAAGCGCAGGAGGACGGGCACGGCGACGTTGTAGGGCAGGTTCGCCACGAGCGCCTCGGGGGGTGCGGGCAGCTCGGTGACCTTGAGGGCGTCGGCGTGGACGAGGTCGAAACGCGCCGCGTCGTCGCCGGCGAAGTCCGCGATCGTCGCCGGCAGGCGCTGCGCGAGGACGTCGTCGATCTCGACGGCGGTGACGTCGTGGCCGGCTTCGAGCAGGCCGAGGGTGAGCGATCCGAGCCCGGGTCCGATCTCGACGACACGGCGGGTGCCCTCGAGGTCGGCGGTCGTGACGATCGAGCGCACGGTGTTGGGGTCGATGACGAAGTTCTGGCCCTTCTGCTTCGTCGGGCGCAGACCGATGTCAGCGGCGAGTTCGCGGATGTCGCGTGCGGTCAGTAACGTCACACCCCACAACCTACCGCACAGATTCTGCCCCGCCTCCGTCAAACACACCGACCGGGTCACTGCCCGCGATCCGGGCGACGATAGGCTGGCACCCATGGAGGTTACGACCCTGACCGAACTCCTCGATGTGCGCGTCCTCGACCGCCTCGAGACGATCGACGACCTGCCCGCAGGCGACCTCGCCCGGTCGACGGCGCTGCGCAGGGAGGGCTTCTCCGCCGAGGTGACCGCGGCCCTGCTCACGCAGGCTCAGCTGCGTAACGAGGCCGTCGGCAAGTTCGGGCCCTATGCCGCTGAGATGCTCTTCACCCGGGACGGTCTCGCCCAGGCCACCCGCCTGCCCGTCGCCGCCCACCATGCCAGGCGTCTGCTCGCCGGGCGCGATCCGGGTGTGGGTGGGACCGTGCGCATCGCCGACCTCGGCTGCGGGATCGGCGCCGACGCGTTCGCGTTCGCGGGCCTCGGTGCGAGTGTCGAGGCCGTCGACGCCGACGAGGTGACCGCGGCGATCGCCGCGTTCAACCTCCGCCACCTGCCCGACGCCCACGTCGAGCACGCCTTGGCCGGGGACGTCGACACGAGCGGGTTCGACGCCCTGTGGTTCGATCCGGCCAGACGTCGCATCGGCCGCGGCAACGCGCGGGGGTCGACGTCGCGGATCACCGACCCCGACGAGTTCTCCCCCTCTCTGACCTGGGTCATCGAGCAGGCGCAGCAGGCTCCCGCGGCCGGGGTCAAGCTCGGCCCTGCCCTCGACCACGACCTCATTCCGGCCGAGGCCGAAGCCCAGTGGGTCTCCCACTCCGGTGACGTCGTCGAGGTCTGCCTCTACTTCGGCACGGCCCGGCAGCGCCCCGGACGCAGCGCGCTCGTCATGGGCGAGCGCACCCTCCTCGTCCATGAGGACGATGTGCCGGAGACCGATGAGGACCGCCTCGGCGAGCTCGGGTCCTTCCTCCTCGAACCCGATGGGGCGATCGTGCGGGCCGGCCTCGTCACCGCCCTCACCGGTCCCCTGCAGGCCCGTCGCCTCCACCCGTCGATCGCCTATCTCACCAGCGACGTCGCCCCCACGGGGCCGGCCGCGGCGGGGGTGAGCGCCTATGAGATCCTCGACGTCCTGCCGGCGAAGGTCCCGAGCCTGCGCAAGGAGCTCGTGGCCCGCGGCATCGGCTCGGTCGTCATCAAGAAACGGGGTGCTGACATCGTCCCCGACCAGGTGCGACGCCAGCTCAAGCTGCCGAAGGGGGACAAGGCGACGCTCGTCTTCACCCGCCTCGGCGACAGGCACATCGTCCTCCTCACCCGGCCGGTCGTGGTCGAGGGCTGACCCGACGGTCCCGCGTTCCGGCGGGGGCAGCGCACCGCGTTCCGGCGGGGGCGGCGCACCGCGTTCCCGCGGACGCAGCGCACCGGTGGAGTCGATTCGGAGTGCCCCGGTAGAGTCGGTGGGGAATCGATCGAAGGAGATCCCATGACCCGCTCCGACGTCCTCATCACCGCTGAGGAGCTCTACGGACTGACCTCGCGGCGGACCCCGCCGAGGCTGCTCGACGTCCGGTGGACCCTGCTCAAACCCGACGGCCGGGACGACTTCGCCCGCGGCCACCTGCCGCACGCCCTCTACGTCGACCTCGACACCGATCTCGCCTCACCCGACCGGTCGGACCCGACGGCCGGCCGTCATCCGCTGCCGAGTCCCGAGCAGTTCGAGGCGACCGTGCGCGGATGGGGCATCGAAGCCGACACCAAGGTCATCGTCTACGACGACAATTCGGGTCTCGGCGCCGCCCGCGCCTGGTGGCTGCTGCGCTGGGCGGGTCTGCGCGCCCGCGTCCTCGACGGCGGCATCGACGCCTGGGTGGCGACCGGCGGGGACCTCGAGATCGGGGACAGCCGACCCGTCGACCCGTCCACGGTCGTCATCACCCCCGGGTCGATGCCCGTCATCGACGCCGAGGAGGCCGCCCGCTGGGACGGAGTGCTCCTCGACGCACGCGCCCCCGAACGCTACCGCGGGGAGACCGAACCCCTCGATGCGCAGGCCGGGCACATCCCCGGGGCCGCGAACGCCCCGGTGAGCGAGAACGCCGAGAACGGTCGCATCCTCTCCGAGGAGGCGCTGCGGGAGCGCTTCGCGGAGCTCGGGGCGCTCGACGACCCGGTCGCCGTCTACTGCGGGTCCGGGGTGACGGCCTGCCACAATGCGATGGTGCTCGCGACCCTCGGCGTCGGTTCGAGCCTGTATTCGGCGAGCTGGTCGGGCTGGTCGTCCGATCCGAGCCGCACCGTCGCCACCGGCGCATAGGCCCTGCAGCCACCGCCGGGCTCAGGCGGCAGCTGCAAACTCAGGGCACCGCTCGCCTCAGGGAGAGGACGGCAGGACCACGGCGACTCTCAGACCTCCCCCGACCAGGGGTGTGAGGGTGAGCGAACCGCCGTGGGTGCGCACGATCGTCGAGACGATGGCCAGTCCGAGACCGACGCCCGCATGGTCTCCGCCCCGGGACACATCGCCGCCGCGGGACACATCGCGGCTGCGGGAAATATCCCCGCCGCGGGTCCGCTCGCTGCCGCGCTGGAAGGGCTCGGTGAGCGTGGCGGCCTGCTCGGCCGAGACCACCGGACCCGTATTCTCGACGGTCAGCCGTGAGACACCACCGCCGGAGGACGTCGACACCGTGATCGAGCCGTACCCGGGACAGTTGTGGACGATCGCGTTGTGGACGAGGTTGGACGCCATCTGCATGAGCAGCACGGGGTCCCCGATGACGGGGGCGTCTGCGGTGTCGATGGTGACCCGCAGGCCCCGTTCATCGGCGAACGGCACGAGCGTTTCGACGGCGTCCTCGGTGAGCAGCGAGAGGTCGGTGCGCTCGGTCCGGGCGGGCGCGTTGCCGGCTCGGCTGAGCAGCAGCAGCGCCTCGGTGAGGGCGATGGATCGGGCGTTGACCGCGTGCAGACGGTCGACGTCCCCGCGCAGGTCCCGGTCCGGGTCCGACTGGGCGACCTCGAGGATCGCCTGCGAGATCGCCAGGGGCGTGCGCAGTTCGTGGGAGGCGTTCGCCGCGAACCTCTGCTGCTCCGCGACGTGGTCCTCGACGCGGTCGAGCATCGTGTCGAAGACGTCGGAGAGCTCGCGGATCTCATCGGCGCGACCGCCCATGCGGATCCGATGCGAGAGCTGCCCCGCGGCGACGCGCCTGGCCGCCCCGGTGATCCGCTGCAGCGGGGTGAGCATGCGTCCGGCCAGGATCCACCCGCCGAGGAGGCCGACGACGAGGAGGAAGCCGAGGGTGGCGGCCGCGGCCGGGAAGAACGCCCGCTGCAGGTCGGTCCGGTTGGGCACGAACCCGTCGGAGGCGTTGATGGGGACGTTCGGGACGTAGCGGAGTAGGAAGATCCACACGACGAGGAGCAGCAGGACGCCGGCGACGAGGAGGAACCCGGCGTAGCTGAGGGTGAGCTTCCATCGCACGCTCAGGCCCGGCCGCCTCGGCGGGAGTCCCTCATCCACCGGACCCGCTCCCCTCGATGCGATAGCCGACACCGGGGACGGTGACGATGAGCCACGGCTGTCCGAGGCGTTTGCGCAGGGCGGAGACCGTGATGCGCACGGCATTGGTGAACGGGTCGGCGTTCTCGTCCCAGGCCTTCTCGAGCAGCTCCTCGGCGCTGACGACTCCGCCGTCGGCACCCATGAGGACTTCGAGGACAGCGAACTGCTTGCGGGTCAGGGCGACATAGCGGCCGTCGCGGTAGACCTCGCGGCGGAACGGGTCGAGGGTGAGGCCGGCGGCCTCGAGGACCGGAGCCCGGTGGTGGGCGCGACGCCGGTCGAGGGAGCGCAGCCGCAGGACGAGTTCGCGCATCTCGAAGGGCTTCGTGAGATAGTCGTCGGCGCCGAGCGCGAAGCCCGTGGCCAGGTCGTCGAGACGATCGGCGGCGGTGAGCATGAGGATCGGCATCCCGGTCCCGGCTGCGACGATGCGCTCGGCCACCTCGTCGCCGCTCGGGCCGGGGATGTCCCGGTCGAGGACGGCGATGTCGTAGTCGTTGACGGCCAGGAGTTCGAGTGCCGTGTCGCCGTCCCCGGCGACGTCGGCGGCGATGGCCTCGAGGCGCAGGGCACTGCGCACGGCCTCGGCCATATCGGGTTCGTCCTCGACGATCAGCACACGCATCTGCTCAGCGTATCGGCCGGCCCGTATCGCCCGTGTATCGATTTCCGCATACGCCCCCGCAACCCGGGCCCGCGTTGACTGAGGGCATGATGACACGACCCGCTCCCGCCCAGCCGTCCCCCGACAGCGCCCACAGGAATCGCGACCACCCCGGTTCCGACCACCCGGGTTCCGTCCGCGCCGGTCGGAGTCCCGTCCGCGGCGCCCGGCGGGCTGCCGCCCTCCTCGCCCTCGCGGCCGCACTCGTCGGTGCCGCCGGCTGCAGTCCGAGCTCCAGTCCCGTGCCGACCGAGGACCGCGCCGAGGCGACTGTGAGCGTCACGGAATCCGGCCTCGACCTCGACAACGGTGCGCTGCCCGCCGATGCGCGCATCGACGACGGCGCCCTGCCCGGCGTCGCGAAGCTCGATGCGAACCTCCGGAAGGCTGTGGAGGCCGCGGCCGCCGATGCCCGCGAGGACGGGGTCGATTTCACCGTCAACAGCGGCTGGCGGTCGGCGGCGTATCAGAAGGGACTGCTCGACGATGCGGTTGCCACCTACGGGTCGCGGACCGAGGCCGCCCGCTGGGTGGCTTCCCCGGAGTCGTCCCCGCATGTGCGCGGCAAGGCCGTCGACATCGGTCCCGTCGACGCCTCGAGTTGGCTCTCCCAGCACGGCGCCGACTACGGGCTGTGCCAGATCTACGGCAACGAGATGTGGCACTACGAGCTGCGGCCCGATGCCGCCGAGCAGGGCTGTCCGGCGCAGTACTCCGACCCCACGGAGGACCCGCGCATGCGCGGATGAACACCCGCAGTCAGGCGTGCTCCCCCGCAGTGTGCTCACCCGCAGTCGGGAGCCTTGTCGCTGCCCTCATATTCGACGGGCAGCTTCCCGGTGGCGGTGAGATCGCCCTTGAGCCATTTCGCGACGGCGCCGAGTGCGTACGGGTTGGAGTCGTAGGCGGTGACCGCTGTCTGCGCGGGACTCGAGCGCATCGTCCACGGGGCGGCGGTGCCGACGGCCACCTCGGCGGAGGTGCCGGGACTCAGGCTCACGGTGGTCCCGGAGCCGACGCGCAGACCGGCCTTCTCGGCGGCCTTCGCCAGTGCGGCCTTCTCCTTCTCACTGCCGCCGACGATCGAGATCGCCTGCGTGCCGGGGTACGCGCATTCGCCCTTGAGCACGGTGACGGACTTCTCGGCGACCTCGGTGAGCACCGCATCCGGGTCGGCTGACTCCCCCGTCGTCCCGCTCTGCTTCTGCTTCGCCGCGGTCGCCAGTTGCATCGCGATGACGCGCTTCGCCTTCTCCACGAGGTCGTCCTTCTTCAGGGTCCCGTCGCCGAGTGCTGCGACGACGGCCTGCTGCGCAGCTGCGGCGTCCGGGGGCATGAGCGCGAGGTCGGCTCCGGCGGCGAGCGCGGTGACGGTCTCCGAGCCCTTCGCGCTCTGTGTCACGGCCTTCATATTCAGTGCGTCGGTGACGATGACGCCGTCGAAGTCGAGCTTGTCCCGCAGGGCCGAGTACGCCTTCTCATTGAGGCTCGCCGGGGTCGTCTTCGCGTCCGGCAGCCCGATGTGGCCCATCATCACCATCGGCACCCCGGCCTTGACCGCGGACTTGAACGGCACGAGGTCGCTGTCTTCGAGTTCGTCGATCGACTTCGTCGACACGGGCAGGGCCTCGTGCGAGTCGACCGTGAGGCGGCCGTGGCCGGGGAAGTGCTTCGCGGAGCTCGCCACGCCCCCGGCTTGGTAGCCGTCGACGGCCTGGGCGACCACCTCGGCGACGGCCTGCGGATCGCTGCCGGCGGAGCGGACGTTGATGGCGACATCCTTCGGTCCGATCGTCACGTCCGAGTCCGGGGCGAAGTCAATCGTGAAGCCGAGGTCGGCGAGGTTCTGCGCCTGCACCGTGGTCGCCTGCGTCCGCAGGTTCGGATCATCCGTGGCCGCGAGCGCCATGAGCGGCGGGAACGGCAGGGCCGCGGTGCTCAGCCGGGAGACGGGCCCGCCCTCCTGGTCGATGCCGATCGACACGGGCTGGCCCTTCGTCCGCGCCCCGGCAACGGCCTTCGTCAGCGCCGTGACCTCCTTCGGGGTGGGGGTCTCGGTGAGGTTGTCGGCCATGACGATGACCCCGCCGAGGCTGCTCTTCCTCACCATGTCCACCGCGGTCTGCGAGTCGGTGCCGGCCCACGTGCCGATGATGAGGGAGCCGGCGAGTTCGTCCTCGGTGAAGTCGCCGACGATCGCCGCGGCCTCATCGGCGTAGTCGGCCGGGGTGATCGGGGTGGGACTCGGTGCCGTGTCCGAAGAGGTCGGACCTGCCTGCGTCTGCGAATCCGATTCCGCGCCCCCGCCGCCGGAGCAGCCGGTGAGGAGGAGGGCGAGTGCCGTGGTCAGTGCCGCGATGCGGGTGCGAGTTGGCATGGTCCCATGCTAGCCGCCGTCGCCTCGGTGATCGTCTCCGGCGCTGGAGCGCCCCCGGATCCTCGGGCGGGAGTCCGTCAGCGAAGACGTCGCACGGAGTCGGTGCCCGGCACCACTAGAATCGGTCCATGGTCGATTTCGCTCACTCCCCCCGTTCCACCCTCGGTGTCGAATGGGAACTGGCTCTCCTCGACGGGGAGAGCCTTGATCTCACCCCCGCCGCGGAGACCCTGCTCGCCGATGTCGCCGAGCGGGCACCGGAGTTCGAGAAGCGGATCGTCGGCGAGATGCTCACGAACACGATCGAACTCGTCACCGGCGTCCAGACCACGGTCTCCGACATCGCCGAGGACTTAGCGACCTCGATGGGGGCGCTGCGCACACTCACCGAGGCGCGCGGCATCGAGCTGATGTCGGCGGGCACGCACCCGTTCGCGCAGTGGCAGATGCAGGAGGTCCGCGCGAAGGACCGGTACCTCGAACTCGTCGACCGCACCCAGTGGTGGGGGCGGAACATGCTCATCTTCGGCGTCCACGTCCACGTCGGCATCGACTCCCGCGACAAGGTGCTGCCGATCATCAACGCCCTGCTCTCCTACGTCCCGCATCTGCAGGCGCTCAGCGCCTCCTCCCCGTTCTGGGGCGGCACCGACACCGGCTACGCCTCGAACCGCGCGATGATGTTCCAGCAGCTGCCGACCGCGGGCCTGCCGTTCCAGTTCGATTCGTGGCCGGCGTATGAGAAGTACGTCTCGGACATGCTCACGACCGGCATCATCGACCACCTCAACGAGATCCGCTGGGACATCCGGCCGGCCCCGAACTGGGGCACCGTCGAGGTCCGGGTGTGCGACGGCCTGCCCACGCTCGAGGAGATCACCGCGATCACGGCGTTCATCCAGTGCCTCGTCGATGACTTCTCCGCCCGTCTCGACGCCGGGGAGACCCTGCCGACGATGCCCGACTGGTTCCACGACGAGAACAAGTGGAGGGCCGCCCGATACGGGATGGAGGCGATCATCATCGAGAACGCCGAGGCGGATGAGCGGCTCGTCACCGAGTGCATCGCCGATGAGCTCGACCGCCTCGCCCCCGTGGCCGAGCGCCTCGGGTGCGCGCGCGAACTCGCCTCGATCACCGGCCTCATGGAGCGCGGGGTGCCCTACCAGCGCCTCGAGGACGTCTTCCACACGACGGGGTCGCTCACCGAGGTGACCCGCTCCCTCATCCGGGACCTGCGCACCTCGTACGTCTAGCCGCCGAGGCGGTCGTCCGGCCCGCCTGAACGCGCGATCCGGTCCGCCTCAGAGGTGCGGGGCGAGCAACTCCTCGAGTTCGGGCAGGCTCGCGGCGACTCCCGGGTGGAGGTCGAGCTCGCGCAGCTGATCCAGCGGCACCCAGCGCAGTTCGATGCTCTCGGGGTCGCTGATCACCGGGTCGAGCCGGTGCCGGGCCACAGCGATGACCGTCGTGTACGACCATGTGCCGAGGTCGAGGACGTGGCAGTCGAGGATGTCGACGTCCTCACCGTTCGGGTCGGGCACCCCGGCCTCTTCGAAGGACTCCCGGATCGCCGCATCGATCGCGGCCTCCCCCACGTCGCGGGCCCCACCAGGGAAGCCCCAGGTCCCGCCGGCCACGGACCACAGCGCCCGGTGCTGCATGAGCACCCCGCGCTCGGGGTCGATGAGCATGAGCCCGGCCGCCCCGTTGAGCCCCCAGTGCTTCTCCCCGTCGGATCCCACCGTCCAGCCGTCCCCGGAGCGCCGAGGCGGCAGGGACTCCGGCAGGCGCGTCGACTCCGCCGGTGAGACGGTCTCTCCCTCAGCCGGGGACGTCTCCTCCTCAGACGAGGACATGGTCGACATCCAACGATGAGACGGCGGCGAGTCCGAGGTCGCTCGGGGCGGCCCCGCGGGACACGAGTTCAGCGCCGAGGGCTGCGACCATGGCCCCGTTGTCCGTGCACAGGGCAAGCGGCGGCACCCGCAGGGTCACTCCCGCCTCGGCGCACCGGGTGGCGAGCACGTCCCGCAGGTGCGCGTTCGCGGCCACCCCGCCGCCGAGGACGACGTGGTCGATGCCGGTGTCGGCGGCCGCGAGCAGGGTCTTCGTGACGAGGACGTCGACGACGGCGTCTTCGAAGCCGGCGGCGATGTCGGCGACCCGCAGGTCGGTGCCGAGCGTCTCGGCCTTCGTCACCTCGCGCAGGGCCGCGGTCTTGAGCCCGGAGAACGAGAAGCTGTACCGGCGGTCGGGATCGCGGAGGTCGCTCTTCTTCGCCAGCCCCCGGGGGAAGCGCACCGCCTGCCGGTCCCCGGGGATCCCCGTGCCGTCGAGGAGGCCGAGGGCAGCCTTCGAGACGTTCGGTCCGCCCGGGTAGCTCAGGCCCAGCAGCCTCGCGGTCTTGTCGAAGGCCTCCCCTGCGGCGTCGTCGATCGTCGCGCCGAGGAGTTCGATGTCGTCGACGATGTCGCCGATGCGCAGGATCTCCGTGTGCCCCCCGGAGACGAGGAGGGCGATCGTCGGGGTGGTCAGTCTCTCGATGTCGTCGGCGACGAGGTCGACGGCGACGTGCGCGGCCAGATGGTTGACCCCGTAGAGGGGCAGGTCGAGGGCGGCGGCGAGTCCCTTCGCCGCGCCGACGCCGACCATGAGCGCCCCAGAGAGTCCGGGGCCTGCGGTGACGGCGATCGCGTCGAGCTCGGACAGTTCCACTCCGGCTTCGTCGCAGGCGGCGACGATGGCCGGCCCGATCGCCTGGACGTGGGCCCGGGAGGCGACCTCGGGGACGACTCCCCCGAAGCGGACGTGTTCGTCCATCGACGAGGACACGGTGTTCGTCAGCAGCTGCCGGCCGCGGACGATCCCCACCCCCGTCTCATCGCACGAGGATTCGATGCCGAGGACGAGCGGTCCGCTCATCGCGGTTCCCCGCCGAGGCGGTCGGCATCGCCGCGGTCATCGTCGCCGAGGTCGGGGTCACCGAGGGCGTCCTCGTCGGCGTCGTCGATCTCGAGGTCGAGGGCGGAGTAGAGGGCGTCGAGGTCGGTCTCCTCGGCCTCGGCGACGTCGATGCCGAGGGTGCGGGCGAGCATCCGCAGGTGTGTGTCCCACATCGGTCCGAAGTCCGCGGCGTTCTGCCGGGCGCGGACCTCGTCGGGCGCGGACTGGGTGAAGACGATGACGGTGCCCTCGGGATTCCGACCGGTCGCGGCAAGGGCGGCGATCTCCGTGGCCGCATCCGCCGGGAGGTCGGGGACGACGTCGACGGGCAGGAGCTGGACGCCGAGGACCCCGAAGTCGGGGAATTCGACGAGCACATGCTCTTCGGCCTCGCAGCTGAGGATCTCCCCGGTCATGACCGAGTCCCCGCCGAGGTCGACGCTCACGGTCTCCTCGATCGCGGTGAAGGGAGCGAACCAGGCACCTGCCGCACTGCCGTCGACGAGGACCTCCCACACCTCGGCGGGGGTGCGGGTCACGGGCATCTCGATGACGAGGTCGGTGCCGTTCTCCCAGGTCACCAGGCGGGGTGCGGGGACGGTCATGCTTCGGTCCAGGAGTCGTTCAGAGCACGGACCTCGTCGTCGGTGAGCGTGAGCTCGGTGCCGGCGAGGAGTTCGGTGAGTTGGTCGGGGACCCGCGCCGAGGCGATCGTGGCGGGGATGAAGTCGTGACTGAGCTGCCAGGCGATCGCGGTCGCCGTCATCGAGGCGTCGTGGCTGCTCGCGATGTCGTGGAGGACTTCGAGGGCGCGCAGGGCCTGCTGGTCATCGAGCATCTCGCTCACCCGGTCGGCGCGGACGCTGCCGGTCGCGTCCCCGCCGGTGTGCTTGCCGGTGAGGAAGCCCGAGGCCAGGGAGTGGTAGGGCAGTTCGGCGATGCCGCGGGAGCGCAGGTACTCCTGCTTCTCCGCGTCGACGGCGCCGCGGGAGACGAGGTTGAACTTGTCCTGGACGACCCGGTAGTGGGCCAGGGAGTACTTCTCGCTGACCTTCATCGCCGACTTCAGCCGGCCCAGGCTGAAGTTCGAGGCGCCGAGGTAGCTGACCTTGCCGGAGCGGACGAGGGCGTCGAAGGTCTCGGCCACGGCGACCTGGTCGACCTTCTCGTCGTCGGCGTGGGCGTAGTAGAGGTCGATGCGGTCGGTGCCGAGGCGGCGCAGCGAGGCATCGAGCGCCTCGCGGATATTCACCGGGTCGAGACCCTTGTGCTTCGGATGCATGCCGACCTTCGTCGCGATGACCATCTCGTCGCGGTTGCCGCGGGAGGCCATCCATTCGCCGATGATCGTCTCCGACTCCCCGCCCGTGTTGCCTTCGACCCACACCGAGTAAGCGTCGGCGGTGTCGATGAAGTTCCCACCCGCCTCGGCGTAGGCGTCGAGGACGGCGAAGCTCTCATCGCGGTCGGCACCCCACCCGAACGGGTTGCCGCCGAGTTGGAGGGGATGGACCATGAGATTCGTGTCAGCCAGTTGCACTCGTGTCATGCCTCCAGCCTACTCGGGGCGATAGAATCGGTGCACCGGGCCACAGGGAGGAGCCGTCATGACCGAGAAGTTCTCTGCGCGCCTGAGACAGGGCACTGCGACCATCCACGACGATGTCGAGCACACCGATTTCATGGTCGATCTCATGGAGGGCAGGCTCGACGCCGAGGCGTACGCGACGCTGCTCACCCAGTACGAGGTCATCTACGCAGCCCTCGAGGAACGTGCCCGGGCCTTCGCCGACGATCCGGTCTTCGCGGCGTTCCATGATCCCAGGCTCGAACGCCATGCGCGCATCGTCGCCGATCTCGCAGCCCTGAATTCGAGCGGTGTCACGGTCGAGTCCGGACCTGGGTCGGCGGTCGATTCCGGGGTTGTTCCTTCGGCCCGGGACTATGCGCTGAGGCTGTCGGCGATCGCGACGCCCGAGGCGATGATCGCCCACCACTACACGCGCTACCTCGGCGATCTCTCCGGCGGTCAGGCCATCGGCACGCTCATGGCCCGCCACTACGGCATCGGCGCCGAGGCACTGACGATGTGGGACTTCTCCGAGCTCGGAAAGACGAAGCCGTACAAGGACGACTACCGCAGCCGCCTCGATGAGATCGCCGCGACCGGTGGGGATGAGCAGGCGGTCCTCGATGAGGCGATCGCGGCCTTCGAGGTCAATGGGGCGCTGCTCGGCGAGCTCACCCGGGAACGCGCCGCTTAGCGGGACGAGCGTTCCCGCCCGTGCCCGGGAACGCGCCGCTTAGCGGGCGCTGCGGCGTCAGTGGGCGACGCTCAGCGGGCGCTGCGGCGCATGAGGATGGCGTCGGCACCCGGGTAGTAGTCGGGTCGCCTCCCCCATTCCTCGAATCCCAACGACCGGTAGAGTCCGAGCGCGGCGGCATTGCCCTCGTCGACCTCGAGGTGGATGGTCGACGCACCCTGGTCGATCGCCCAGTCGATCCCTTCGCCGAGGAGGGTGCGACCGATTCCTCGCCCGCGAGCCGCCTCGGTGGTGGCGATCGTCATGACGTCGGCCTCCGTGCCGACGGCGGACATGACGATCCAGCCCGCGAGAGATCCGGGGATGTCCTGGTTCCCTGCAGCGTGTCGGTCTGCGTCGACAGGTGTCGCATGCGACGGCGCTGGGACTGCCGTTGTTTCGCCTGCCGGTGCCGCGTCGGCGGGTGCTGCGGCCTCGTCGACGAGTCGGGCGAGAATCATCACGGTCCCTGGCTGCGCGGCCACGGCCCAGTAGTACTGGACGCTCCACGCGGTGGGCCCGAAGATCCGGGCGTCGGCTGCGACCACCTCGCCGAGCTCCCACCACGGCAGCTCCCCGATGCGCACGCCCCCTGTCATCGCCGACCGTCCTACTTGAGCAGGCTCTGCCGGACGGGGGTCGCCGCGGCGTCAGGTTCGCGCAGGTACTCCGGCACCGGCTCGCTGAGCTCGGCACCGGCGGCGAGGGCTCGGGCGGCGGCGAAGGCGAGGAACTCGGCACGCGGATCGACGATCTCGGGTCTGGTCGGCTCACCGAGGATGTCGGGGTAGAGGGCGAAGCCGCGACCGAGCCGCTCCCCCACCTCGGCGGGATTGATGTCGTGGGTGGTGAGCTCCGTGTCGAGGTCGGCCGGTTTGGCCACGAGGGGGCCTGCGAGCATCGTCTCGGCACCGGAGTCCCAGACGCTGGCGTAGACCTCTTTGCGTCGGGCGTCCCCGGCGATGAGGACGAGGCCTGCTGTGCGCTCGTCCGGGGCGGACTCTTCGCTGTCTCCAGTACCGGCTCCGACGGTCGAGTCGGTGTCGCGCGAACGGCGGTACTCCTCGGCGATCGCGGCCTGCGAGGCCAGCCCTCGCACGGGGATGTCACGGGCGAGCCCGACGGCGATGCCCGCGGCGATGCCGACGCGCAGCCCCGTGAACGGACCGGGCCCGGTGCCGGTGACGACGAGCTCGGGGGCTTCGGGGCGCGCGAGCACGCGGGCGAGAGCGGGGCCGATGAATTCGACGTGGTGGCGCTGGTCGGCGGCCTGCTCGGCCGCGAGGATCTCGCCGGTGCCGCTGTCGATGAGCGCGACCGAGGCCGCCTGCGAGGTGTCGATTCCGAGAATGATCATCCGTCCTCCTCCGGTGGCTCAGGCGCCGCGAGGTCTGCCGGCCCGGACTCCGCTGCCCCAGACTCCTCAGCCCCGGGCAGCCGTTCGGCGAGTGCGGCGGTGAGCGCGCCGAGGCGTTCGGCCCACCTCTCGCCGTGGCCGGTGAGGTCGACGAGGCGCTCCTCGTCGACGAGGTACTCGTCGTCGGCCGGATCCTCATCGTCGAAGTCCTCGACGTCGGCGCCCCCGCTGTGGGTGATCGTCAGCGACAGGTAGTCCTGGCTGAGCTGCTCGGCGAGTCCTTCGCCCCATTCGACGACGGTGATCGACTCCTCGAGTTCGGAGTCGAGGTCGAGGTCGGAGAGCTCTTCGGCGGCCCCGAGCCGGTACGCGTCGACATGGACGAGGGCGGGCCCGCCGTGCAGGGAGGGGTGTTCGCGGGCGATGACGAAGGTCGGTGAGGCGATCCGCCCGCCCACACCGAGGCCGGCCCCCAGGGACTGCGTGAACGTCGTCTTTCCCGCCCCGAGGTTGCCGGCGAGGATGAGGAGGTCACCGGCGCGGAGGAACCCGGCGATCACCTCGGCGAGGGTGCGCATCTCCGTCAGGGAGCGGATGCGGAGCCTCATGCCGCCCCCGCCGTCGGCTGTTCTGTCTCCGGCACGGACCCGGTCGCCGCGGCGCCGCCGGTCGCCTCGGCATTCACCGCGATCCGGTCGACGCGGGCGCTGATGCGGGTGACGATCTCGTAGTTGATCGTCTCCGCCCAGTCGGCCCAGTCGGTCGCGCTCGGACCGCCGGGGCCGAAGAGGACGACCTCGTCGCCGATCGCGACCTCGGTGTCGCCGACGTCGACGATGAACTGGTCCATCGCGATCCGCCCGACGATGGGGAAGCGCTGTCCGCGGATGCTCACCTCGGCGCGGTTCGACGCCGATCGGGGCAGCCCGTCGCCGTAGCCGCCGGGCACGAGCGCGAACCGGGTGTCCGCCTCGGCGGTATAGGTCAGTCCGTAGGAGGCCCCGTGACCTGCGGGGATGTCCTTGAGGTTGACGACTTCGGAGACCAAGCGCATGACGGGGACGAGCCCGAGGTCCTCCGGCTGAGCATCTGCGAGCGGAGAGAGTCCGTAGAGGGCGAGTCCGACCCGCGCGGAGGTGCCCGGGACCGGTCGCAGGGTGAGTGCGGCCGGGGAGTTCGCGATGTGGACGTCGAGGTCGTCGGCCTCGCCGAGGCGGCCCCCTGCTGAGTCGAGGAGCGCGGTGAGCTCCCGGCGGGCGGTCTCGAAGACCTCCTGCTGCTGTGCGGTCTCGGGGCGTTCGGGTTCGTCGGCGACGGCGAAGTGGCTCATGATGCCTGCGACGATGACGCGCGGGCGCTCCTCGCCTGCGCACTCCTTGAGCGTGGCCAGGACCGTCGCGACGTCGTCGGGGGCGAGTCCGTTGCGGCCGAGTCCGCTGTCGATCTTGAGATGGATGCGGGCGGGCACGCCGGTGCGCGCGGCGGCGGCGAGGATCCGGTCGAGGGCGCCCGCGGTGGAGACGCCGAGTTCGATGCCGGCGTCAAGCGGCGCATCGAGGTCGGTCTGCGGTCCGTAGAGCCAGGCCATGATCGTCGCGTCCTCACCGAGGAGGCGCCGCAGGCTCATCGCCTCGTCGAGGGTGGCCACGCAGAACTCGCGGTGCCCGGCGGCATGGAGGATGGGGGCGACGAGGTCGACGCCGTGGCCGTACGCGTTGGCCTTGACGACGCATTTGAGTCGCGCCGGGCCGATGTCGGCGGCCAGGGCCGCGGCGTTGGCGCGCAGCGCGGCGGCGTCGATCTCAGCTCTGACGAGCGAGCCGGCAGGCGGGGTGTCGCTGGAAGTCACTGGACAAGGATACCGTCCGTCGGGTCCTCGCCGTGGAGGAGGGCAATGGTCACCTGCCCCACCGCGGTGACGAGCTGTTCGGCGTTGACCGCGCGCTCACCGGCGGCGTTGTGGAGGAGCACCCCAAGGCCGGCGGCGTGCGCTGCCTCCCGGTCCGACAGCGGCCCGTCGTCGCCGGCGGTGCGTCGGTCCGCGTGTGCGGCGGCGAGCAGGGTCCCGATGATCCCGGCCAGCACGTCGCCGGAGCCGGCGGTCGCGAGGCTCGCAGGGCCGCGTGCGGGCAGGACGACGAAGCCGTCGGAGCAGGCGATGACGGTCCGTGAGCCTTTGAGGAGGACGATGTGGCCGGTGTCGGCTGCCGCCCTCCGAGCCCAGAGAAGAGGGTCGGCGGTGACCCGGCCTGCGGTGATGATCTCGCCGAGGAGGCGGCTCAGCAGCCGGGAGAGCTCACCGGCGTGCGGGGTGAGGACGACGGGTCGTCCGCGCAGTCGGTGCGCACCTCCGGACAGGGGTGCCGCCTCGGCGTGGCCGACCATCTCGAGGGCCCCGGCGTCGAGGAGGACGGGCACGGTGTCGCCGATCGCGGTCAGTGCGGTCTCGACGAGTCCGGTCTCGGGGTCGCCGGAGCCGAGGACGAGGGCGTCGAGGCGTCCGGGGGTGAGCACCACCTCGGCGTGGCGGTCGAGGATGCGGTCGCCGACATCGCGGTCACCGAGGAAGCGGACCATGCCGGGGGCTGCGTTGACGGCGGCGCCGGCGGTGAGGACGCCTGCGCCCGGGAAGTCGCGGGAGCCGGCGACGATGCCGAGGACGCCGCGGGAGTACTTGTGGGACTCGGGGCGCGGGCGGGGGAACTCCGCGCGCAGGTCGCTGGGGTCGAGGAGTTCGGCGACTGCGGCGTCCGCGTCGAGGGGCAGGCCGAGGTCGACGAGGTGGATGTCGCCGGTGAAGTCTGCGGTGCGGGGGTCGACGAGTTCGGCTTTGAGGCCGCCGAAGGTGAGCGTGGCGTCGGCGTGGATGCGTGCGTGAGCGGGTTCCGCGGGGTCGGGGTCGAGGTCGGAGGGCAGGTCGACGGCGATGACGGTGCCGCCGGATTCGCGCTCCCGCCAGTCGCGGATGAGGTGGGCGATGTGCGGGGGCAGGCCGCGCCGGCCGCCGGTGCCGAGGACGCCGTCGAGGACGAGGTCGGCGCGGTCGAGATCGGTCAGGGCCGCAGCCCAGGCGGTCGAGGCGGCGACTGTAGTGCTGGGGCTGCCGGCTGTGGTGCTGGGGCTGTCGTCGGCGGAGACGTCGATGCGGTCGGCGCCGGCGGCGAGTGCGGCGGCGAGCCCGGCGTCGTGCGTGGTGCCGCAGAGTACGATGACGCCGACCCGGGCGCCCCGGCGAGCAAGGGCGGCAGCGGCGAAGAGCGCATCACCGGCGTTGTTGCCGGGACCTGCGAGCACGCACACGCGGGCACCGGCGACCTGGCCGCGATCGACGCGGAGCCGGTCGGCGCAGAAGCGGGCGAGGGCGGCCGCGGCATGCGCCATGAGCGGAACACCGGCCTCAAGCAGGGGCACCTCGGCGTCGCGCACGGTGCGACTCGGATACGCGTAGGTCGGCACGGGTGCCTCCTCTCTGACTGGACGGGTCGACGTCGTTCTCGTCGGGTCGGCGCTGCGACCTCACTCCCGGGCGAGCTGGTGGAGCCTGCGACCGGCGAGGTGGGCGAGGAAGAGGGCATGGTCGGGCAGTCCCGCGTCGCTGTGTCGGGCGCGCGGAGAGTGGTTGGCCTCGCGCTCCTCGACGGGCAGGGTGGGCAGGGCCACACCGAAGTGGCCGTACGCCCCGGGCACCTCGGCGAGGACACGGGAGAAGTCCTCTGACCCCGGCAGCGGGTCACGGCGGACCACGGTGCGCTCGTCGCCGAAGAGGTCGGCGAAGGTCTCGAGGAAGAAGTCCGCCTCGGCGTCGTCGTTGATCGTCGGGGGCAGGATCCGCTCATAGTCGACCTCGGCCTCGAGACCGTGGGCGGCGACGAGCCCGCTGACGAGCTGTGGCAGCTCCGCCTCGGCGCGGGTCGTCGCGGTCTCGGAGAACGTGCGGACGCCGACGACGAGGGTCGCGAGGTCGGGGATGACGTTGGGGGCGGTGCCCGCGGTGAACTGGCCGACGGTGACGACGATGGGGTCGAAGATGTCGAAGCGGCGGGTGACGTACTCCTGGAGCTGGCCGACGAGCATCGCCCCGACCTGGATGGGGTCTCTGCCGGTGGCCGGCCGGGAGGCGTGCGTGCCCTTGCCGTGGACGGTGATCGTCATCTTCGCGAACGCCGCCATGTACGAACCGCGCCGCGACGACCCGACGCCGAGGTCCTGATCAGCGGACACGTGAACGCCGTAGGCGGCCTTGACCCGAGGCCCCGCGGCATCGAGGACGCCCTCGTCGAGCATCTTCCCGGCCCCGTCGTAGCCCTCCTCACCGGGCTGGAACATGAAGACGACGTCCCCGGGGAGCTCTGCCCGCCGGTCGTGGAGGAGGCGCAGGGCCCCGACGAGGCCCGCGGTGTGGAGGTCGTGGCCGCACGCGTGCATGTTCCCGTTCGTCGCGGCGAAGTCGAAGCCGGTCGCCTCGGTCACGGGCAGGGCGTCCATGTCCCCGCGCAGCAGCACGGCGGGGACCACGCCGGTGGAGTCCTCCCGGCGACTGCCGCCGCGGAGGACGACGACGAGGGACGACAGCGCCGTGCCCTCGGTGATCTCGACGTCGAGACCCGCGATCGCGTCCTTGACAAGCTGCTGGGTCGCCGGCAGCTCGAGGCCCACCTCGGGGTTGGCGTGGAGGACACGGCGCAGGGCGGCGAGGTCGCCGGCGAGCGCGGCCGCCTCGGCGGAAGTGGGAAGGGAAGCGAGAACCTCGGCGGAGGAAGCGAGGGACGCCACAGCCTCGGCGGAGGAAGCGAGGGACGATGGCGCCGCGTCAGGAGTGCTCATGAGCTGAGTCTATGCCTCCGCGCCCTGCATCGTTTCTCGACGTCGTCAATGGCGTTTCCCGGACGCTGGGTGACGATTCTGGGCCGCGGTTTCGACACCGAGCGTCCAGGATTCGCGTGGGGCGCGGTCGCGCGGCTTGGGTCGCGCGTGCGCGGGGCGTGCAGGCCGCGCGCCCGCAGCCCCAGCGGCTCAGTCCCAGTCGATACCGGGGCTGAGCGAGGGGCCCTCCCCCTCGGCGATGACGAACGTTACCGTGACGTCGGCATCGTGGGTGATCGAGAGGTGGAGGTTCGTGCCGCCGATGGCCCGGAAGTGCTCGAGCACGAGCCCGCGCAGACGGAACGACGGGGCGCCGGAGCGGGCGGGAACCACCTCGGCGGACTGCCAGGGCAGCCATCCGGGGAAGCCGATCGCCTTCTTCAGGGCCTCCTTGGCGGAGAACCGGGCGGCCAGGGACGCGTCCGTGCGGCGCTTGCCGTTGCGTTTGAGCTGCTCGGCCGGGGTGAGCAGGCGGTCGAGGAGTTCGGGCACACGCTCGATGTGCTCGGCGAAGCGCGGAACGTCGGCGATGTCGGTGCCGATTCCCAGAATGGCCATGCTGCGCCTCCTCTGACGCTGTGTGGAACCACGAGACTCTGCGGCCGTCGGCGACCTGCCGCCGCGACTCGCTGACCTGCCGGGCCGGTGCCCCCGATGCCGCGCACCGGGAGCACCGGAGGGATCACTCGACGGTGACGGACTTCGCGAGGTTGCGGGGCTGGTCGACGTCGAGGCCCTTGGCCGTCGCAAGCTCCATCGCGAAGATCTGCAGCGGGACCGTGGTGAGCAGCGGCGCGAGCAGCGTCGAGGTCTCGGGGACGTAGATGACCTCGGAGGCGAACTCGCGCACGTCCTCGTCTCCCTCCTCGGCGATGACGACGGTGTTCGCACCGCGCGCCCGGACCTCCTGAATGTTCGAGATCACCTTGGCGTGGAGCGAATCGCGTCCGCGCTTCGAGGGCACGACGATGATGACGAGCTGGCCGTCGTCGATGAGCGCGATCGGACCGTGCTTGAGCTCGCCCGCGGCGAAGCCCTCGGCGTGGATGTAGGCGAGCTCCTTGAGCTTGAGCGCGCCCTCCATCGCGACCGGGTAGCCGACGTGACGGCCGAGGAAGAGCACCGAGCCGACGTCCTCGTTGCGACGGGCGAGGCCGAGCACCTGGTCCTTGCCCTCGTCGAGGATCCGCTGGATCTTCTCCGGGATCGTCTGGAGGTCCTTGAGGATGAGGGCGATTTCGTCGCGGAACTTGTTCCCGCGCAGCTGCGCGAGGTAGAGGCCGAGCAGGTAGCAGGCGACGACCTGGGAGAGGAACGCCTTCGTCGAGGCCACGGCGATCTCCGGTCCCGCGTGCGTGTAGAGCACGGCATCGGATTCGCGCGGGATCGTCGAGCCGAAGGTGTTGCAGATCGCGATGACCTTCGCGCCCTGCTGGCGGGCGTGGCGCACGGCCATGATCGTGTCCATCGTCTCCCCCGACTGGGAGATCGCGACGATGAGGGTCTTCTCGTTGACCACGGGGTCGCGGTAGCGGAATTCGTGGGCGAGTTCGACCTCGACGGGGATCCGGCACCAGTGCTCGATCGCGTACTTCGCGACCTGACCGGCGTAGGCGGCGGTGCCGCACGCGACGACGACGATCTTGTCGATGGACTTGAGCACGTTCTCGTCGATGTGCATCTCATCGAGGCTGAGCTTGCCCTCGGTGTCGAAGCGGCCCAGCAGGGTGTCGCCGACGGCCTGCGGCTGATCGTGGATCTCCTTGTCCATGAACGAAGAGAATCCGCCCTTCTCCGCCGAGGCGGTGTCCCAGTCGACCTCGAACTGCTCACTGGGCACGACCTTGCCGGCGAGGTCGGTGATGACGACCGAGTCGGGGGTGATGGTGACGACTTCGTCCTGGCCGATCTCGACGGCCGTGCGCGTGTAGTCGATGAACGCGGCGACGTCGGAGCCGAGGAAGTTCTCCCCCTCGCCGAGGCCGATGACCAGCGGCGAGTTGCGCCGTGCGGCGACGACGGTGCCGGGCAGGTCCGCGTGCACGGCCAGCAGCGTGAAGGCGCCTTCGAGCTGGGCGGCGGTCTCGCGCATCGCGGCCGTGAGGTCGCCGGTGGCGCGGTAGTTCTTCGCCAGCTGCGCGGCCGCGACCTCGGTGTCGGTCTCCGAGGTGAACTCGAAGCCCTCGGCGACGAGCGGGGCCTTGAGCTGCGCGAAGTTCTCGATGATGCCGTTGTGGATGAGCGCGAGGCGTCCACCGTCGCCGAGGTGGGGGTGGGCGTTGACGTCGGTCGGACCGCCGTGGGTCGCCCAGCGGGTGTGACCGATGCCCGTCTGCGCGAGCGGCAGCGCGTTCGCTTCGAGGTCGTCGGTCAGGTTGGAGAGCTTGCCTGCCTTCTTCGCGGTGGCGAGTTCGCCGTCCGGGGTGACGAGGGCGACTCCAGCGGAGTCATATCCTCGGTATTCGAGCCGTTTGAGACCGGCGAGCACAACGTCGAGCGCAGTATGGTCGACATCGGCGACCGGCGCACTGGAGACATAACCTACGATTCCACACATGAGAGGAATTTTACTGGGCCGAGTCAAGCCCGGTTGGAGGCGGGTACCCAGGTTCGATCCCGTCGTGACGGACCCCACTGACCGGGTGTGAGCGCGGGCACCTGCTCGGGCACCGCAGGCATGTGAGCGCGGGCACCTGAGCGGGCACCTGCGCTGGCACCTGACTGCGGGATGACGGACCGATGACGCATGACACAATTGTCCCCATGCCTCATGTCGACCCACAGCTTGACCGTGCGCGCCGCCTCGCCGGACTCAACACTGCCCGGAGACTCGACGACCAGCCGAGTTCGCCGTTCTGGGAGTTCGACCGGGACGTGTGGGGCACGCTCGCGCAGTCGACGCCGCTGCCGCTGACGCAGCGGGACATCGAACGGCTGCGCGGCCTCGGCGATCGCATCGACCTCGACGAGGTGGCCCAGGTCTACCTGCCGCTCTCCCGCCTGCTCAACCTCTACGTCTCCGCCCGGCAGGCGAAGCACCAGATGACGCGCGAGTTCTTCTCTCCCCTCCACGATCAGGGGCTCGAGCCGCAGGACGCCAAGCGCACACCGTTCGTCATCGGCGTCGCCGGCTCCGTGGCCGTGGGCAAGTCGACGACGGCGCGTGTGCTGCGTGAGCTGCTCGCCCGCTGGCCCGACACCCCGCGCGTCGAACTCATCACCACCGACGGGTTCCTCTACCCCAATGCCGAGCTCGAGCGCCGTCACCTCGGCGGCCGCAAGGGCTTCCCCGAGTCCTACGACCGTCGCCGGCTGCTGCGCTTCCTCTCCGCCGTGAAGTCCGGCGCGCCCGAGGTCAGGGCCCCCGTGTACTCCCATCACACGTACGACATCGTCCCCGGCGCCGAGGTGGTCGTCCGCTCCCCCGACGTCCTCATCGTCGAAGGGCTCAACGTCCTCCAGCCGGCCAGGCCCCGCTCGGACGGCACGGTCGGGCTCTCGACGAGCGACTACTTCGACTTCTCCGTCTACGTCGACGCCCGGTCCCGGGACATCCGCGAGTGGTACGTCTCGCGGTTCCTCAAACTCAAGCACGGTGCGTTCCAGGACCCGGACTCGTACTTCCACCGGTACTCGAAGCTCAGCGACGACGAGGCGGTCACCCTGGCCACGGAGATCTGGGACTCGATCAACTTCCCCAATCTGCGGGAGAACGTCCTGCCCAGCCGCGGGCGCGCCGACCTCGTCCTCCACAAGTCCGCCGACCACACGATCCGCAAGATCCAGCTGCGCAAGCTCTGAGGGCACGCGCGGCCTGCGGAGGAGCGCTGGGCCGGCCGCCCGGGGCCGGGCACGTCCGCTCGAGCCGGCCGGGCTGGGTCTTCGGTGACGCTGGGACTGCGGAGCCGCCTCGGCGAGGGATGACGACAGGTTCGCGGGAAGCGAACTGCACGGGGAAATATTACGCGCGCGAGTGCAGTTGCACAGGGTGCACGATTCGAACGCCCCACCGTTCGGATGCCCGAGGAGGCGATGCGCCATCGCCCGGGTCGCAGCGTTGCGGCGCGCCGGGCGACACGAGGAGATGAGGCGAGGATGAGTCTGAATTCAGCGCATCGGGTGATGTACACCTCGGTGAAGAGCAAGCGCACCCCGGAGACGAAGATCCAGCCGGGAACCTACCGGCGGATCGTCGGGTTCGCGAAGCGGCACAAGAGGAAGCTCGCGGTCTTCCTCACCCTCTCCGTCGGCTCCGCGGTCATCGGCGTGCTCAACCCGGTGCTCGCCGGCGACGTCGTCAATGCGATCACCGGCGGCGGGCCCGTCGCCACCGTCGTCTGGATCGCTGTGGCGATCGGCGCGCTCGCGATCGCCGACGCCGCGATCAGCATCTCGAACCGGTACCTGTCCTCGCAGATCGGCGAGGGGCTGATCTTCGACCTGCGCACCGCCGTGTACGAGCATGTGCAGTCGATGCCGATCGCCTTCTTCAGCCGCACCCGCACCGGAGCGCTCGTCTCCCGGCTCAACACCGATGTCATCGGCGCCCAGCGCGCGTTCTCGAACACGCTCTCGGGCATCGTGTCGAACATCGTCTCGCTGGCTCTCACCGTCGGCGTCATGGTGACGATCTCGTGGCAGGTCACCGCCCTGTCGTTCCTCCTCCTGCCGCTGTTCATCATCCCCACGCGGATGCTCAGCGGCAGGCTCGCGTCCCTCCAGTTCGAGGCCGCGGAGAACAGCGCGGACATGTCGACGCGGATGACAGAGCGCTTCTCCGCCGGCGGTGCCACGCTCATCAAGCTCTTCGGCGATCCGTCCACGGAGAACCGCGAGTTCGCCGACCGTGCCGGTCAGGTCCGCGACATCGGCGTCAAGGTCGCGATGCTCCAGTCGACGTTCGTCGCCTCTCTCACCCTCGTCTCCGCGCTCGCTCTCGCCCTCGTCTACGGCATCGGTGGCGCGCAGGCGGTCCTCGGCCACCTCAACGCCGGTCAGGTCGTCACCCTCGCGCTTCTCCTCACCCGCCTCTACACGCCTCTGACGATGCTTGCGAATGCGCGCCTGGACATCATGAGCGCGGTCGTGAGCTTCCAGCGGGTCTTCGAGATCCTCGACCTCGTCCCGTTCATCAAGCAGCCGACGGAGCCCAAGGAGCTGCCGGAGGGCGGACTCGGCATCGAATTCGACCACGTGAGCTTCGCCTACCCGAGCGCCGAACAGGTCAGTCTCGCAAGTCTCGAGGACGTCTCCGTCCTCGACGCCCGCGGCGGTCAGGAGGTCCTCCACGACCTCAGCTTCACCATCCCGGCCGGGCACACCGTGGCGCTTGTCGGGTCCTCGGGTGCGGGCAAGTCGACGATCGCCTCGCTGCTGCCCCGGCTCTACGACGTCACCAAGGGCGCGATCACGATCGGCGGGGTCGACGTCCGCGAACTCTCCGCCGAGACGCTGCGGCGCACCGTCGGCGTCGTCACGCAGGACGGGCACGTCTTCCACGAGTCGATCCGCTCGAACCTGCTGCTCGCGAAGCCTGATGCCACCGAGGAGGAGCTCGCCGACGCACTCGACCGCGCTCAGCTGCACTCCGTCATCTCGGCCCTGCCCGACGGTCTCGACACCGTCGTCGGCGAGCGCGGCTACCGCCTCTCCGGCGGTGAGCGCCAACGGCTGACGATCGCCAGGATGCTGCTGGCCGCACCGGACATCGTCGTCCTCGACGAGGCCACCTCGGCGCTGGATTCGACGAACGAGGCGGCCGTGCAGCAGGCGCTCGCCCATGCGATGGCCGGGCGCACGGCGCTCGTCATCGCCCACCGGCTCTCGACGATCCGGCAGGCCGATACGATCCTCGTCGTCGAAGCCGGGCGCATCGTCGAATCCGGCTCGCACAGTGAGCTCATCGCCCGCGGCGGCCGGTACGCCGAGCTCTACGCGACACAGTTCTCCGACAGCTGAGGCGGGCCGGGGCGCACCCTGCCTGGTGCGCGTGGATGGAGCGTGGACGACTGGTATGGCTGCGCTCAGGCTCCGAGGCCGAGGAAGGCCGGGATCTCGGCGACCGAGGGCAGTGACTTCGCTCCGTCGAGGGCTGAGAAGTCTGCGGCAGTGAGCTTGCCGGTCTCGACGCCGAGGACGACGCCGGCCCCTGACGCGGATCCCGCTTCAACGTCGACGACGGTGTCACCGGCGACGAGCACCGTGCGGACGTCCTTCGTCCCGGTCCGCTCCATCGCCCGCTGGATCATGTACGGGTACGGCCGGCCCGCGGCCACCTCGTCGGAGCAGACGACGGCGTCGAGGTTGCCGTCCTCCCCCGTCGCCCAGCCCAGACCCTCGAGCAGGGGGCCTGCGACATCGGTCGAGAATCCGGTGGTCAGAGCCACCTTGACCCCGTTCGCGCGCAGGGCCGCGAGCGCCTCGGGAACGCCAGGCAGCGGTTCGGGCGGGGTTGCCGCGTAGAACTCGCCGAGGAGGGCGCGGAACCGGTCGAAGCACGCCGCAACCGTCGCCTCGTCGCCCGTGTGCCCTCCGAGGCGGAGCAGGTTGCGGATCGCCTCGACCTTGTCGGTGCCCATCCAGGTCTGCAGGTTCTCCTCGGTCACCTCGGTGCCGGTCTCCTCGACGCTCTGACGCAGAGCCCGGTAGACGTCACCGTGCTCCTCGAGGGTGGTGCCGGCCATATCGAAGACGGCGAGTTCGATCATGGTCATAGTGGTCTCCTTCAAAGGGGTGGAAGCGAAAGCGAATTGGTCACTGGTCGGGGACGAGGCGGACGACGGAGCTGCCCGAGGCGGCGGTGTTGTTGATCGTGAACGTCACCTGCCCGGGCACGTACCGGTCGTCGGAGTATTCGACGGGCACCCCGGCGCCGGTCGAGGTGATCCGCCGCTCCCGCAGCAGCGGCGAGCCGGAGGGCACGTCGAGCATCTCGGCGTCGATGCCCTCGGCTGCGACGGCGTCGAAGGTGTGGCGGGCGGCGACGAGTTCGACGCCGTTGCCCTTGAGGTGGGCGAAGATCGACCCGCTGTCGGTGTCGAAGTCGAAGAGATGACGGCCCGCCTCGAGTGTGAAGCTCGTGCGCTCGACCATGACCGGCACCTCGTCGAGGAGGCGGACCCGGATGATCTCGACGACGAGCTCACCGACCGGAACGGACAGCGCCGCCGCGACATCCTCGGTGGCCGCGCGCTTGGCGAGTTCGACCGTCCGCTGACCAGGCCTGCGCTGCGTCGACTGCGCCCACTCGGAGAAGGAGAGGAAACTCGTCATCGACTGCGTCGGCACGGAGCCGACGACATGCGCCACCGCGCCCTGGCCGCCGGCGATGATGCCCTCGGCCCGCAGGGCGGCGAGCGCCTGGCGCACGGGGCCCCGGGACACGGAGAACTCGCGGCACAGCTCGGCTTCGCTCGGCAGCGCCGCCCCGATGGGCAGGCGCCCGTCGGTGATCCGCGCCCGCAGCTCGTCGCCGATGACCCGGTGGAGGGCCGCACGCGGCTCGAGAGGTGAACGTGAACTTGTCATCATAGGTTCGACCCTAACCCACCTGTCGCGGCTTTCCAGCCTCCGCGATTGAACGCCGGATGAACAGACACCCCAGCTCGATGCTGGGAGATGAACGGCTCGCCAACTTATATATACATGCCCCGAATCCGCTTGTCTCCGGCCTCCCGGACACGGCAGTCTCGAAGCATGACCCATTCTGACATCATCGTCGTCGGGGCCGGAATCATCGGCCTCGCCCACGCTCGGGCCGCCGCCCGCCGGGGCCTGAGCGTGACGATCCTCGAAGCCGACCAGGCCCCGCGCGGGGCCTCGGTGCGCAACTTCGGCCACGCCTGCATCACCGGTCAGACCGACGAGTTCGCCGAGCTCGCCGCGACCGGGCGCCAGCACTGGCTCGACGCCGCCGCAGAAGCCGACTTCTGGGCCGCGCCGACCGGCGCTTTCGTCGTCGCCTCATCGCAGGCGCAGATGGCGATCCTCGAACAGGCGCGGGCTGCGAAGGGCGCGGCCGCGATCGACCTGCTCACGCCCGATCGCCTCGGTGCGGCCGTCACCGGCGACCCCCACGCCCGCCTGCGCGGCGCCGTGGGAGGCGCCCACCTGACCGCGGACCTCCGGGTCGACCCCCGCACCGCGGCACCGCGGCTCGCGCAGACCCTGGCCGCCACCTCGGCGGTCGACCTGCGCACCGGAGTCCGCGTCACCCGGGTGGGCGAGGGAACCGTCGAGACCTCGGTGGGCGCGTTCACCGCCGATCACGTCATCGTGTGCACCGGCCACGAACTGCCCGCGCTCTTCCCGGAGCTCGCCGCCGAGGCCGAGCTCGTCGAATGCGCGCTGTCGATGACGCTGGCCGCGACCCCAGAGCACATCCGCACCGAGGCCGCGGTCCTCTCCCGCACCTCCCTGCTGCGCTACGACGCGTTCGCGTCGATGCCCGCCGCCGAGGCGGTCCGCGACGAGGTCGCCCGCAGCGCCCCCGAGCTCATCGCCGTCGGCGCCAACGTCATGTTCGGGCCCCGCCCGGACGGAACGATCATCATCGGCGACTCCCACGAGTACGGCCGCAGCGTCGACCCGTTCATTCCGGAGTCGACGACGGAGGTCCTCCTCGCCGAGGCGGCAGCCGTCCTCGACCAGCCCACCGGGTTCTCGATCCGGCAGCGCTGGCAGGGCATCTACGCCTCGAGCCCGAAACGTCCGCTGCTCGTCGAGACCGTCGACGAGCGCACGACCGTGGCCACCGTGGCCACGGGCATCGGCATGACCATCGCCTTCGGACTCGCCGAGCGCACGCTCGCCGACATCCGCCCATCGCTGCGCCTGACCGCCTGAGCGCCTGGCCACCTGACCGGGTCGGACCTGCCCGACCGGGTCGGACCCGCCCGACCACAGACCTCCAGACCGTTCACCAGATCCGCCTGACCGCCACCGTCCACGACCGCACACCAGATCCACGCTCACACACTCACCAGATCCACTCACACCACGAAGGAACATCATGAAGCGCGTCCACATCGCCCTCGCCTCCGCCGCCGTCATCCTCGCCCCCGTCGTCCTCTCCGGCTGCTCGACCTCCGCGCAGGCCGAATCCGCCACCTGCCCCAACGGCCAGATCACCTTCGGCATCGAACCCTTCGAGGACCCGAAGAAGCTCGAACCCGCCTACAAGGCCGTCGCCGAATCGCTGTCGACGTCGCTCGACTGCCCCGTCGAGGTCCAGGTCCTCGAGGACTACTCCGCCGAGGTGCTCGCGATGCAGAACGGCAAGCTCGACATCGGCCAGTTCGGTCCCCTCGGCTACGTCTTCGCCTCCGAGCGTGCCGGCGCCGAGCCGCTGGCCTCCTTCGGCACCGCCGAGGGCGAGCTGAGCTCCTACACCGGCGGCATCTGGGTGCCCAAGGACTCCGACATCCAGAGCCTCGAGGATCTGCGCGGCAAGGACCTCGCGCTCGGCAGCGTCGGCTCCACCTCGGGCGACGCCCTGCCCCGCTACGCCCTCGCCCAGGCCGGGATCAAGGAATCCGAGCTCAACCTCAACTACGCCGGCGGCCACCCGGAGGCGCTCCTCGCCCTGACCAACAAGACCGTCGACGCCGCCCAGATCAACTCCCAGACGATGGGCACCGCGATCAAGGAGGGCACGTTCAAGCAGGAGGACTTCCGCCAGATCTGGAAGTCCGAGCCCATCCCGAACGACCCGATCACCGTCGCCGCCTCGGCCGACCCCGAGTTCAAGAAGGCCGTCAAGGACGCCCTGCTCAACCTCCCGGCCGACGACATCGCCGAGGTCGCAGGCTACCTCGGCGTCGAACCCGCCGGACAGCTCATCGAGGTCGACAAGTCCACCTACCAGCCGCTCTTCGACCTCGCGAAGACGATGAACCTCACCGAAGAGGACGTCTGATGGCAGCGAAGACCACCCCCGCCGAGGCGGCCCCTGGCTCGGCGACGACCGCCGGGCCCGCCTCGGCGTCCGAGGCTGCCGCGGCCCCGCTGCTGCAGGTCTCCGGCCTCGCCGTGGCGTACGGGTCGACGACCGTGCTCGACGACGTCAGCTTCTCCGTCGCTCCCGGCGAGCTGCTCGCCTTCCTCGGTGCGAACGGCTCGGGCAAGTCGACGACGCTGCGTGCCGTCGCCGGTCTCACCCCGCATCAGGGCGGGCAGATCGAGATCGGCGGGGAGCACGGGCGTCCGGCGATGGTGTTCCAGAAGATCCACCTCGTCGCCCGCCGTTCGGTGCTCGACAACGTCTGTGCCGGTGCGCTCTCCCGCATGCCGGTGGCGTCCTCGCTGCACCCGTGGTTCTATCCGGCGGCGATCCGCCGGGAGGCGATGGTCGCCCTCGACCGGGTCGGCCTGGCAGAGAAGGCCACACTGCGGGCGGGCACGCTCTCGGGCGGACAGCAGCAGCGGGTCGCGATCGCCCGCGCCCTGTGCCAGGGTGCGGAAGTCCTGCTCGCCGACGAACCCGTCGCCGCCCTCGACCCCGAGGCAGCACGCACGGTCATGGGCCTGCTGCGCGACCTCGCCCACGATGAGGGCCTCGCGGTCGCCGCGGTCCTCCACCAGCCGGACCTCGCCCGCGAGTTCGCCGACACCGTCATCGGCCTGCGCTCGGGTGAGATCGTCCTCCGCGGGCGCGCGAGCGAAGTGCCGCCTGAGGAGATCACCGGCCTCTACACCCCCATGACGAATTCGGAGAGCAAGTGAAGACGATTCCCGACACGCGCGGCACCACTCTGCGCACCGTGCCGCTGACGAACACGCAGCCGGCGCTCCAGCCGCCGATCCGCCGTTTCGGCGGCTGGCAGCTGGCGACGGCGATCGTCGTCATCGTCCTCCTCCACGTCGTCGCCCTGCGGGAGACGGACTTCTCCCTCGTCACGCTCGTCGACGGCCGGCAGGGGATGGCGAACTTCCTCGCCGAGGCGTTCCCACCCAACCTCGACTGGACCGAGACGGTGTGGCCGGGCATCCAGGCCACCGGCATCACCCTGTGGATCGGACTGCTCGGGACCACGCTGTCGATCCCCACCTCGGCGCTGCTGGCCGTCCTCGGTTCGCGCACGACCTCACCGCACCCGGTCGTCTACCAGGTCGCCCGCGCGATCATGTCCTTCCTCCGCGCGGTCCCCGACATCGTCTTCGCCCTCGTCTTCGTCACCGCTGTCGGCCTCGGACCCTTCCCCGGCGTGCTCGCGCTGATCTTCCACAACACCGGCGTCATGGGCAAGCTGTGGTCGGAGGCGATCGAGGAGATCGACCCGGGCCCCTCGGAGGCGCTGACCACGGCCGGCGCGAAGCGGGCGCAGATCGTCGCGAACGCGACGTTCCCGCAGGTCGTCCCCCAGCTCTTCGGGCTCCTGCTCTACCGCTTCGACGTCAACGTGCGCTCGTCCCTGGTGCTCGGGCTCGTCGGTGCCGGCGGCATCGGCCTGCTCATCAACCAGTCGATCAAGTCCTTCCAGTTCGACTCGATGCTCACGTACATCCTCATCGTGCTCGTGCTCATCATCGCCGTCGACCTCTTCTCCGCCGGGGTGCGCAAGAAGCTCGCGCTCTGAGCTTCGGCACCTGACCGCGTGCGCGGTGCAGGCACGACGCAGGCCCGGGACGATCATTCGTCCCGGGCCTGCATTGTCCGTCTGCGTCCCCGCCGAAGCGGTTCACCGGAGTCTCAGAGTGCGTGCCTCAGAGCGCGAGGTGCTCCTTGACGACGGCGGCGAGGCGCTCGGCCTGCGCGCGGGAGATCTCCTCGGTCTCGGCTTCGACCATGACGCGGATGAGCGGCTCGGTCCCTGAGGCGCGGAGGAGGACCCGGCCGGTGCCGTCGAGTTCGGATTCGACGGCGGCCACCTCGGCGGCGACATGGGGGTGGTCGACGCGGTGCTTGTCGACGCCCTTGACGTTGACGAGCGCCTGCGGGAGCTGCGGGATCTCTGCGGCGAGGTCGGCCAGGGTGCGCTTGGCGTCGGCCATCCGCTTCATCAGGTGCAGGGCCGTCTGCACGCCGTCGCCGGTTGTGCCGTGGTCGAGCATGAGGAGGTGACCGGACTGCTCGCCGCCGAGGGAGTAACCGTCGGCGAGCATCTTCTCGAGCACGTACCGGTCGCCCACGGCCGTCTGCACGGTCGCGATGTCGTAGCGGTCCATGGCCAGGCGCAGCCCGAGGTTCGACATCACGGTGGTCACCAGGGTGTTGCCAGCCAGGACGCCGAGCTCCTTGAGCCCGATCGCGAGGATGCCCATGAGCTGGTCGCCGTTGACGACGCGGCCCAGGGAGTCGACGGCGAGGCAGCGGTCGGCGTCGCCGTCGAAGGCCACGCCGAGGTCGGACTGGGTTTCGACGACGAGGCGCTGGAGCGGTTCGAGGTGGGTCGAGCCGACCCCGTCGTTGATGTTGAATCCGTCGGGTTCGGCTGCGGAGACGATCACCTCGGCGCCGGCCTGACGCAGGGCTGCGGGTCCGACGATCGATGCGGCACCGTGGGCGCAGTCGACGACGACCTTGAGCCCGGACAGGGGCCTGACCCCGTCGGGGGCGATCGAGCGCACGAGCTTCTCCGTGTACTCATCGGCCGCGGCCGGGTAGCGGGAGATCCGTCCGACGTCTGCACCGGTGGGCCTGACCCATTCCTGGTCGAGGATCGCCAGGATCTCGTCCTCGACGGCGTCGTCGAGCTTCGTGCCGCCGGCGGCGAAGAACTTGATGCCGTTGTCGGGCATGGGGTTGTGGGAGGCGGAGATGACGACGCCGAAGGCGGCTCCGGTGTCGCGGACGACACTGGCGATGCCCGGGGTCGGGAGCATGCCGGCGTCGAGGACGTCGACTCCGGCCGAAGCGATCCCCGCGCTGGTGGCGGCGGAGAGGAACTCACCGGAGACGCGGGTGTCGCGGCCGACGACGGCGAAGGGGCGTCGGTCTCCGTTCCAGGTCTGAGTGAGCACTCGGGAGGCGGCGACGGAGAGCTGGAGGGCCAGCTTCGCCGTGATGTCCCGGTTGGCGAGGCCGCGCACCCCGTCGGTTCCGAAGAGTCGTGCCATGGGCAGGTCCTTTCTCACAGTTCTGTTCGATCGTAGTGCATGGTCATCGGCGCGCCGAGGCGGCTGTCCCTCTGTCCCGGTGATGTGCACTCCCCCGTGTCCGGGGAAGGCGTCATGGGTGCGAGGTGCGCTGCGGGCGGTGAATGCACGAAGTGGGGGGGCGAACGGGTTCGGGGCCGCACTTGCGTAACCGGTCGCGCATCAGTGGCAGACCATGCGCGGTCGGTCGAAGCGGATCAGCGCTTCGAGAACTGCGGGGCCTTGCGGGCCTTCTTGAGACCGGCCTTCTTGCGTTCCTTGACGCGGGCGTCGCGGCGCAGGAAGCCTGCCTTCTTCAGTTCGGGGCGGTTCGACTCGGCGTCGATCTGGTTGAGCGAACGAGCGATGCCCAGGCGGACGGCGCCGGCCTGTCCGGAGGGTCCGCCACCCGAGATGCGCACGACGACGTCGAAACGTCCTTCGAGGTCGAGCAGGCGGAAGGGCTCGTTGACGAGCTGCTGGTGCAGCTTGTTCGGGAAGTACTCCTCGAGAGTGCGTCCGTTGATGGTCCACTCGCCGGAGCCCGGGATGAGGCGGACGCGGGCGATCGCCTGCTTGCGGCGGCCCACTCCGTTTCCGGGGGCGGTGAGGGACTGTCCGCGTCCACCGGCGGTCTGGTCGCCCAGGCCGGCCTCTGCGGGGGTCTCGGAGGTGTATTCGGTCAGTTCTTCGACTTCGGTCGCGTTGGCGGTGTCAGCCACGGTTCTCCTCGGTAGGTCTAGAGCTAGGGGCGCTTACTGCGCGACCTGGCTGAGTTCGTACGGCTGCGGGTTCTGCGAGGCGTGCGGGTGCTCGCCACCCGCGTAGACCTTGAGTTTCCGCATCTGGGCACGTCCGAGACGAGTCTTCGGGACCATACCGGCGACAGCCTTCTCGACTGCGCGCTCGGGGTTGGAGGCGAGGAGCTCGGCGTAGTTGACGCTCTTGAGGCCGCCCGGGTAACCCGAGTGGTGGTAAGCGCGCTTCTGCTCGAGCTTCGCACCGGTCAGCGCGACCTTGTCGGCGTTGATGATGATGACGAAGTCACCGGAATCGATGTGCGGAGCGAAGGTGGTCTTGTGCTTGCCGCGCAGCAGGCGTGCAACCTGGGTGGCAAGACGACCGAGCACAACGTCAGTGGCGTCGATGACGTGCCACTGGCGCTCGACATCGCCGGGCTTGGGGGTGTACGTACGCAAAAGTAGCCTTCTTTTCGTATCTGTGTATCTCTGGGTCCAGCGCCTGCTGACTCATCGGGTCGTGAGGCTGATGCGTTCAGGCGCTGTCTGTCTTCAATCGGGTCCGTCCGTCGTTCGCTTCCCCACCTACGGGCCTGCAACGCAAGAGGCTATGCAAGGGAGGACGACGAGCGCACACAACGACAATCAAATATACATGGCCGCCGGGCCGCGGAGCAAACGTCCAGGGCGATGCCAGCAGGGTGAGATGCGGCACCCGATACCATTGTCCTGTGCCGCCTGACTCCTTCCTGCCCTTTCGCCTTCCCGCTCCCCGAATCCTGGTGCTGGGAATCGTCGTCGGGCTCCTGGCGCTCTTCGTCTCCCCTACAGCCGCTCCCGCGGCGGCGTCGACACCGAGCACCCCGGGCTCCGCGCAGTCATCGCAGCCGACCGAGCAGTCACCGCAGCCGACCGACGGAACCGGTGCGAAGGTCGCGGGCGAGGGGACGTCGAAGCGCACCGTCGTCATCGGCATACCCGGTCTGACCATCGGCGACATCGATCCCGAACGCACACCGAACCTCTTCGCCCTCGCCTCCCGCGGCGCGGTGGCCAACCTCAACGTCCGCACGATCGGTTCTGCGACCTGTCCGGCCTCCGGCTGGCTGTCGTTCGGTTCCGGGGCCCGCGCCGAGGCGGGTCCGCAGCATGAGCCCGACGTCGACAATCCTGCCCGCTGCCCGGCCCTCATGGCCCCGACGACGGATGCGCAGGCCGCGGACTCCGCCTCTGGAGCCGAGGCGGACGATGCCGCAGCGAGTGCGTCGGCAGGTGACGAAGATCTCGCCGAGGCGACCGGTCGTGAAGCGAGCGCCCGCATTCCCGATTTCGCCTCCGTCAAGGAGCCGAACGAGGGCACCGGGTACACCGTCGACTACGGGATGCTCGCCCGCTTCGTCCGCGACGCCGCGCCGGCAGGGTCGGACGCTTCTGCGTGCGTGGCGGCCGAAGGTCCCGGTGCGGCCTATGCCGCCGCGGATGCCGACGGGGTCGTGGAGACCTACACCGACGACGCGATCGCCGCGGGCTGTCGGCTCTCGCTCATCGATCTCGGGGCGATCGGGTCCCGCTCGTGGCTCTACGATCCGATCCCCAACTACTCCTACACCGTGCCCGTCGACTACGACCGGCAGACCGCTGTCGCCGAAGCGGACCGCCGCCTCGGTGCGAAACTCGATGCGCTGAGCGAGACCGCCGGCGACGACCCGACGGTCATCGTCGCAGGTCTCGGCGACAGCTCCGGGTCTCCGCGGCTGCGCGCGTTCATCGGGGCCGGACCCGGTTTCGCTCCGGGCACCGTGTCCTCGGCGTCGACGCGCAGCCCGGGTCTCCTCCAGCTCACCGATCTCGCACCCGGGATCCTCGGACTGCTCGGCATCGAGTCCCCCAGCGGGATCGCCTTCGACGTCGACGAGTCGGCGGCCTCGGCCGAGGACAGGCTCCTCGACCTCGAGACCGAGGCGACGAAGGCCGAGACGGTCTACGAGCAGCTCTCGACGTTCTCGCTCACCCTCGACATCGCCTTCTATGTGCTCTTCGTCCTCTGCGGGCTCCTGCTCAGTGCGGTCTTCGCCGACCGGTGGGCGCCGAGGCTCACCCGCCTCGTGTCTCAGCGTCTCTCCCGGGGACGGTCCGGTTCCGGGCGGGCCGATCTCGGCATGGGGGTCCATCGACTGCTCGGGTGGATCGGCCTCGTGCTCGCGACCGTGCCGATGGGCGCGTTCCTCGCCGGGCTCCTGCCGTGGGCGCGATTCCCGCTTCCTGAGCTCGGACTCACCGTGTCCGTGCTCCTCGGCGCGGCAGCGATGCTCGTCATCGCCCTGCTGCCGCCGTGGGGTCGCACGTGGCGGGGCCGGGTAGCAGCACTCTGCCTGGTGACCGTCGTCGTCATCGCCGTCGACCTCGCCACCGGGTCGCGGCTGCAGGCGAACTCGCTGCTCGGCTACAACCCGATCGTCGGTGGGCGGTTCTACGGCCTGGGCAATCAGGGCGCGGCGATCTTCATCGTCAGTCTCTTCATCCTCCTCGGACTCGTCATCTCCCGCCTGCGGGCAAGCGGCCATCGTCGTGCGGTGGTCCTCGTCCCTGCCGCCGTCGGACTCCTCGCAGTCTTCGTCTCGGGCAATCCCTCATGGGGTGCGAAGTTCGGCGGCACCATCGCCACGCTGGCCGGCCTCCTCGTCCTCCTCTCACTCGTCAGCCGGATCCGTCTCTCGATTGTCCGTCTCGGACTCATCGGCATCGCGTCCCTCGCCGTGCTCATCGGCATCGCCTTCCTCGACTGGCTGCGCCCCTCGGGCAGCCGCTCGCACTTCGGCAACTTCTTCGATCAGCTCGTCACAGGAGAGGCGCTCCAGGTCGTGGGTCGCAAGCTCAGCGCGAACCTCCACATCATCCAGATCAACCCGGCGCTTGCGATCGTCACACCGCTCGCGATCATCGCGATCCTGGTCTTCCTCCGCTACCTCCTTCACTTCCCGCGCTTCCGCGGCCGGACCCGCACCGCACGCGTCCTCGGGCACTGGCGCGGCCGACTGCCCGCTCTCTTCGCCGACGAGGACCTCCACTCAGGGTTCCTCGCCGCCGTCACCGGCCTCACCGTCGGGCTCATCCTCACCGACTCGGGCATCGCCGTGCCCTCGACCGGGGCGATGGTCCTCCTTCCCTACCTCCTCTCCTTGTGCGCCGACCCTCGCCTCGAGGAGACCGGCGCCGAGGACCGCGACGATCGCAACGACACCGCCCGCGACGACACGGCCCGTGGCGACACGGTCAGTGGCGACTGCGGCCCTGGTGGATCCGCCGGGTCCACCCTCGATGCCGCCAGTGTGACGCACGGCACTGACACGAACGGGCGGCCAAGACGATGAGCGCGCTCCTGCATTCGCGGCTCGTCCGCGCCTTCATGCTCTGTCTCGCCGTCGCCGTGCTCGTCGTCGGTCTCCCCCAGGCGTCCCAAGCCGCACCGGCTCAGTCCCCACCGGCCCAGACCGCACCGACCCCCGCGGAACGGGGCACCATCCTCATCGGCACCTCCGGCTTCACCTTCGAAGACCTCGACCCGCAGACGACACCGAACCTCTGGGCGATGATGCAGTCCGCGCAGATCGGGACCATGACCCCGCGCAGCGTCCGGTCGGTCAGCTGCCCGGTCGACGGATGGCTCGCGGTCGGCTCGGGCAGACGCGCGGCCGACGAACCCCGCCGGCAGTGCCGGGTCCCCCAGCCCCCGCTCGACGGCTGGGTCGCCGACTGGGACGTCTACGCGCAGGTCGCCCGCGGTGACAACTACGATGCCGCGCTCGGCGGGCTCGCCGAGGCGGTGCCGCGGATCTCCGCTTTCGGACCCGGGGCCGCGATCGCGGCCGCAGACCCCACCGGCGCCATCGACGACTGGTCGCTGATCGGCGACGACATCGGACCGCAGGCCGCCTCGGCGTCGGAATCCGGGAACCTCACCATCGTCGACCTCGGCAACACCGAGGCCGACGGCTATTCCCTGCGCGACCTCGACCGCCGGGTCGGTGCGATCCTCGCCGCAACGGGCTGGGCGACAGGGGACGCCTCCGACGGCCTCGGCGAGGGTACCACCCCCGTGATCTTCTCCTCGATCGCCGACGGCACGCACGACGGCTCCTCGATGCAGGCGACGATGATGCTCAAGCCCGGTGAGGATCCCGGTCTCCTCACCTCCTCGTCGACGAGGCAGCCCGGCCTCGTCCAGGTGCCCGACATCGCGCCCACACTCGTCCAGCTCTCCGGCGGGGAGCCGATGGGCAACGTCGCCGGGGCCCCGATGTCATCGAATCCCGGAGGGTCGTGGGAGTCGCGCTACCAGTCGGTGCTCGACCGGCAGGTGGCGGTGAAGACGCAGAAGGAGATCTCGACGTGGTTCTTCCCCGTCGTCGCCTCGCTCATGGCCGGGCTCCTCGCCCTCGCGTGGTTCCTGCGGCGCAGGAACGCCGAACTCGTCCACTCGACGGCCTACCGCCTCGGCATCGTCTTCGCCGCCCTGCCGGTCTCGACGTATCTCGTCAACGTGCTGCCGTGGGAGCGGGCGACGAACCCGGACATCGCGATGCTCGGGGCGCTCGTCGGCTGGGCCCTGGTCCTCGGGGCGCTCGCGCTGCTCGGGCCGTGGCGCAGGCACCGGTTGGGTCCGGTGCTCTTCGTCAGCGTCGTCACCGTGCTCGTCCTCGCCTACGATGTCATCACCGGGTCGCAGCTGCAGATGTCGACGCTGCTCGGCGAGCCTCTGCTCATCGCCTCCCGGTTCTACGGGATCGGCAACTCCGCGCTCGCGCTCTACTGCTGTGCGCTGCTGCTCGCCGTCGCCGGCTTCGCCTCGATGGCGACGAGGCCCTTGGTGCGCATCGCGATCGTCCTCGTCCCCGTCCTCGTCTCGTGTGTGCTGCTCGCCGCACCGGGTCTGGGCACGAAGTTCGGGTCGGTGCCCACCCTCATCATCGGCGTCGCCTACCTCGCGCTGGCCTCGGCGGGCATCCGCTTCTCCCTCAAACGGCTCGGGCTCACCGTCGGCATCGCCGGTTTCGTCATGCTCCTCGTCCTCTTCCTCGACTGGCTGCGCCCCGCGGACCAGCGCACCCACTTCGGGCGGTTCTTCGACTCGCTCATCAGCGGCGAGGCCCTCGGCGTGCTCGCCCGCAAGATCGACATGAACATCGACATCCTCACCCAGTCGTGGATGACAGTGATCCTCCCGCTCATCATCATCGCCGTCTTCTGGGTCGCGCTCATGCCGCAGCGCTTCGCCCTGGGCGGCCTCGTCGACCTCTACGCGCGCATCCCGCTGCTGCGCGCGGGCATGATCAGCCTCGCGATCCTCCTCGGCGTGGGCACGATCATCAACGACTCCGGCATCGTCGTCCCCGCCGTCGGCATCCTCTTCCTCGTCCCCGTCCTCGCCCACCTCGAGACGTTCAGGATTCCGGACTCCCCCGCCGAGGCGGCCCCGCCGACCACGGCCACCCCCTCCCCTCCGCCGAGTACCGAGACCATCGCCGAGGTGTGAGGTCGGGTCCGCCTTGCCGAGGTGCGGAGGGCGTTGACCACGGACACGGGTCTGCGCACGCGTGAGGGCCGGGGAGTGACCCCCGGCCCTCATTATGCGCAATGCGGCTCGTCCTGCCGAGGTCAGACCTCGACGTCGGCCTTGCGCCTGCGGATCGCGGTGACGGCCGCGCCGCCGGCGATGATGAGCGCGAGCGCTGCGGCGACGAGATTCATCGCTTCGAAGCCGGTGCGCGGCAGGTTCCCGCCGTCCTTCGACCCGGCGCCTTCGGAGCCGCCGTCCGAACCACCCGAGGAATCCGAGCTGCCCGCGGCGTTCGAGCCGCCGGCCGAATCCGACGACCCGGTCGCATCGGACCCGCCGTTCGACCCGGCACCGTCAGCACCACCGTCAGCCGAGCCACCGCCATCGGCGGCACCGCCGTCGGCCGAACCACCCGCGTCGGAGGATCCACCCCCGGCATCGGCGCCCCCATCGGCGGTGACCTTCGCGGTCGCCTCGAACGAGCGGGGCAACGGCAGCGGGTTGTTGTCCCACCACTGGGCGTCACCGGCGATGAGCGTGGCCTTCGCCGTGACCTCACCCGAGGCATCCTGCGGCGCTGTGACGGTGAGCGCAACCTCGCTCTTCCCCGCCGGGATCGACGTCAGTGTGATCGTCGCCTGCCCCGCTGCCGCCTTCTTCACCTTCGCCGACGGCGCGCCCGACTGCGCGCCGCCCGACTGCGCGCCGCTCGACCGACCCGCACCGGACTGCGCGGTGACTGTGTACCCCTCGGGCAGGTCGACGGTGACATCGACGGGTCCGGGGATCTCTGTCTTCGCATCGGTCGTGAGCAGGAAGTCCCCCGAGGCTCCCGCCGCGATCCCGGCTTCCGGCGCGGTGAAGTCGACGGCCAGGTCACCGGTGGTGATGACGTCCTTCGCGGCATCGGCCTGACGTTCGGACTTGTCGGGTGCCACCGGGGAGTTCTCGTTGAAGTACTTCGTCCACGTCTCGTAGTCGGTGAGACCGGAGAGTTCGAACGTGCCCTTCGCGAACGAGGAGAAGTTGTCGCCGCCGGCGGCGAGGAAGCTCAGGGTCGCCACCCGGTAGTCCTTGTTCGGGTCGATCTCCTTGCCGTTGACCTTGACCGACTTCACGCGCTGGCCCCGTTCGGCGCTCGAGTCGTAGACGACGTCGAGCTCCTTCGAGATGCCGAGGTGGAGGAACGGGCGGGATGCGCCCTCGGGCTGCCACTGCTCCTCGAAGAGTCCGATGACATCCGCGCCCTTCATCGTCACGACTCCGTGGTCATTGGCGAACGGCAGGACCGCGTTGAGTTCGGCGGCCGTGACCTCGCAGCGCTTCTCCGTGTTGTAGATGTCATCGCACTTGAGGTCGGTGCGCAGACCGCCGGGGTTGGTGATGCCGAAGTCGGCGGGCGCAAGCTGGGAGTCCGCGACGCCTGACTTGAGCGCATCGGCGACGAGGTTGCCCAGCGTGGACTCGGCACCCCGGTCCTCGGCCCCGTCCTTCGTCGCGCGGGTGATGTCCTCGGTGATCGTGCCCGCAACGACCGAGCCCGGCCCCTTGGCCTTCTCGTCGGCGTCGGCGACGATCTGCTTGACCTTGTCGACGACCGGTGAGGAGTAGTCCTTGTCCTTCGTCGAGATGAGATCGGACTTCGTCGTCGTCCAGTTGCCGGCACCGTCGGATTCGAGCTGGAGCTGCCCGACGACCGACCCGTAGTTGCCGGCCTGGATGACCGGGCGGGTGCGGTCGGGATCGCCGGGGACGGGAGCGTCGAAGTTCGAGGGCAGGTGCGTGTGCCCGGTGAGGAGGGCGTCGATCGACGGGTCCGCCTCGGTGACGAGCTTCTTGAACTCCGCGTTCGATGCCTCCGCCGCTGCGAGGCTCTCCGTCGATGAGGCGCCGAGGTGGGCCTCGACGACCGTCATGTCCGGCTGCTGGTCCTCCGGCAGGGCGTCGAGCTCGTCGGCGACCCGGTTGACCGCATCCGTGGGGTCGCCGAAGTCGACCGAGGCGATGCCGTCGGGTGAGACGAGGGAGGTCGTGTCCTTCGTGACGACGCCGATGACGGCGATCTTCACGCCGCCGACGTCGATCGTCGTGTACTCCTCGAGACCGTCGGGGACGTTCGTCGTGCCCTTGTCGTAGACGTTCGCGGCGAGGTACGGGAAGTCCGCCTCCGAGGCGACCCGACCGGTGAGATCGTCGATGCCCTTGTCGTATTCGTGGTTGCCCGTCGCCGATCCCTGCAGTCCGATCGCGTTGAGGACGTCGATCGTCGGCGAGTCCTGCTGCGAGGAGGAGACGTAGGTCGAGGCGCCGATGCTGTCACCGGCGGAGAGGAAGGCCGTGCCGGCCGCACCCTCGACGCCGGCGAATTTGGCCCGCTCCTCTTCGACGACCGAGGCGACCTGCGATCCCGCTTCGACGATGCGTCCGTGGAAGTCGGTGATGCCCATGAGCTGGACCTTCGTACCGGCGGGGGCGGCGTTGGGGTCGGCGCTCGGCGCCGCCGAGGGTTCACTCGTCGACTCCGCTGCCGCCGGTGTGCCGGGCTCAGCCTCGGCGGGAGCGGTCTCCGGGGCGTTGCTTCCGGATCCGACCTCGGATTCCTGGGCGGTCTCCGACTCCGGGGAGCTGCCCAGCGTGGCCGCCTGGGTCGGGGCGATGCCCGGCAGGGTCAGCAGCGAGACGGCCGCACCGGCTGCCAGCGCCTTGGTGAGAAGCTTCGACATAGATTCGCATCCTTTGGTCATGACGTCCGCCGCGTCGAGGGCGGAGAGAGAAGAGGATCGAGCGAACTCATCGTGTCGCAGGGAAGCGAACGACGAGTGACCTTTACGTGAATCTACACAGGATTCTCACATCTGGGAAGAGGATTCCTCACAAACTCGTCGTGAATGACAGCAAGGCAGGCGGTGGGAATGAGCGCACGCGACTGCGGCGTCCGACTCCGGGGGCGAGTCGGACGCCGCAGCGGCGGTGTACGGTCAGAACTTCGCTTTGATCTTGTCGATCCGCTCCTGACGCTTCTCTTTGCGTTCGGCCTTCTTCGCCTCCCGCGCCTTCTCCCGGGCGGCGTCGGCGGCGGCCAGGGCGGCATCCTCGGCGGCGGCGACCTCGTCGAGGACCTCGTCCTCGGGACGGCGCAGCAGGGTCGCCCCGGTCGTGGCGGCGAAGTCGTCGAGGACGGCGGGATCGGTCTCGTCCACCTCGGCGATGACGCCGGTCCTGCCCGAGGGCAGGGCGCTGCTGAAGACGGAGAGCGCGTCCTCGGCGTCGAAGGATCGTTCGGCGTCGACGGTCGATCCGATGAGGGCTCCGGTGGCGAATCCCAGCAGCATGCCCAAGGGCCCGCCGAGGATGCCGATGAGGGCACCAATGCCCCCACCTCCGAGCGTGGAGAGTCCGATCTCGTTGTCCTGCCCGTCGGTGACGCGCAGCTGGCCGTTCCCGGTGCGTTCGACGACGGCCGAGGCGACGATCGTGATCGCCGCGGAGTCGAGGTCACGGAACTTGCTGAATGCTTCGTAGGCGGTGCTCGAGTTGTCCCAGGTGAGGAGGATGATGTTCTTTTCCGACATTGCGCTGTCCTTCGCATGTGGCGGTGGGTGGGATGTGGCGGTCGGGGAAGGCTCGGCTCGCCGGTGCCGGGCCACCAAGTCCACCACCCCTGCAGTGGGCGGTCAAGGCTTCGGCCACCGACACGGATCGTTCTCCCAGGGGGCGGTCAGGAACGCAAGCCGCACTGTCCGCTCGGCGTCAGTCGAGGTCGCGGCGGGCCATCGTCTGGGCGGCCCTCGCAGCGTAGTCCTCCGGGGGCGGATAGCCGACTCCGGTGAGGACGAGGCCGTGGGCCGGGGTGACGAACATCGGGGTCTCGGCAGTGATCCCGGCATCCGCCTCGGCGAGCATCTCCGCCGGTCGGGTCACCGGCCATGCACCGGACCCGACCCGGATGAGGGCGCCGACGAGCGCCCTGACCATGTGATGGCAGAACGCATCGGCGCGCAGGTCGATGGTGATGACGGCGTCGTCGTCGCGGGCGACATCGAGGTCGTGGAGGGTGCGGATCGTCGTCGCCCCCTCCCGCGGCTTGCAGAACGGGAGGAAGTCGTGGAGGCCGCGGGCCTCTGCCGCGGCCTCGGCCATCGCCTCGGCGTCGAGTTCGCCCTTGTGACGCGGGGTCACCTCGGTGAGCAGGGGGTCGAGGAAGGACCGATGATCGGCGAGCCGGTACTGGTAGGACCGCCACAGGGCGGAGAAGCGGGCGTCGAAGTCCTCGGGCGCCTCGGTGACGGCATGGACGACGAGGTCATCGGAGCCGTCGACGGTGAGGACCCCGCGCAGACGGGAGAGCAGCGCGGTCTGAGCGGTGCGATTGGTGCGCCCGACGAGCTTGCCGATCGCCTCCTCGCCCAGGTCGACGTGGACGACCTGCCGGCGGGCGTGGACGCCGGCGTCGGTGCGGCCGGCGACGACGGTGGGCACCTCGGTGCCGGTGACGCGGGCGAGGCCGTCCTCGAGCTTGCCCTGGACGGTGCGCAGGCCCGGCTGCTTCGCCCAGCCGTGGAAGTCCGTGCCCCGGTAGCCGAGGTCGATGCGGAACCGCGTCATGCCTCGACCACCCCGCGACCGGACCGGTCGGACCGGTTCTCAGGGGTCGACGGTGCGGGGGCGGACGGCTGTGCGGTCGATGACGTCGATGCCGTCGATGCCGTCGATGCCGTCGATGCCATCGTGGGTCCGGGCGACGGCTCGACCGCGGCGGTCGGCACTTCCGTGAAATGGTCGCGCGGCCGGAAGACTCCCCCGAAGATGCGCGAGAGCAGCCGTCCGCGCTGCCGGTGGTAGCGGTCGACGTTGGCGTTGTAGAGCCGGCTCACCGCGACGATCCGCTCGGAGAGGACGGTGAGCTGGCCGTGGAGGAGGTGGACGGTCATGTCGAGTTCGTCGCGCATGCCCGCCTGCGCCGAGGTGGTGGCCACCGCCGCAGATGCCGCGTCGGCCGGCGCTGTGACGGGGCCACCGCCTCGGCGACCGGGGAGGAGGGCGGCATCGTCGATCGCTGCTGTCAGCGCATTCTCCGCCGCCGCCCCGCGCGGCCCGAAGGGGGCACGTTCGGCGGAGGCGAGGGCGAGTTCGAGGCTGCCGAGATCACGGGTCGTCACCTGCCCGATGGTGCCGATGAACGCGGGGACGAGTCCGTGGCGGGCGCGGAGTTCGACGACGAGCTGGCGTTTGGCCTCATCGCAGAGCGAACGGGCCATCGACAGCTGATTGAACCGAAGGATGATGAGCATGACCGCGGCGACGATGAGCACAGAGGCCACGCCTGCCGCGATGATGGTCCAGATCACGCGCTGTCCTCTCGTCTCTGTCCCGCAGCACTCAGCCGCCCGGCGCACGGTCGTCCGGTGCCGCCTGCGGCTCCTTCAAGTTTACGCAGGGTTCACCTCCGTCGCGAACGGGTCGGACACCGGCCATCGGGCGTCTGCCTGCATGAACTGATTTCGGCAACTCGTCGCCGACACGTAGCCTCTGAGTCGTCGTCGCTTCACCATCGGAGCGTGCACTGGGTGGTGTGAGAGTAGCGATCATTGCAGAATCCTTCCTCCCCAACATGAACGGGGTCACCCACTCACTGCTGCGGGTCCTCGACCATCTGGCCGATCGCGGCGACGAAGTCCTCGTCATCGCCCCCGGCACCCGCCGCGACGGACCCAAAGAGGTCTCCGGCGCGAAGATCGTCCGCGTCCCCTCGATCGCCCTGCCGAAGTACCGTCGCATCCGCGTCGCCCCCGGCGGGGTCACCCGCATCCGCCGCCTCCTCGAACGCTTCGCCCCCGACGTCGTCCACTTGGCCAGCCCCTTCGTCCTCGGCTGGCGCGGGGTGCTCGCCGCCCAGAGCCTGAGCCTGCCGACAGTGGCGATCTACCAGACCGAGGTTCCCGCCTACGCCGCCCGCTACGGCATGCACGGCATCGAGGCGATGCTCTGGACGCATGTCCGCAACCTCCACCAGCACGCCTCCCTCACCCTCGCCCCGTCCTCGTACACGATCGATCAGCTGCGCAGGCTCGGCGTCGCCGAGGTGGATCACTGGGCCCGTGGGGTCGATTCGACCCGCTTCGACCCCGGTCACCGCTCCGCGGCGTGGCGACGGACCGTGGCCCCGAACGGGGAGCGGATCATCGGCTTCGTCGGCAGGCTCGCCGCGGAGAAGCAGGTCGAGGACCTCGCGGTGCTCTCGGACATCCCCGGAGCGAAGCTCGTCATCGTCGGCGACGGTCCGTGGCGCTCGAAGCTCGAACGCACCTTGCCCGGCGCGCACTTCGCGGGCTTCCTCGGCGGGGACGCGCTCGCGCAGGCGGTCGCGAGCTTCGACCTCATGGTCGCGCCCGGGGAGCTCGAGACGTTCTGCCAGACGATCCAGGAGGCGATGGCCTCCCAGGTGCCGGTCATCGCGCCCGCCCGCGGAGGTCCCCTCGACCTCGTCGACTCCTCGCGCACCGGGTGGCTGTACGCGCCGAAGGACCTCACGGCGATGCGCGAGCACGTCGTCGACCTCCTCGGCGACGATGCCAAACGCCGTGCCTTCGGCATCGCCGGCCGCGAGCAGGTGCTCAGCCGGTCGTGGAAGAGTGTGTGCTCGCAGCTGGTGGGCCACTACTCGCGGGCGATCGAGAATCCCACCCCGCAGGTGATGGGCCGCAGCTTCAACGTCCTCGCATGGGAGGGCGCCGCCGCTCCCCGCTGAGCAGCGCGAGAGCCCCCACCACCGCGACCGCCACTTCGCGCCGAGACCGCCGCTCTGCCCGCACACCCCTCCGCCGGCGAGCGCATCGAGACCCTCACACCACCGAGACCGCCACTTTGCGCCGAGACTGCAGCGCACAGGCGGCGGTCTCGGCGCTAAGTGGCGGTCTCGATGAACGCGCGTCGCAAAGCGGCGGTCTCGATGGGGGCTTCGGGTCAGCGGGCGATCCAGTCGGCGACGGTGAGGACGTCGGACTGCCAGGAGAAGACCTTCTCCGTGAGCACGCGGTGGACCTCCTCGTCGGGGTCGGCACACGCATCCGAGAGCACCGTGACGCCGAAGTCGAGGTCGGCGGCCTGCCGCCACGTGGCAAGCACGACACCGCGGGTGGCGACGCCGGCGAGCACGAGGTTCGTCGCCCCGAGCCCGCTGAGCACCGCGGCGAGATCGCTGCCGGAGAACGCCCCGACCCGACGCTTCGTCACGAGCGGTTCGTCCTCGCGGCGGCCGAGCACATCGAGGATCTGCGTCGACTCGCTCGTCTCATCGAGATCGCCGTGGGAGGCGATGCGCATGAACGGTGAGGTCTCGGGCAGTTCCGGGTAGCCCGGCCGCAGGGCGACATGCACCCAGACGACCGGGATGCCGGTGTTCCGGGCGTGGGCGACGGCTTCGCGGACGCGGTCCATCAGCGCCGTCTCGGCGAAGCGGCCGGCGATGCCGTTCTGAAAATCCATTGCGAGCAGGACGGTGCCCTCGGTCATGATTCGCTCCTCTCGTGCAGGTCAGGCGGCCTGCACGCCTGAGGATACTCCGCCGCAGCGAACCCCGAGCGAACAGCGGAATCCGTGGACGACGTCATCCGCCGAGGCGGTCGGCCCGATCCGAGCCCCAGACCCAGTCGCCGAGGGACTCAGACGACCCGAACGTCAGTCGACGATGCCGCGGGCGTCGAGGGCGCGGCCGGTGTCCTGCGCGTACTTGACCGACCGGAGGATCGCCGGGACCACGCGGGCCTTGAGGCTCGTATCGAGTCCACGGGCGCGGGCGGCGCGGTCCGCCTCGGCGAGGAGACCCGAGAGATGGGAGATCGCACGGACCATGAGGCTCGCGGTGAGTGCGATGATCTCCGGATCGACGCCGAGGCGGCGAAGCGGTGAGACGATGACCGCGAAGGCGTCGAGGAGCTGGCCGACCGTCGTCGTCAGGGTGAGCAGCAGCGCCGCCTGCACGCACGCGAACACCGTGCCGGCGACCGTCAACCCAGCCTCGAGCGTGCCGAAGAGGTATTGGAGTCCCATGACGATGGCGACGAGGACCGCCGCATACGCCCACGGGATGAGGAAGCGCCGCAGCGGCAGGCGCGCGCTGAAGCCGAGGACCGTGAGGACTGCGAAGATCGACCAGTTGACGATGCCGTCACGGTAGATCAGAGCGACGAGTCCGATGACGGCGATGACCGCGAGCTTCCACCCCGTCGGCACGCGGTGGAGCCACGTCGGCCGGCGAACGACCCGCCCGAAGAGCTGGGGCCGCGGCCGGATGCCCGCGCGCCTGCCCGCCCGACGCCTCAGCGTCCGCATGGTGCGGTTCGGACCCGGCTCACTCATGGGATTCGCTCATGATGATCTCGCGGTAGGCGGCGACCGCCTCGGCGGGGGTCGAGTCCCACGCGATGCGGCCGTCCTCGACGACGACGGCACGATCGGCGATCGAGGCGAACTCGAGGTCATGGGTCGAGAAGACGATACGGACCCCGCGACGGGCGACGAGATCGGCCAGACGCGCGCGCAGTCGCTCCCGATTGCGGAGGTCGAGCAGGGTCGTCGGCTCGTCGAGGACGAGGATCTGCGGGTCGACGGCGAGGACCGCGGCGAGCGCGACGAGCTGACGCTGACCGCCGGAGAGTTCGTAGACGCTGCGCTCGGCGAGGTCGGCGATCCCGAGTTCGTCGAGGACCGCGAGGGCCGCCGCGCGCCTCTCCCGCCTGGGCACCCGGGAGCGCAGGGAGAGCTCGATGTCCTCGAGCGGAGTGGGCATGACGAGCTGCGCGGCGGGGTCGGTGAAGACGAAGCCGACACGGCGGCGCACCTCGGCGGGGTGCCTGGCCGGGTCGATGCCGTCGACGAGCACCTGCCCGACGTTCGCGGTGACGAGCCCGTGGACCAGCTGCAGCAGCGTCGACTTGCCCGAGCCGTTGGCGCCGATGACGGCCACCGAGGGCTCGCTCAGCCGCAGGTCGACGTCGGAGAGGATCGACCGGTAGGCATCACCTGCGGGAGTGTCGTCGATGACCCCGACGGACACCCCGGTCAGCGCGATCTCCCGGACCGGTTCCCCCGCCGAGGCGGTCGCGGCGTCCCCCGCTGAGGAGCGTGAGGACTCCCCCGCCGAGGCGGTCGCCGGCTCCCCGCCATCCGCCGCGTCCCGGTCGCCCGCGGCGGTACCGGTGGTCGAACTCCGCCGCAGGATCACTGTGCGTCCGGGGCCTGGGGGCGAGCGCCTCGGCGGCGGAGGATGTCGGGGAACGCGCGGTGGATGAGGAGGGCCACGGAGACGGAGAGCACGGTCTTGATGATGTCGCCGGGCCAGTAGATGAGGTCGGCTGCGGCGGCGACGCCGAGCGGGAGGTCGCCGTTGATCGACATGCCGAGGATGCCGAGCGGATGGACGATGAGCAGGCTCGCGGCCAGGGCTCCTGCGAACATCGCCGCCCACAGCCGGCCGCCGCTGAACCGGCGCAGCGCCCAGCGGGCGGCGAATCCGGCGGCGAGCGCGTAGAGGGTGAACGCGAGGATGTAGCCGGCACTCGGGCCGGCGAGCACGGCGATGCCCCCGCGCATGCCGGAGAAGATCGGCAGGCCGATGAGGCCGAGAACGACGTAGAGGCCGGTCGCCGCGGCGGCCCGCCACGGGCCGAGGACGAGACCGGTGAGCGCGATCGCGAACGTCTGCAGGGTGATCGGCACCCCGAGCGGTCCGACGGGGATCGGCGGGAGCATCGCGAACGCGGCGATGAGGGCGGCGAAGACCGCGATGAGCGCGATGTCCCCGGCTCGGCTGGCGGGCTTGAGCGAGGCGGACGCCGCCGCCGAGGCGGGGGTGGACGATGCGTGTGTCATGAGTTCTCCGTGGGTCGGGTCGGGCCCGGGTCCCACCCGGGCTGACCCCACCCTAACTGAACACCGTTCAGGAATTGTCGGCGGGGCACAGTTCGCTGCCCGACTCCTTGGACTCCGTGCCGGTGCTCACTCCCATTCGATCGTGCCCGGAGGCTTCGAGGTGACGTCGAGGACGACCCGGTTGATGTCGTCGACCTCATTGGTGATCCGGTTCGAGATGACCGAGAGCGTGTCGTAGGGGATCCGCGTCCAGTCGGCGGTCATCGCGTCCTCGCTCGAGACCGGGCGGAGGACGACGGGGTGACCGTAGGTGCGGCCGTCGCCCTGGACGCCGACCGAGCGGACGTCGGCGAGGAGGACGACGGGGCACTGCCAGATCTCGTTGTCCAGGCCGGCCTTCGTCAGCTCCTCACGGGCGATCGCATCGGCACGGCGGAGGATCGCCAGGCGGTCCTCGGTGACCTCGCCGATGATGCGGATGCCCAGACCCGGTCCCGGGAAGGGCTGGCGGGCGACGATCGCCTCGGGCACGCCGAGTTCGCGGCCGATCGAGCGCACTTCGTCCTTGAACAGGGTGCGCAGGGGCTCGATGAGCTGGAACTGGATGTCCTCGGGCAGGCCGCCGACGTTGTGGTGGCTCTTGATGTTCGCCGTTCCCGAACCGCCGCCTGACTCGACGACGTCGGGGTAGAGGGTGCCCTGGACGAGGAAGCCGATCTCCTCGCCTTCGTCCTTGGCTTCGAGGACGAGCTCGGCGGCCGCCTTCTCGAAGGTGCGGATGAATTCGCGGCCGATGATCTTCCGCTTCTCCTCCGGGTCGGTGACCCCGGCGAGCTGCGAGAGGAACTGCTCGCGGGCGTCGACGGTGACGAGGCGGACGCCGATCGAATCGACGTAGTCGTTCTCGACCTGCTCCCTCTCGCCTTCGCGCAGGAGCCCGTGGTCGACGAAGACGCACGTGAGCTGGTCGCCGATGGCCTTGTGGACGAGGGCCGCGGCGACCGAGGAGTCGACTCCGCCCGAGAGCGCGCAGATGACCTTCTTGTCCCCGACGCGGCTGCGGATGAGTTCGACCTGTTCGTCGATGACGGACTCGTTCGTCCAGTCGGCTTCGAGGCCGGCGACGCGGTAGAGGAAGTTCTCGAGGATCTTCTGCCCGTTCTCCGAATGGAGGACCTCAGGGTGCCACTGGACGCCGGCGAAGCGGCGCTCCGCGTGCTCGAACGCTGCGACCGGGGTGTCCGGCGTCGAGGCGAGGACGGTGAAGTCGGCAGGCGCCTCGGCGACGGAATCCCCGTGGGACATCCACACCGTGTAGGCGTCGGGGGTCTCGGCGAGCAGGGCGCCCTGGTCGGCGACGGAGACCGGGGTCGAGCCGTATTCGCGCTTGTCCGTCTTCGCGACGCGTCCGCCGAGGCTCGTCGACATCAGCTGGAAGCCGTAGCAGATGCCCATCGTCGGCACGCCGAGGTCGAAGACGCCAGTGTCGAAGGGCGGGGCGGCCTCGTCGTTGACGCTCGAGGGTCCGCCGGAGAGCACGATGGCCACCGGGTTCTTGGCCGCGAACTCGGCCGCCGGGGCGTCGTGGGCGATGATCTCGGAATACAGTCCCGCCTCACGGATCCGGCGGGCGATGAGCTGCGCGTACTGCGCGCCGAAGTCGACCACGAGGACAGGAGGCACCTGTGTGCTCTGGGTTTGCGTCATGCGCCCAATTCTAAACGCCGCACCCGCCGCGCCAGAACCGCGGGTTCGCTCGGTCGCACCGAGGCAGACGCGGCTTCAGCCCGCGGCAGACGCGGGCCGTCCCGCTCACCCGACCCGGCGGCGCGGCTTCAGCTCTTGGGGGCGACGACGACCGCGGCGGCGAGTTCGGCCTCGACCTGCCGGTTGATGCGGCGTTCGAGGATGAACGACATCACGGGCACGACGCCGGCCAGGGCGAGGACGATGTAGCGTCCGAGGGTCCAGCGCATCTGCTGGTTGAGCCAGAAGCAGCCGATGAGGTAGACGACGTAGCACCAGCCGTGGCTGATCGCGATCGCCGCGGCGAGGTTGAAGTCGCCGAACATCAGCGCGGTCTTCGGGTCGGCGGCGATGAGGTACTTGTAGATCATCTCCACCGTGAGGATCATGAGCATGGTGCCGGTGATGATCGCCATGACGCGGTAGAACTTCAGCGCATTGCGCGCCGAGGTGAAGCGCTTGACGCTCCACACATCGGCCCCGTCGACGTCGGGGCGGGAATCGAGGTTGGGGTCGTCGCTCACGCTTCGGGTCCTCCGGTCGGGGTGGTGGTTCGTCTGTCCTTGGGCGGTCGCTTCCCGCCGTGCTTGTGCGCGGGCAGTCCGGTGAGCCCGGACATCACCTCGGGGTCGATCGTCGACTGGCCGGCTGCCTTGACGACGACGTATTCGACATCGCCGTCGTCCTGCTTCCGACCGTCCTCGCCGAGGCGGCGGCCCAGGTAGGCGTCCCGGAGCAGCTGCCACCACATGTAGAGGGCCATGCCGGCGAAGATCAGCCATTCGATCGCGTAGACCGCGGACTGGATGTCGAATCCGCCCTGGTCGCGCGTCGTCGTCGTGGGCACCTGCGCGAGTCCGTCCGTGCCCACCGAGGCACCCGTCCCGGTCGCCGACTCGGGGATGAGGAATCCCGAGTACGTGAGCAGGTCGGGGAAGAGGTTGATCAGCTGCGAGGTCGACACCGTCTTCACCTGACCCTCGGGCAGGTCGTTGCCGGGTTCGGGTCCTTCGATGGGTCCGATCCGGGCCTCCATCGACACCGGTCCCTCGGCGGCGCGCGAGGACATCGCGGTCGCCTCGTCGGGGGTGAATCCGCGGACGACGGGGATCGCGATCGTCTTGCCGCTCGTGTCCGCGACCGCTCCCTCGCCGAGGCGGGCGCCGTCGGGGGCGAACATCGTGACCACCCAGTACCCGTCCTTGCCGTCCTGGACGCGGCCGGGGATGACGACCTGGGCGTCGGGCAGCCAGCGGCCGGTGAGGCTCACGCGCTGGTCGGCGAGGATGCCGGGCATGGGCGCCTGTGCGCCCATGACCTCGTTGAACGGTTTGAGCTCATCGACGTCGGCGGCCGCGACGACGTCGTTCTTGTTCTGCGCCCGGTCGACCTGCCAGGCCGAGAGGCCGACGAAGCAGCTGACGAGGACGAGGACGAAGAGGAGGGACCCCAGCCATTTGGGGGTCAGGGCCAGACGGAACAGATCAGACCACCGATCCAGGCTGGTAGGGCGAGACGGTGACGTCGACGCGCTGGAACTCCTTGAGGTCGACGTATCCCGTGGTGGCGAGCGCCCGGCGCAGGGCGCCGGCGAGGTTGAGTTCGCCGATCGCGGTGCGGCCGGGGCCGAAGAGGACCTGTTCGAGGCTGCCCACGGTGCCGAGCTCCACGCGGTGCCCGCGTGGGAGTTCGGGGTGGTGCGCCTCGGCGCCCCAGTGCATGCCCCGTCCGGGAGCCTCGGTGGCGCGGGCGAGCGCGGTGCCGAGCATGACGGCGTCGGCCCCGACGCCGAAGGCCTTGACGATCTCTCCGCTCGTGCCCATGCCGCCGTCGGCGATGACGTGGACGTAGCGTCCGCCGGATTCGTCCATGTAGTCCCGCCGTGCCGCGTGGACGTCGGCGATGGCGGTGGCCATGGGGGCGTGGATGCCCAGCGTGCGGCGGGTCGTCGCGGCCGCTCCCCCGCCGAAGCCGACGAGGACGCCGGCGGCGCCGGTGCGCATGAGGTGGAGGGCGGCGGTGTAGGTGGCGGCTCCGCCGACGATGACGGGGACGTCGAGTTCGTAGATGAACTGCTTGAGGTTGAGCGGTTCGGCCTGGGAGGAGACGTGCTCGGCGGAGACCGTGGTGCCGCGGATGACGAAGATGTCGACGCCGGCGTCGACGACGGTCTTGTAGAACTGCTGGGTCCGCTGCGGGGTCAGGGCGCCGGCGACGGTGACGCCGGCCTCGCGGATCTCAGCGAGGCGGGCGGTGATGAGTTCGGCCTGGATCGGGGCGGAGTAGAGCTCCTGCATGCGCGCGGTCGCCATGTCCGAGGGCAGTTGGGCGATCTCGGCGAGCAGCGGAGCGGGATCCTCGTAGCGGGTCCACAGGCCTTCGAGGTCGAGGACGCCGAGGCCGCCGAGCTTGCCGAGCGCGATCGCGGTGTCCGGGGACATCGCGGAGTCCATGGGGGCGCCGATGAACGGCAGTTCGAAGTGGTAGGCGTCGATCTGCCACGACAGGGACACGTCCTCGGGGTCGCGGGTGCGACGAGCGGGGATGATCGCGATGTCGTCGAGGGAGTACCCGCGACGACCGCGCTTGCCTTTGCCGATTTCGATTTCAGAACTCACGCGCACAGCCTATCCCACCGGGCCTCAGCCGGGTCTCAGACTGCTGGGAGACGGTCGGCGGCGATCGCCTCGGCGGCGGAGGCGAAGGCACGCACGTGCGGCAGGTGCGCCTCCCGGTCCCGGATGTGCATGACGACCCGGCGGATGGGCACCGGGTCGGTGAGGTCGACGGCGACGAGACCGGACGGCAGGTGGAGGGTCGAGAGGCGGGGCAGCACGGTGACGGCGAGGTTGGCGCCGACGAGGGCGAGGGCCGCATAGTCATCCTCGGAGGCGGCGAACATCACGGGTTCGAATCCCGCCGCGGCGCAGGCGAGTTCGACCACACGGCTCGTCGGCCCGCTCCACAGGTCGTAGTCGACCCAGCGTTCGGCGGCGAGCTCGTAGAAGGGCACGGAGTCCCGGCGGGCGAAGGGGTGACGATCGGAGACGACGACGCGGTAGTCGTCATCGAAGAGCACGGTGCGCGACATCCCCGGCAGGTGCACCTCGTCATCCTGGGGGACCTCGTTGCGGATCTCGATCGTGCAGTGGCTGCGGCGGACCTTCGCGGGCTCGTTGAGCTGGATGTCGAAGCGCAGGTCCTCGTGCGCCTCGGCGACGGGGGCGATGATGTCGGGCAGGAGTTCGGCGTTGAAGGAGGTGAACGCCGCGATGCGCATGCGCGGACGCGACACCGTGCGGTAGCTCTCGACGAGGCTGTCGGGGCGGCCGAGACCGGTGAAGACGTCCGCGGACTCCTCGGCGAGGCGACGGCCGAGCTCGGTGACCTCGATGCCGCGGCCCGAACGCCGATAGAGCGGAGCGCCGACGGACTTCTGCAGGGTCGTGATGTGCTGGCTCACGGTGGCCGGGTGTAGTTGAGGCTGCGTGCGGCCGCGACGACCGAACCCGTCGCGACGACGGCGCGCCACACGCGCAGACGCTGAAGATCCCACATGGGTCACAGCCTAGCCGAGAACCATTCGCTTTCACCTGATGGTCATTCGCCAATGATTGCTTTTCCTGATGCATGGGATGGATGAGAATGGATCCGGTGCGATCCTCGACCGCGCCCATCCCCGCCTGTCCCGCACCACCCCCTCACCCCGCCGCACCGCCCGCACCATCACCCGCAAGGAGTTCCATGACCGGTCCTGAGCTCATCACCATCGCCGGCGCCGCCACCGTGCTCGCCGTCACGCCCGGGCCCGAGACGATCCTCACCGTCAGGCTCTCGGCGCTGCGGCGCAAGGCAGGGCTGATCTACTCCCTCGGTTCGGCGACCGGCATGACGATCTGGATGGTCGCAGCGCTGACCGGCATCTCCGCCCTGCTCACCGCCTACCCTTCGGCGCTGCTCGTGCTCAAGATCGTCGGCGGCGCCTACCTCTGCTTCCTCGGCGTCCTCGCCGCCCGGCAGGCGCTGCGGATCCGCACCGAACTGCGCGGTCCTGCCCCGCTCGGCCCCGTCGGTGAGATCGCGGCGGCCAGCGACGACATCGTCGCCGAGAACCCGCTCACCGACGCACCGGCGTCAGGCGCCCACCCGTGGGGTCAGCTGCGATCGGTCATCTCCTACCGGCGCGGCCTCCTGTCCTCGCTGAGCAACCCGAAGGCGGGTCTCTTCTTCCTCGCCGTCATGCCGACCCTCGTGCCCGCCTCGCCGGCGGGCACCGACTACGTCCTCCTCGTCACGATCGTCGTCGGCCTGCTGCTGGCCTACCAGATCCTGCTCGCGTTCATCGCGGGCATGGCCGCTGCGGCCCTGCAGCGCCGCAGCACCGACTTCTGGATCGAGGCGGTCTCCGCCGGCATCCTCGTCGTCATGGGCATCACGGTCGCCGCCCTGCCGATGTGAGGGCCCAGGACGTACGTCCCCTACACCGTCCGGCGCGCTCGCGGGAGCTTGCCGAGCACCGGGCTGAGCCGCCGGCCGAGCGAGAAGCGAGCCGTGACTCCCGGCGAGTAGAGGACCGAGTCGGGCGGCTGCGTGCTCACCCAGTCCGGCAGCCCGGCCGCAGTGACGAGGTCGTCATCGAGCTCCGTCACCGAGGCGGCCCGCAGACTCCACGGTTCGTGGGTGTTCGGCATGAAGTACGTCCCGCCCACGTGCCGGATGTGCATCCCCCACCGCGCGGTGAGGAAAGCCTCGAGCCTGCCGGGTTCGGTGATCGGGTCGCCTAAGTCGATGCTCACCCGTGAGCCGAGCGCGGTCCCCCGTCTCGTCATCGTGTACGACACCGACTCTCCCGCGACTCGGTGGGCGGCCGCGGACCACCAGTAGGGAAGGCCAGTCGAGAGACGAGCGCCGATGACCGGTGGGAGCCTGCTCGCATCGAGCGAGAGGAAGACCACGCTGCGGCGGCCCACCTCGTCGACGGTGTAGACGCGGACGTTGACCTCGATGAAGTCGCCCATCGGGCCCAGCCGGCCCGCTCGACCCAAGGGCGGGAAATGCGTGTTCGCGCACCGGAAGCAGACGAGCCCGACCCAGGTGCTCTCACCGTCGTCAAGGACGTCGGCACGGGTGCCCGCCGGCAGCAGGGGGTCGACGAAGGCCGCATCGACGCGCCAGTGGAGGAAGACGACCTCGTTCCATTCCTGCGCGATCCACTCCCGTCCGGGCAGCGGCGGTCCCGAAGGGTCGATGCGCTGCTTCGGCCAGGGCCTGTCCATGCAGTCATGATAGGCGCGGCGCGGTCGACCCTCGACGGACGGAGGGCCGGCGATCGCCATGATCGCCGGCCCTCCGCGTTTCTCTCAGTCCTCAGTCGCCGTGGCTGGGTCCCGACCCGAGAGGTCCGTCCCCGACCGGTCCGGCACCGGGCGCGCCGGTACCGGGGGTGGTTCCGGTGCCGGGAGTACCGGCCGCACCGGCGGGACGATCCTCCGTCGTGTCACCGACCGAGGAGGCCACGACGTCGGCGGCTTCGTCCTCGACCTTGTCGAGCAGCCTCGCCGCAGCATTGCGTCCGCCGAGGCCGAACGCGAGTGCCGCCGCGGCGGCTCCGCCGATGACGACGGCGCCGAAGGCGAGGTTGATGATCGAATCGGCGATGCCCATGTAGCGCAGGCCCATCGCGATGAACAGGGCGATCGCCGAATAGCGCAGCACCTTGCTCGCGATGCTGTTGGTGATGAACTTCCCGATGATCGCCGCGATGAGGAAGCCGGCGGCGATGATGACCGCGCCGAAGAGGACGCTGCCGCCCAGTGCGAGGATCTCGTTGAGGATCCGCGTGATCTCGGGGAAGCCGAGCATCCGGGTGGCCATGATCGCGAAGAAGATCATGATCGCCACCTGGACGATCTTCGTGATCACCGAGGATGCGCTTGTCCCCTCGGGAACGATCCCGATCGACTCGATCGCCCTGTCGGTACCGATGCCGCGGAGGATCTCCTCGAGGAGGTTGCCGAGGAACTTCGCGATCGCCAGGCCGATGGCCAGCAGGATGCCGGCGGCGACGATGAGCGGGATCGCGTTGAGGAACATCTCGAGCATCTGCTGCGCCGGATCGGAGATCGCGGCGATCCCGAGCACCTGCAGGGCCGCGATCGAGACGACGATGATGATGATCCCGAAGACGACGTTGCCGACGAGGTTGGACACACGCGCGTTCGCCTCGGCCTGAGCGGACATCGGGCCCCGACCCTGCTGTCCCTGCATGCCCGGCTGCCCGGGGTGGCCCTGCTGCGGGTGCCCCTGCATCGGCTGGCCCTGACCGACGGGTCCACCCTGCTGAGGATGGCCCTGCATCGGCTGACCCGGACCGGGCTGTCCCTGCTGTCCCGGACCCGGCTGACCCGGCTGACCGATCGGACCGGTCTGCTGCGGATCGCCCTGCTGCGGGTGCCCCTGGACCTGGTCATAGGCGGCGGTGGGCTGCCCTGCGGGTTCGCGGCGACGGAAGCCGCCCTCGGCGTCGGCGACGCTCACGGCACGGTCACCGAGGGACCGGAACTTCGAGGTGATCCGGCTGAGGTCGACGGCGCCGAGCGCGGTGACGACGAGCTGCTTGGCGATCTTCGCGAAGACGTAGCCGATGAGGAAGATGAAGCCCGCGCCGATGATGTTCGGCAGGAAGCTGAAGATCCCGTTCGCCAGACCCTGCAGCGGGGTGAGCACCTGGTCGAGGGCGAAGAGCTGGAGCACGGCGATGAGACCGAGGATCCAGATGACGAGGCCCGCGATCTGCCCGACCGAGCGGCCGACCTGCTGTCCGTTGTGCCCGTCTCTCTGCAGAGCCGGAACCTTGGCGACGAGTTTGGCGATCGCCCATTTGACGATGGAGGCGACGATCCACGTGACGATGAGAATAACGATTGCAAGGCCCACATTGATGAGGACCGGCCATATGTCCTGCATTTCCTCAGTCTCCTTCGGATGCTGCGACTAACAAGGCGTCTTTGTCACTTGCTATTTCTGAGCCTATTCCTCCAGGACACTCAGGACAAGGTCTCAGCACCCGTCATCTCGAATCATGCACCGAATCGGAATTAGTGGACGACGCATTCACGCGCATATTTCAGGGCCTTAACAATGCGTTCATCCGGCGATCACAATCGCGCATCGGAAATGCTGTCAGAACTCCAGCGGCCGATTGTCGATGAGTCTCGTGGTGCCCGCACTCGCGGCGATGAGGAGGAGCGCATCGCCCCTGAAATTCTCGCGCACCGGCTGCAGCGTCGAAGCATCGACGAGGCTGAGGTAGTGAACGCGCAGCTCGGAGTCCGCCACGACCGCACGTGCCGTGGCGAGGACGTCGTCGGCCAGTGCGCTGCCACCCCGCGCACCGCCACCCAGTGCGCCCCCGCGCAGGACGGCCTCGCCGGCGTCGAGGGCACGGGGAATCGCGAGTGCTGAGATCCTCTCCCCCGGGGTGAGGTAGTCGTTGCGGCTCGAGACGGCCAGGCCGTCACGGTCGCGGACGACCGGCAGCCCGACGAGTTCGATGTCGAAGTCGAGATCGGCGATGAGGCGCCTGACGAGGGTGAACTGCTGGATGTCCTTGAGCCCGAACACTGTGACGTCGGGCTGGGAGAGGGTGAAGAGCTTCGTCACGACCGTGAGCACACCGTCAAAGTGCCCGGGCCGGTCGGCGCCTTCGAACACCGCGCCCATCCGTCCCGCGGTCACCCTCACCTCGGGGGCAGCCGGATACATCTCGATGAACGCGGGAGCGAAGACGAAGTCAGCGCCCGCCTCGGCGCACATCGCGATGTCCTCGGCGAAGGGCCTGGGGTACCGCGTGAAGTCCTCCCCGGGACCGAACTGGAGGGGGTTGACGAAGATACTGACGACGACGTGGTCGGCCAGTTCCCGGGCCCGGTCCATGAGCGCCCGATGCCCCGAATGCAGCGCGCCCATCGTCGGTACGAGCGCAACGGTGCCCTCCCGCTCCTTCCGCCATTGCCGGAGTGCGGGGATCCCGCCGATCTCGATCATTCGAAGCTCCTCGAGGGTTCGGGGAACTCCCCGGACGCCACCTCGGCGACATAGGTCTCGACCGCGCCCGCGAGGACGGAGCGCAGATCCGCGTACTGCTTGACGAAGCGCGGCGACCGGCCCGGACGCAGGCCCGCCATGTCCTGCCACACGAGGACCTGGGCGTCGCAGTCGGCGCCGGCCCCGATGCCGACGGTGGGGATGGCGAGCTCCGCGGTGACCTTGGCGGCCAACGGGGCCGGGACCATCTCCATGACCACGGAGAACGCCCCCGCCTCGGCGACGGCGCGGGCATCGGCGAGCAGCGCCTCCTCGGCCTCCCCGCGACCCTGGACCCGGTATCCGCCGAGGTTGTGCTCGGCCTGCGGGGTGAAGCCGATGTGGGCCATGACGGGGATCCCCGCCGAGGTGATCGCCCGGATCCGGGAGGCGACCCGGGTACCGCCTTCGAGTTTGACGGCGTGGACCCCGGCCTCCTTCATGAACCGCACGGCCGTCGCGACGGCCTGTTCGTCGGAGATCTCGTAGCTGCCGAAGGGCAGATCGGCGACGACGAGCGCCCGTGACGTGGCCCATGCGACCGCACGGGCGAGCGGGATGAGTTCGTCGACGGTCACCGGCAGGGTCGTGGCGTGCCCGTAGACGTTGTTCGCCGCGGAATCGCCGACGAGCAGGGCCTCTACCCCGGACTCCTCGAAGAGCGCGGCCGTGTACTGGTCGTAGCTGGTCAGCATCGCCCAGCGCCTGCCTTCGGCCTTCGCGCGGATGAGGTCGAGGGTGCGCACCCGCCGAGGCGGAGCCGGGGTCCCCGACGCGCCGGACGCGCCGCCCGCGGTCCCGGACGCACCGGACACACCGCCTGCCGTGGCGCCGGACGTACCGGATGCGCCGGTCCCGTAGACGGGCGTCGTCTCTGACTCTGTGCTCTCTGCCGCCTCGGGCATGGGAATCCTCAATCGGTTCGCGGTTCTCGGCATGTACGCTCACCCCTCGCTTCCCCGCGGGAATGCCTGCGGGACGCCTGCGCTCTCGCACGGGTACGGCCCTGCTGCAGCCGCTGTGCGACTCGAGCACTCGCAGGGATGTGCGGGCGCTCGCGGGCCGGTCGGAATGGCGTCGGCCCGGATCGCGAGCCTGCCACCAGCGTAGGACATCCGCACGGTCGGCGGTCCGGTCGGGCCGCGTCTCAGGGTGGGTCGGGTTGTACTTTACGGGCGAGCGTGATTAAGCTCAAATGTGCGTAAAAGTGCGCCGAAAGGACGATGATGACCACGACTGCTTCGATCGAGCTCACCCTCAAGGACATCTCCGCAGGCAGGACTCAGGGAGCGATGTGCTCCTCCGACCTCGTCGACGCCCCGTGGGACGTCGACGCCTCCCCCGGCTACGGTCCCGGCGCCTCGACGGCCGACCCGATCCCGGCGGCCGCACCGCGACAGGGCGAGATCCCGCAGGAGTACCGCGACGCCTCCGATGCGCAGCTGCGGGAGCGGATCGTGGCCGCGAAGGCACGGCTGGGTGAGCGGGTCGTCCTGCTCGGCCACCACTACCAGCGGGTCGAGGTCGTCGAGCACGCCGACTACATCGGCGACTCGTTCATGCTCGCCCAGGCCGCCCTCGACCATCCCGAGGCCGAGGCGATCGTCTTCTGCGGCGTCCACTTCATGGCCGAGACCGCCGACATCCTCTCCTCCCCCGACCAGGCGGTCCTCCTGCCCAACCTCGCCGCGGGCTGCTCGATGGCGGACATGGCGACGATCGACCAGGTCGAGGACTGCTGGGAGCAGCTGGCGCAGCTGTGGGGCACGGAGCCCGACGCGTCCGGCAAGGTGCCCGTCATCCCCGTCACGTACATGAATTCCTCGGCCGCGATCAAGGGGTTCTGCGGCCGCAACGGCGGAATCGTGTGCACGTCCTCGAACGCCGAGGTGGTCCTCAGCTGGGCGTTCGAGCGCGGGCATCGCGTCCTCTTCTTCCCCGACCAGCACCTCGGCCGCAACACCGCGATCGACATGGGCATCGACCCGGAGGCGATGCCGCTGTGGAACCCCCGCCGGCCGCTGGGCAACAACACCGCCGAGGCGCTCGAGGACTCCCGTGTCATCCTCTGGCAGGGGTTCTGCTCGGTCCACAAGCGCTTCACTACCGCCCAGATCGCCGCCGCCCGGGCGCAGAACCCCGAGGTCCGCGTCATCGTCCACCCCGAATGCCCGCGTGAGACGGTGGCGGCAGCCGACGAGTCCGGGTCGACGGCCTACATCACGAAGGCCATCGAGTCCGCAGCCGAACCGACCTCCTTCGCGATCGGCACCGAGATCAACCTCGTAAAGCGGCTGGCCGCCGAACACCCGCAGCACACGATCACGTGCCTCGACCCCGTCGTGTGCCCGTGTTCGACGATGTACCGCATCCACCCCGGCTACATCGCCTGGGTGCTCGAGGCCCTGCTCGCCGGTGAGGTCGTCAACCGGATCTCGGTCGACGCCGAGGTGGCCGCCCCGGCGAGGGTCGCGCTCGACCGGATGCTCGCGGCGAAGCCGAGGATCTGATGGACCGCGTCATCGTCGTCGGCAGCGGCATCGCCGGGCTGACCGCGGCCCTGCGCCTGGCCCGCACCCACTTAGTCACCGTCGTCACGAAGGGCCGCCTCGGCGAGTCGAACACCGCGCTCGCCCAGGGCGGGATCGCCGGGGTCCTCGACGCGGACGACAGCATCGAGGACCACATCGCCGACACCCTCACCGCCGGGGCGGGTCACTGCGACGCCGAGGCGGTGCGGGTGCTCTGCACGGACGGGCCCGACAGGATCCGCGACCTCGCCGCCGCGGGGGTCGTCTTCGATTCCGCCGAGGCGGGGACCGGCGAGACTCCCGACCCCCTTGATCCGTCCGGGTGGGCGCGCGGGATGGAGGGTGCGCATTCGGCACCTCGGATCTGGCATTCGGGTGGGGATGCGACGGGCCGGGCGATCGTCGATGCGCTCATCGCCCGGCTCCTTAACGAGGCGACAGCGGGCCGGGTGGCCCTGCGGACGGAGACGATGCTCGTCGATCTCGTCCTCGACGCCGGTGCCGTGGCCGGGGTGAGTGTGCTCGGCTGCGGGGGCGGGACCGAGGTCCTCCCCGCCGAGGCGGTCGTGCTCGCCACCGGCGGTGCCGGGCAGGTCTTCGCGCACACGACGAATCCGGCCGGGGCGACCGGGGACGGCCTGGCCGCGGCGATCCGCGCCGGTGCCCGGGTCCGCGATCTCGAGTTCGTCCAGTTCCATCCCACGGCGCTCGCGGGATCCGGGTTCCTCGTCTCCGAGGCGGTGCGCGGGGCCGGCGCCCTGCTCCTCGACGCCCACGGCGACCGGTTCATGCCGGGCATCGATCCGCGCGGGGAACTCGCCGCGCGTGATGTCGTCGCACTCGGCCTCCACCGGAGGATGGCCCGGCAGAACGGTCTGCCCTGCCACCTCGACGCCCGCGCCGTGCCCGAAGTCGGTCAGCGGTTCCCCACGATCGCCGCGGCGCTGCGGGCGCAGGGGCTCTCCCTGTCCGAGGACCTCGTTCCCGTCACCCCGGCCGCGCATTACCTCATGGGCGGGGTGGTCACGGATCTGCACGGACGCACCTCGATCGACGGCCTCTTCGCCGTCGGCGAGGTCGCGTGCACCGGCGTCCATGGGGCGAACCGGCTCGCCTCGAACTCCCTGCTTGAGGGCGCGGTCTTCGGGGTGCGCGCAGCGAACGCGATCGCGGCCGGGTCCACGGAGTCGCAACGCACGTCCTCGTCCGATGACGCTCGGCTGATCGACGGACCGCTGCTCGACGCTCAGCTGATCGACGCACCGTCGGCAGTTTCAGTCCCGCAGCCTGCACCGGCCCCGCTTACCCGCCCCGAACTCCAGGCACTGGCCTGGGAGCACCTCGGCCTCGAACGCACCGAGGAGGGTCTGACGACGCTCCTCGAAGCACTCGACGCCGGCCGCGGATCCGAGCGACCCGCAGGTGACGCCGGTTCCCGTGGGCTCGCGGACCCGAGAGGCGCGGTCGCGGACGGTCGCCTCGGCGAGGTCGAGGCGATCGAAACGGCGAATCTCACCCTCATCGCCCGCACGATGGCCGCTCACGCGCTGGCCCGCACGGACAGCGTCGGTGCGCATGTGCGCACCGACGCGGATTCGCGGCTGCGTGCGGCATCACGGTCAGGGGCCGGTCATCGGGTGCCGGCGAAGGATCACGAGGAGGCGGCCACATGCTGACGACCACGACGATCGATGCGGCGGTGCGGGCAGCGCTCGAGGAGGATGCCCCGTGGGGTGACATCACCGGCGAGGTCTTCGTGCCCGCTGAAGCGCGCGCGGACGCGCAGCTGCGGGCCCGCGAGGACGGAGTGCTCTCCGGCGGGGAGGTCTTCGCGCGGGCGTTCACCCTCACGGATCCGGGGATCGAGGTCGCGGTCCACCTCGGCGAAGGTGAGACGTTCGCTGCGGGCCAGGTTCTCGCCACGGTCTCGGGGCCGGCTCGTGGGGTGCTGCGGGCGGAGCGGATCGCACTCAATTTCACTCAGCGGATGAGCGGGATCGCGACCCTGACCAGGGCTTTCGTCGATGCCGTCGATGGTCGCACGCGCATCGCCGACACCCGGAAGACGACGCCTGGGCTGCGGGCGTTCGAGAAGCACGCGGTCGTCTGCGGGGGCGGGAGCAGTCACCGGTTCGGGCTCTCGGATGCGGTCATGGTCAAGGACAACCACCTCGGCGTGCTCGCCGGTGCGGGCGCGGATGTCACGGCGGCGCTCATGGCGGCGCGGGAGCGGTTGGGGCACACGACGATGATCGAGGTCGAGGTCGACCGGCTCGACCAGATTCCCGCGGTCCTCGACGGCGGGGCGGACATCGTCATGCTCGACAACTTCTCGCTCGAGGATCTGAGGCGCGGGGTCACGCTCATCGGCGATCGGGCGATCGTCGAGGCCAGCGGCAACGTCACGCTCGAGACGGTCGCGGCGATCGCGGACACGGGTGTCGACGTCATCTCCTCGGGTGCGCTCACGCACAGTGTGCGGGCGATCGACCTGGGCCTCGACCTCGTGCTCGACCGTGCCGCGGGCGAGGCAGACGGCCGGTCGGATGGCTCAGCTGAGGGCCGGGCAGACAGCTCAGCCGCGGGCAGGACAGACGGGACGACTGATGGCTCACCTGAGGGCCTCACTGATGGCTGGTCTCGGGCGGCGGCGGACTGACATGGATCAGCTCTACCTCGACACGGCGGCGAGCGCGCCCGTGCGGCGCGAAGCACTCGAGGCGGCATGGCCGTACCTCGCGGGCGCCTTCGGCAATCCGTCGAGCCATCATGAGTTCGGGCGCGTCACCGCCGAGGCCCTCGAGGATGCCCGTGCGCGGGTCGCGCGGGTGCTCGGGATGCGGAGCACGGACATCGTCTTCACCGGCGGGGGCACCGAGGCGGCGAATCTCGCGGTCAACGGCATGGCCCTCGGCGGGCTTCCCGACGCCACCGCATCGGCGGGGACGGATTCCGAACGCCGTCATATCGTCACCTCCCCGCTCGAGCATGAAGCGGTGCTCGCCTCGGCGGAATACCTCCGCCGACGTCACGGCTTCGCAGTCTCCTTCGTCGATGTCGAATCCGATGGGACGGTGACGCCCGAGGCGCTGCGGGCGGCGCTGCGGGAGGACACCGCGGTCGTCAGCCTCGGGTATGCGAACAACGAGATCGGCACGGTCACTGATATCTCGACCCTCGCCGAAGTCGCCCATACTGTCGGAGCCCACGTCCACACCGATGCCGTGCAGGCCGCCGGCTGGCTGCCGCTGACCGGGCTCGGCGTCGACGCGATCACGCTGGCCGGGCACAAGGTCGGGGCGCCGAAGGGCATCGGGGCGGCGGCGATCCGCGCGCGGATCCCCGTCGAACCGCTCATCCACGGGGGCGGGCAGGAGTCGGGTCGGCGGTCGGGCACGGAGAACGTCGCCCTGGCCGTCGCGTTCGCCACCGCCCTCGAGCTCGCCGAGGCCGAACGCGTCGACGCAACCCAGCGTGTGGCCCTGATCAGGGATGACTTCATCGCCGAGGTGCTCGCCCAGGTGCCTGGGGTGATCCTCACGGGTGCCCAGCCGGCGGGCGCCGGGAGTGCGCGGAACCCGAATCATGCGTCGTTCTGCTTCTCCCGTACGAGCGGGGAGGCGGTGCTGCTCGAGCTGGAGCGGCTCGGGGTGACGGCGTCGAGCGGGTCGGCGTGCGCGGTCGGGTCGGATGAGCCCTCCCATGTGCTGCTGGCGCTCGGCATCGACGCCGAGGTGGCGAAGACGAGTATGCGCTTCACCTTTCCCGCGTCGATCACCGCCGAGCAGGGGGCGGCAGCCTCAGCGGCCGTCGTCGAGGCGGCGACTCGCCTCAGCCTCGCGTTCTCCTGAAGCCTCGCGTTCTCCTGAGGCCGTGCCCACCCCAGGCTCCGGAACCTCGCCTCCTCATCCCACCCGGGGCGCGAAGAGGCCACCGATGTGCGATTGGCCCCTTTCCACCGCGCCAATGCGGAGAGACACTGGAATCCAGGATTTCACTGCGGTTGCGAGGGGGTTTTCGTCATGGATCTGCTGATCGTCACCATCATGGGAGTCGGCTTCGCTGCGGTCGTCTTCTTCGTCGGACGAATCGCCTGCCCGCCGCGTGATCGTGTGCCCCTGACCCAGGTCGACCGGGTCATCCTCTGGACCACCCTGTGCCGCGGGTGGATGGCGCTCGGCCAGCTGGGTCCGCTCACCCGCATCGTCGACGATCGCCGCGAAGGGACAGCGTAGGAGGGTTCCCGAGCCAGGCACCCGCCCTGCGGGTCGGGACCGGCCTCACACCGCGAAGACCGCGGCGTCCCAGGTCTGCATCGCGTGCGCCGAGGCCCAGAAGTGGAGTTCGTAGACGCAGGCGCGTTCGAAGGCGGCCCGCATCCGGGTCAGCTCGTCCTCGGGCGCCCGCTCGAGCTCCCGTTCGAGGATCGTCACGGCCTTCCTGGTCGACTCGTCGAACTCCGGGGAGTCGTAGGTCTGCACCCAGGTGCGGTACGGGTGGTCCTCGCTCATCGCCCCGGCGCGTTCGATGAGCACCTTGCCCATGTGCGCGTACACCCAGAAGCACGGCAGCACCCCGGCGACACCCTCCCCGTAGGACCGGGTCGCCGAGGTGGCGACTAGGAAGGACACGTACCCGAGCGTCGTCGGCGAGGCTCCCAACCGGTCGTTCGCCTCGAGGTCGGTCAGCGCCTGCCCGAGCCGGGCATCGGAGAGGAGCTGAGCGTGCATGTCCTCTTCGACCGTGATCGCCTCCGCCGCCGAGGTGGACCAGAACCGGGACTCGTCCCGATCCGTGGTCTTCCCGGCGAGGAAGGACATCGCCTTCGCATACCCGCTGAGGTAGATGCTGTCCTGGTTGATGTAGTTCGCGAACGCCACCGGGTCGAGGCTGCCGTCGGCGAGCTGGGTGAGGAACGGCAGCGCCTCGATCTCTTCGACGAGCGGGCGCACATGCTCCCAGAGTTCGGTGGTGTTCGGGCCGACGGCGAAGTTCGTGGTCATCAGTGAGTCTCCTCGGGTCGTTGGTGATCGTCGCAGAATGGTGCAGGGGCCGCAACGCGGCAGCGCTCTCCGGGCGGTTCGGGGTGGATGGGATGCCGATCTCAGCGCCTGGTGATGTCGACCTGGTGGTCGACGGGTCCGTGCGCACCGGCGGGGTCGAGGCTGACCTGCCAGTCCGCCGCCGAGGCGAGGGCCCGGGCGAGGAAGTCCAGGCCCCGTTCGACGGCACCGCGGACCTGTTCGGGGCTCAGCCGGGAGCCGGGATCCGCCTGCCGGAGCACGGCCGCCTCGGCGGTGATCGCCGCCGAGAGCGTGCAGCCGGTGCCGTGCGTGTTCGCCGTCGTGATCCGGGGGTGCGCGAACTCGGTGATCTCACCGTCCGAGGTGACGAGGATGTCGGCCACTTCTCCGTCGCGCGCGTGCCCGCCCTTGAGCAGCACCGCCTGCGCTCCACGGGCCACGAGCTCCCGCGCCTGCTCGCGCATCTGCCCTGGAGTCTGCGCTTCGTCGACGTCGTCGCCGAGGAGGAGAGCCGCCTCGGGGAGGTTCGGGGTGATGAGGTCGGCGACCGGGAGCAGTCGGGTGCGCACGGAGTCGACGGCCTCGGCCTCGAGGAGCCGATGCCCGGAGGTCGCGACCATGACCGGGTCGACGGTGAAGAACCCGAAATCCGAGGACGAGGCCCGGTCGACGACGAGGTCGACGAGCGAGCGCGAACCGAGCATTCCGGTCTTCGTCGCATCGACGGGCATGTCATTGAGGACGCTGTCGAGCTCATCGGTGACGAAGTCCTCGTCGATCGGGTAGACCCGGGAGACGCCGTGCGTGTTCTGGGCGACGAGTGCGGTGACCGCCGTGGTCCCGAGCACGCCGAGGGCGGTGAACGTCTTGAGGTCGGCGTGGATGCCCGCTCCCCCGCTCGGGTCGGTGCCGGCGATCGAGAGCGCGATCGGCGGGCGCACACTCATACCGCTCCCCCGTCCCCGTAGGCGGCGAGCAGTTCGGCCGCGGCGAGTTCGGGGTCGGCGGCGCGGCAGATCGCCGAGACGACGCAGACGCCGATGAGACCCAGGCCGCGCAGGTCCGGGACGCGTGTCGCGTCGATCCCGCCGATCGCCACCGCGGGCAGTCCTGCCTGTGAGACGAGTTCGCCGAGGCGGTCCGGGCCGATCCCGGCCGGTGCGTCGGCCTTCGTCGTCGTGTCGAAGACGGGGCCGATGCCGACGAGGTCGACCGCTCCGGTGGCCCGGGCTGCGGCGAATTCGGCGTCCTCGGCGGCCGAGAGACCCACGAGCGGTGCGTCGCCGAGGAGGGCGCGCACCTCGGCGACGGGGGTGTCGGACTGGCCGACGTGGATGTGGACGTCCGTGCCCTCCTCGCGCAGACGCCCGGCGACGGCCACCCGGTCGTTGAGGAAGACGGGGACCCGGCGGTCGGTGCCGGCCACCGCCTCGGCGACGGCGGCGACGACCTCACGGGTGAGGACGAGGAACTCGGTGTCGTCGATGTCCTTGTCCCGGACCTGGACGATGCCGACCCCGCCGGCGACCGCGGAGCGCACGGTCTCGGCCACCGTCCGACCGGCCTCGGCGCACTGCGCGGAGTCGGTGACGAGGTAGAGGCGGGTGTCGATGCCGGCGAGGCGGTCGAGTGCCGCGCTCATGCCGCCGTCACCGCGACGCGGGAGCGGGCGATGCGGTCGTCGTCGGTGGTGAAGAGGGCGTCGAGGAAGTTCATGGCGTACCGGCCCGGACCCAGTGCCCCGGTCGCGGCGGCCTCACCGGCCACGGCGAAATGCGCGTGGGCGGCGACGACGGCGGTGAACCTCTCGAGCGCTCCCACGCCTGCCGGTCCGGCCTGCGAACTCGTCCCCGCCGGAGGGACCGCGGCGAGGTAGGCGGTGGTGACGGCGCCGAGCGAGCACCCGGTGCCGATGACGAGCGGCATGAACGCGTGTCCGCCGTCGATGCGGGCGACATGGTCGACCCCGTCGATGTGGGCGACGACGGCGTCACGGGCACCCGAGACGGCGACGATCGCGCCGGTCGCGCGGGCGAGGTCGGCGGCGGCGGGGAGCACGGCGTCGACTTCGTCGGTGGATTCGACTCCGCGCCCGCCGGCACCGGCGCCGGCCAGTGCCGCGATCTCCGAGGCGTTGCCGCGGATCGCGGTGGGTCCGGCGGCAGCGGCCCGGCGGATCCGGGTGGTGCGGAAATCGGCGGCACCGATGCTCACCGGGTCGAGGACCCAGGGTTTCGCATCGGCGGTGACGGCTTCGATCGCGGCGTCGGCGGCGAGGAACTGCTGGTTCGTCGCCGTGCCGAAGTTGATCAGCAGCCCGCCGGCGAGGTGGGCGAACTGTGCGGCGTCGGCGTCGTGGTCGAGCATCGCCGGAGACGCCCCGACAGCGAGCAGCACGTTCGCACTGAACTGCTGCACGACGGTGTTCGTGATGCATTGGATGAGCGGGTTCGACGCGCGCAGACGTGCGTGCGCCGACGACAGATCGAGGTCGGTCATGACGATCCCTTCGCTAGCATGGCCCAGATCAGGTTCGATGGGTGTCCTCTCAGCCCGGCGCGATTCCCCGGGCACCCCATGTCATTGCCTTCGACTGTATCAGGAGCGCCGAGGCGGCGGCGACGCGGGCAGCGCATGCGCGGGCCACGCGGCGGGCGATGCTGCCGGACCGCCTCGGCGCCTGCACAGTCCTCCAGCTCACTTCGATCTCGAGGGCACAGTTCGTGAACTGTGCCCTCGAGATCGAAGTGAGCCCGAAGCGCTCTCCGCGTCAGCGGCCCACGGGATTGCGCATCGTGCCCGCGTAGATGAGCGAGACCGAATGCCTGGAGGCGCGGTCTCGACGCGAAGAGGCGGTCTCGGTGAATTCGAACGCTGCCGTCCGTCCGCTTCGGCGACTATCCCCTGCCGACGTAACGCTGGCCGCGCCGACTGACCGCGTCGATGACGACGGCGGTGAGGAGGACGAGGGCGGTGATGATCTGCTGCGCGTCGGAGTTGAAGCCGATGAGGTAGAGGCCGTTGTTGATGGCGCCGACGACGAACGCGCCGAGCACCGCCGCCCAGGCCGTGCCGCGTCCGCCGAAGAGGGAGGTGCCGCCGATGACGGCCGCGGCGATCGCATTGAGCAGATCCTGGGTCGCCACGAGCGTCGATCCGGCGTTCGTCGTCACTCCGGCCTTGACGAAGCCGAAGAGTGCGGCGAGGACGCCGGCGGTCATGAAGACGCTGATGCGCACCCATGTCACCGGGATGCCCGCCCGCCGCGCGGCCTCGACCTTGCCGCCGACGGCGTAGATCGAACGCCCGTAGCGCGTCTTGCGCAGCACGAGGTCGATGACGATCGCGATGACCATCATGAGGAAGAACGGCAGGGCGAGACCGAAGTCCTGGTTGACGAGGATGAGGAAGCCGAAGACGATCGCCGTGAGCAGCACGATGCGGACGATGACGGCCAGCCAGCTCGCACTGTCCAGTCCCTGCGCATGGCGCCGCAGCTTCGAGTAGACGAGCCCCGCACCGAACCCGATGACCGCGATCGCCCCGAAGACGTACGCCCAGATCGCCGGGAAGTAGTAGCTGGCGAAGTCGAAGGCGAAGGTGTCGGCCATCGAGAGGTTCTTCTGGGTGCCGAGCACGGTGAGGGTGAGCCCCGTGAACGCGAGGAGGCCGGCGAGGGTGACGACGAAGGCGGGGATGCCGACGACGGCGAAGAACCAGCCCTGGATCGCCCCGACGACGAGGCCGAGGAGCAGGATGATCGTCAGCGCGATGACCGGCGGCACGTCCTGCCGGACGACGAGCACACCGAGCACCGAGGCCGCGAGCCCGCCGAGCTGCGCGAGCGAGAGGTCGATCTCGCCGAGGAGGAGGATGAGGTTGATGCCGAGCGCGAGGATCGCCAGGTAGGCGACCTGCGTGGAGAGGTTGACGAGGTTGGCCGGGGAGAGGAAGTTGCTGTTCGCCGACTGGAAGACGACGACGATGACGATGAGCGCGAGGATGACGGGGAACGAGCCGAGCTGGCCCTCCTTGATCCGCCGGAAGAAGGTGCGCACGAACCCCTCGTCGAAGATCCGTTCGTCGGTGATGAACGAGCTGCGGGTCATCGGCGCTCACCCCTCCTCGCCGCACGCTGGGTCACGACGTTGTCGTTGGCGCCGGTGATGGCGGCGATGAGCACATCCGTGCGTTCGTCACCGGGGAAGTCCCCGGCGTCCCTGCCCAGGCGCAGCACGTGGACGCGGTCGCAGACGGCTTGGACGTCGGCCATGTTGTGGCTGACGAGCAGCACCCCGAGATCACGGTCCCGGAGGCGTTCGATGAGGTTGAGCACCTCGGCGGTCTGGGCGACTCCGAGGGCGGCGGTCGGTTCGTCGAGCATGACGATGGAGGGTTCGCCGAGGAGGGACCGGGCGATCGCGACCGTCTGCCTCTGTCCCCCGGAGAGGGCGGCGATGGGCACGCGCACGCTCGGGATCTTCGCCGAGAGGCTGCGCAGGAGCTCCCACGACTTCGCCTCCATGGTCACTTCGTCGAGGACGCCGCCGCGGGTGGCCTCATGGCCGAGGAAGAGGTTGGCGACGACGTCGAGGTTCTCGCACAGGGAGAGGTCCTGGAAGACCGTGGCGACCCCGGCCTTCTGGGCGTCCTTCGGTGAGGAGAACCGCTGCGGGCGCCCGCCCATGCGGATCTCGCCTTCGTCGGCGCCGTGGACGCCCGCGATGATCTTGATGAGCGTCGACTTGCCGGCGCCGTTGTCGCCGACGAGGCCGACGACCTCGCCGCGGCCGATGGTGAGGTTGATGTCGGTGAGGGCCTGGACGGCGCCGAAGCGTTTGGCGATGCCGCGCAGTTCGAGCACTGGGTCCCCCGACGCCCGCCCGGAAGCGGGCGTCGGGTCATTCGTCTGGGAAGTCATCGGGGCCTATTCGATTCCGGCGTCTTGGCAGAGCTTCTTCTCGATTCCCTTGCAGATGTCCGAGGCCTTGATCTGGTCGCCGACGATGTCCTTGATCGTGTCCTTCGTGACGACCTTGGCCTCGACGAAGTCGGTCGGGGTGTCCTTGTACGTCGTCGCGGCCTTCGGCTCCTCCCCTCCGGCCAGGGCGGTCGCGGCCTTGGCGGCGAACTCGGCTTGCGGTGGGATCGACTTGTAGATCGTCGCGTACTGCTCGCCCTTGAGGATGTTCTGGAGTCCGTCGACCTCGGCGTCCTGGCCGGTGACGACGGGGTCCTGCTTCGCCTTCGTCGTCGCGGCGAGCACTCCGCCGGCGGTGCCGTCGTTGGCGGCGTAGATGGCGATCGGCTTCTGACCACCGCCCTGGAGCTGACCTTCGACCCACTGTCGGGCGTCGTCGGGATTCCAGTCGAGGGTGTCGTGGTCGGCGGCGATGTCGACACCTGCTGATCTGAGCGTCTCCTCGGCTCCGGCCTTGAAGTCGGCGGCGTTGGGGTCCTTCGGGTCGCCGTTGACCATCCACACGGGTCCCGACTTCGGGTCGACGCCCTTGGCCTTGAGTCCGTCGAGGAGCGCTTGGCCCTGGAGGTTGCCGATCTTCTTGTTGTCGAACGAGGTGTAGTAATCAGCGCCCTCGAAGAAGCGGTCGTAGGAGACGACGGGGATCTGCTTCGCTTCGGCCTTCGCCAGTGAGGAGGCGACCGCCGAGGCGTCGACCGGGTCGAGGACGATGACGTCGACGCCTTCGGTGACAGCCGCTTCGAACTGCTGCTGCTGTTGGGAGGCGTCCTGGTTGGCGTTGCGGTATTCGACCTTGGCGTCGGGGTTGGCCTCGGCGACGTACTTCTCGAAGTTCGGTTTGTCGAGGGATTCGTACCGGGTCGTCTTCGACTCGGGCAGGAGCAGGGCGATCGTCACGTCGCCGTCCGAGCCGGATCCGGAGCCGGTTTCGTCGTTGCCCTGGCCCTTCTGATTGCCGCAGCCGGTGAGTGCGAGAGCGGAGATCGCAACGGCGGCGCCGGCGACGGTGAGGCGGCGATGAAGCCTGTTCGGCCCAGTCGCCGACGATGATCCACGGGGGTGAGAAGTGCGCATTCTCGGAACCTTTCCTCATTCTGACAACGTTGTCAGGCTGGTAGACATATTTCGCCCACCGAGGAGGTTTGTCAACTGTCGGCGCGGAATTCTCCGCGCTGCCTTCTCTCAGCGCCCGGTGGCCTGGCGAGGCGATTCCTCACCGCTGCCGCGGCGGATGAGCCGCACCCTGGTCAGGCCGTCCTGCGAGGTCAGCAGGGGTATCGACCCGGCGCCGGGGAGGGGCCGACGGTCGCCGGAGAGGACCCGGACCGCCTCGGCGGACATCGCATCGACGTCTGGGTCGACGACGGTGACGTCGAGGAGATCCGCTCCGGGGAAGTCGTCGATGCCGACGACGGCCGGCCACTGGTCGAGGCGGCGGCTGGCATCGATGGCGCCCATCGTCACCGTGGCCGAGAGCGTGATGAGCGCGGTCGGGGCGGCGCGGGACCCGAGGAGCGCTGCGACGACGTTCTTCGCGCTCGACTGGTCGTGGGCCCCTTCGTCGAGGTAGGCACGCCACCCGATGTCCCTGCGGTCGGCAAGGACCTCGCGGATGCCGGCGAGCCGGCGGACCTGGGATTCGATGAGCGCGCGGTCGCCGATGACGCCGATGCTGATGTGACCGTGCCGGACGAGCTGTTCTGCGGCACGACGTCCCGCGGCGACGTCGTCGGCGGCGATCGTCGTGATGCCCGGCCCCGCGACGGCCGGATCGAGGGAGACGACGGCGACCTCGCCGGTGCCCGCCGAGGAGGATCCGCCTGAGGCTTGGGCGTAGATGTCCGCGGATTCCGGTTGGGAGCACACGACGCAGATGCCGGACATGTCCCCGCCCCGGCAGTCGTCGACGAAGGCGCGTTCGAGCTCGGGATCCCCGCCGGTCACGGTGACGACGGGGCGCAGTCCGTGGACGGCGAGATCGCGTTCGAGGCGAGCGAGGATCCGCACCTGGAGGGGGTCGTCCATATCGGAGAGCACGACGCCGATGTAGGGCGAACGGCTGCCTTCACGCAGTCGGCGAGCCGCGGAGTTGAGCCGGAAGCCGAGTTCGGCCGCCGCGGTCTCGACCTTCGCAGCGGTGGCGCTGGCGACGTGCTTCTCCCCGTTGAGCACCCGGGAGGCCGTCTTGATGCTCACACCGGCGCGCTCGGCGACCGTGGCCAGGGTCGGCCGGTCGTGCTGCTTGACCATGTGTGCGCCTTCGGGACAGTCCGGGGCACCGACCCCGGCGGCCGCCTCGAGGCAGGCGACCGTGGGATCGATGATAGCCCGACGGCCTGGAGTTCGGACTCACCTCCAGCTCACTTCGATCTGGAGGGCTCAGTTCGTGAACTGTGCTCTCGAGATCGAAGTGAGCCCGAAGCACTCTCCGCGTCAGCGACCGACGGGGTTGCGCATCGTGCCCGCGTAGATGAGCGAGTCCGCCTGGTTGCCGATGTCGACCATCTGCGTCGTATTGCGCAGCTGCAGGCGGTTGAGGCACGAGTGTTTGAACCGTCCGGTGCGCAGGTCGATGTCCCCGGCGAGCCCGCAGGCCGTGTCCGGGTGCGCGGACTCGTAACGGTCGAGCACCTCGGCGACGAGCGACCAGAACCGGTCCGAGGCGAGGACGCCGTCGACCTCGAGGATCCCCGCGACATGGCGCAGCAGACCGTCGAAGACGTCGGTGAAGATCGACAGCGCCTTCTCCTCACCGGGAACGACGGCGCGGATCCGCTCGACCTCGGGCGGCAGACTCCCCTGCCCGAGGTAGGCGACCTCCTCGCCGATGTCCTTCATGAACACGCCGGTGACCAAGTCGTCCTCCAGGACGAGGATGAGGTTCTCCCCGTGCGGCATGAAGACGAGATCGTGGGCCAGCAGCGCGTGGACGAGCGGTTCGAGGTAGGCCCGCAGGTACGAACGCACCCACTCCTCGGCGTTGGTGCCTGAGCGGCGGATGAGCGCGCTGACCAGGGCATCTCCGCGGTGATCGCGGTGGAGAAGAGCGGCCATCGTCATCGTCCGCTGCCCGCCTGCGAGCAGCGCCAGCGGGTTCTCGCGCCACAGGGCCGCGAGCATCTTCCGGTGCGGATTGGTCTGCCTGGTGCGGTGGTAGACGTCGCCGGTGTACCCGATCGCGCTGCGTTCGCGCAGCAGCCGGAAACCGTGGTCGGCGAACGTCGCATCCGCGGCGACGAGGTGGGCCACCCAGTCGTTGATCGCCGGGGTGTCACGCATGTACGTCGGCGAGAGTCCGCGGAGGAAGCCCATGTTCTGCACTGCGAGCGCGACCTTCGCATACGGGGCACCGGCGCGCGAGTGGTTGAAGAACGTCCGCAGCGACTGCTGTGCCTGATGCTCATCGAGCCCGGACCCGAGCGGGATGAGATCGCCCCGGGCGATGTCGGCAGCGAAGGTGATCGCCAGCCGGTGGTCGGCCTGCCACGGGTGGATCGGCATGAGGTGGACGTCGTCGAGACGGTGTCCGGCCGCGCCGAGGCGGTCGGCGAAGAGGGTGCGCTCATCGTCGCTGAGTGCCCACTCGAGGTGGCTCGCCTCATCGAGTCCGGCTCCGACGGACAGGTGCGCGTGCTCCCGGTTCACGGCCACCCACTCGAGGCGGTTGAGCCGCCCGGTCTCCGGTGCCCAGCGTCGGTAGTCGCTCAGTGCGAAGCCGATGCGACCGTTGTTGGCGAGGAAACCCGGATGCCCCTCGGTCATCGCCGCCTCGATCGTCTGGAAGTCGGCATCGAGGAGACCCTCCACGTCCGGTCGCCTCCCCTGCCGGGCCTCCGTGAGCTTGAAAGCACCTCCGGCGAGCGTCGAGGCGAGCTCCTCGAGGTAGGTCGAGACGAGGTCCTCAGGCAGGCCGAGTCCGTCCTGGAGTTCGAGGACGAGCTCCTGGGCGTCGAGGTTGATCGGATGCCCGTCGCGGTACCGCATGATGCTCGCCTCATCGATGGCCCAGTGTTCGAGCGGCAGCACCCGGGCGTCGAAGGTGTAGTGGACGACGGGAACGGAGATCAGCGGCGTGGGTTCGGGGCCGGAGTCGTTCTCGCCGTCGCCCTGGTCTGCGGTCGGGATCGCGAGCACCCAGGCCTCGGGCCCGTGTTCGGGTGTGTGGCGTGGGGCGATGAGCCGTTCGTGGGCGAATTCGGCGATCGCCTTGGCGAGGAGATGACGGCTGACGACGGCGAAGGCCTCCGGGTTGAGGTGCGCGTAGTCCTCCACCTCGAGGTGCGTGTCATCGGGGCGGTGGGCATCGTCACCGGGGTGAGCCGTGGTGGGCTGTCCCTCGCCGAGGTGGTCGCCCGTCCCGGCGCCGCCATCCCCGACTTCGCCGTCCGTCCCGACGCTGTCGATCCAGCCCGTGTCGACGAGGCCGGCCAGTCGGCTGGCGGCGAAGTCGGTGCGGGTGCACGTGCTCACGAGCGCCGTCTTCGTACCATCTCCCATGGGCACCTCGGCCTCCCCGAGCACGCGGAACCCGGCCGCGGCATTCTTGGCATGGATCGCCTCGTTGCGGGCATCGGGTTCGACGACGACGCGCAGGCCGCCGCGACCGCCGAGTGTGCGCGGACGCAGGCAGAAGTCGATGACTGCGGCCATGACGGCGTCCGTGAGTCCGCGAATCCCGGGACCTTCGGGCGGGGCGACGAGGAGGTGCATGCCGATGTCACCGGGCCGCTCGGGAACCGCCTCGGCGGGGATGAGGATCGCCGGCGTGTAGGTCTCGACGTAGAACCGCGGGACACCGTCGACGAGTCCGATCCACCCGTTCTCATCTGCGGAGATGCGGATCGCCTCGAGGTAGCTGCGGACGGCGGGCTCGTCGAGTTCCGTCATCTGCCAGAAGTGCGACCGCGGGTGGCTCAGCCAGGCGTGGACGTCCGCGGAGTGACGGTCGGGGCGCAGCGGAAGGATCGTGATGTCCGGCGCCGAGGCGGTCGCCCCGCCGGTGGAAGCTGTCCTCCCACCGTGGGACGCGGTCGTCTCGCCGGGGGACGCGTTCATCCCGCCGGGGGCGGTGAGTGGGTCGGTCGTCTGCGGGCCGCTGGTGATCGTGTTGGTGCTCATACGTGGGTCATCTCCTCGGTGCGGGCGTCGGTCGGATGGGCGCGGTTCGGCGTTTGACGGTCATGGTCGGCGATCCGATCGGCACGTTCGGCAGATCGATCGGTACTGTCGGCGGATCGAACGGCGCGTTCGGCAGATTCATCGGTACCGTCGGCGGATCGAACGGCGCGGTGCGCACTCACCCCTGACACCCCCTCGGCGGGGGTCTCCGATTCCGGGACCCCGAAGGTCTGGAACGCGATCGTCCGCTCGATCGGATAGGGTTCGCGGCCGGTGACATGGGCGAGCACGACCGAGGCGCGCCACGGTCCGAAGCCGAGGTCGGGGGCGGTGACCCCGTGGGTGTGCTCTTCGACGCCGAGGACGTGGATCGTGCCTGCGTCGTTGACGGTGTAGTCGCGTCGGGCGTCGAGGCGGCCCTCGTCGTCGAGGCGGATGTCCTCGCCGAGCGGGGCGAGGAATCCCGGCAGGGATGACCGGTAGCCGGTCGCGGCGACGACGGCACCGCTGCGGCGGTTGAAGGTCTCGCCGACGAGGGCGTTGCGGAAGGTGAGCGCGTACTCCCCCGGCGTCCAGCCTCCCCGCAGGGGTTCGGCCGCGATGAGCTCGGCGTCGGTGAACAGGTTCGTCAGCAGTGCGCGTCCCCCGCGGCTGAGCCGGTAGAGCGTGTCGTGGATGTCGTCGATGAGGTCGCCGCTGATGCCCTTGTAGAGGGTGCGCTGTTCGCGACCGAGGCGTCGGCGCAGGTCATCGGGCAGGGCGCGGAAATGGTCGGTGTACTCCGGCGAGGTCATCTCGAGGGTGAGCTTCGTGTACTCCATCGGGAAGAACCGCGGCGAGCGGGTCACCCAGTCCACGCGCACCCCGCGGGCTTCGGCGTCCTCGATGAGGTCGCGGTAAATCTCGGCCGCGGACTGCCCGCTGCCGACGATCGTCACGGACCCGCTCTCGAGCAGTGCCTCGCGGTGGTCCAGGTAGTCCGCAGTGTGGATGACGGGCCCGCCGTCGACGGCGACGAGGTCGCTCAGCGCGTCGGGCAAGACGGGTGCGGTGCCGACGCCGAGGACGATGTGGCGGGCGCGGTAGGTCTCCGTGGCCACGGCGCGGCCGGAGGGGTCGGTCACCTCGGCGGTCACGGTGTGAATTCCCTCGTCAACGGTCACCGAGGTGACCCTCCGGTTCCAGCGCAGCGTGTGCAGCTGTGCGGCGACCCACCGGCAGTACTCGTCGAATTCGGCGCGCAGGGGGTAGAAGGATTCGCGGATGTAGAACGGGTAGAGGCGGCCGCGGTCCTTGAGGAACTGGAGGAACGAGAAGCGCGAAGTGGGGTCGGCCATGGTGACGAGGTCGGCGAGGAAGGGCACCTGCACGGTGGCTCCTTCGATCATCATGCCCGGGTGCCAGCGGAACTCCGGTCGCTGGTCGAGGAAGACGGCGTCGACATCGGGCAGCGGGTCGGCGAGGGCGGCCAGACCGAGGCCGAAGGGCCCGATGCCGATGCCGACGATGTCGTGGATGCGGGTGTTGTCGCTGGTGACAGAGTCGCGGGTGGCGTTTGCGCGAGTCGCGCGGTCGCGGGTGGGGTGGATCTCCGAGAGCGTTTCGTTCATGAGTGTTCGGCAGCCTCCTTCGGTATGCGGATCGGGTCGACCCAATCGCATTAGGGAAACCTACCCTAAGTCGGCGCGAAAATGTTGAGCGATCGTCACGGACGGCTCACTACAGAAGTACCCTTGCCGGCAATGTGCCTCCGCCGTCGCCCGGTCTCGCGGGGGTCAGAGGGTCCGAAAGGGCAACACTGCCTGCCCGAAAATATGTGACGTGATCCTCGTCACATGACAGGTGTGGTTGTGGTGGAATCGGCCCTGTCGGTGGGGTCGCCTGGCTCGGTGGAATCGGTCGCAACGGTGGAGTCGGCTGGGTCGGTGAATGCGCGGCGCGGCCGCAGCCCGTGGTGGGACTGCGGCCGCGTCGTGTGAGATCGAAGCACAGGTCGCCTCAGCGAAGCCGCCCGCCTCGGCGACTCACTTCGAGACGTAATTCGGGGCCTCGACGGTCATCTGGATGTCGTGCGGGTGGCTCTCCTTGAGCCCGGCCGTGGTGAGGCGGACGAACCGGCCCTTGGCTTTGAGTTCGTCGATCGTGCGCGCGCCGACGTAGAACATCGTCTGGCGCAGGCCGCCGGTGAGCTGGTGGGCGACCTGCTTGAGGTGGCCGCGGTAGGCGACGCGGCCTTCGATGCCCTCGGGGATGAGGTCGGTGTCGGTGGCGATGTCGGCCTGGAAGTAGCGGTCCTTCGAGTACGACTTGCCCTTCCGGGGAGCCATCGCGCCGAGCGAGCCCATGCCGCGGTAGGCCTTGTACTGCTTGCCGTTGACGAAGATCAGCTCGCCCGGAGACTCGTTGCAGCCGGCGAGCAGGGAGCCGAGCATGACGGTGTCGGCGCCGGCGACGAGCGCCTTGCCGATGTCACCGGAGTACTGGAGGCCGCCGTCGCCGATGACGGGAACGCCGGCGGCGCGGGCGGCCTGCGCGGCGAGGTGGATGGCGGTGACCTGCGGGACGCCGACGCCGGCGACGACGCGGGTCGTGCAGATCGAACCGGGGCCCACGCCGACCTTGACGGCGTCGACACCGGCGTCGATGAGGGCCTGTGCGCCCTCCTTCGTCGCGACGTTGCCGCCGATGATCTGGACGTGGGAGAACGCAGGGTCGGCCTTGATCGTCTTGATCATGTCGGTCACGCCCCGGGCGTGGCCGTTCGCGGTGTCGACGACGAGGACGTCGACGCCCGCCTCGGCGAGGAGGCCCGCACGCTCGTACGCATCGCCGTAGAAGCCGACGGCGGCACCGACGCGCAGGCGGCCTTCGGAGTCCTTCGTCGCGAGCGGGTACTCCTCGGTCTTGACGAAGTCCTTGACGGTGATGAGGCCGCGGATGACGTTGTTCTCATCGACCAGGGGCAGCTTCTCGACCTTGTTGTCGGCGAGCAGTTCGAAGGCCTTCTCCGGGGAGACGCCGACGGGGGCGGTGATCAGCGGCATCGGGGTCATCGTCTCGGCGACGGTGCGGGTGGGGAATTCGCTGCGGGTGACGAAGCGGAGGTCGCGGTTGGTGACGATGCCGACGAGGACGTCGTTCTCGTCGACGACGGGCAGACCGGAGATGCGGTAGCGGCCGCAGAGTTCGTCGAGCTCTTCGAGCGTCTTCTCCGGGGTGATCGTCAGCGGGTCGTTGATCATCCCCGATTCGGAGCGCTTGACGTAGTCGACCTGGTCGGCCTGGTCATCCTTCGACAGGTTGCGGTGGATGATGCCGAGTCCGCCGATGCGGGCCATGGCGATCGCCATCCGCGATTCGGTGACGGTGTCCATGGCGGCGGAGACGAGCGGAATGTTGAGCTCGATGTCCTTGGTCAGGCGCGTCGTCGTCGAGGCTTCCGAGGGTATGACATCGGTGTCGCCGGGCAGGAGCAGAACGTCATCGTACGTGAGTCCGGTGAGTGCGAACGGATCGTGTGCGGTCTGTGATTCCTGCTCGGAGTTCCCCATGAGTCCAGCCTTTCGACGCGGAAGATCAGTTGATCCATGGTATCGAAGGGGACTGTGAGGCTTCTACAGTTTCAACTACCCCGGGCTGTGAGAATGGACACCTCGCCGAGGCGGTCCGCAGCCACCGGCGACCATTGGGTTCCGCGGTCGAACAGTCCCAGAACGAAGGGTGTGGAGGTCAGCGTCCCGCGCCCACCGACCGTGCCAGGTCGAGCGTCGAGGCCTCGGAGTCGTCGAGGTGGATGCGCAGCAGTCCTTCGGCGCCCTGCCGGTCCCCGGACTTGATCTTCTCGAGGATGTCGCGGTGCGGGTTGGCCCAGTGCGAGTGGTATTTCCCGGGCTCGGGTGAGCGGGAGAACGTCGTCGACAGGCGGGCCATGAGGTTGAGGTAGAACTCGTCGAGCAGGGGCGAGCCGAGGAGCCCGACGATCGCCCGGTGGAAGGACGCCGAGTGCTCCTGCGCGTCGGCCCAGCCTTCGTTCTCCGGGGCGTTCTCGGCCCGGACGACGGAGGCTTCGACGCGGGCCATCGCCTCGTCGGTGGCGTCCTGGGACTCCTGGACGGCACGGATCTCGAAGACCCGGCGGGCCCGGTAGAGGTCCTTGAGTTCGTCGATGCCGAAGGTGCGGACGAAGAAACCGCGGTTGGGCTCCTGGGTGAGCAGACCTGCGTGGCGCAGCAGGCTGAGGGATTCGCGGGCGGTGTTGCGGGAGACGTTGAATTCCTTGGCCAGCGCACCATCGCGCACCGGAGACCCTGCTGGGTACTCTCCGGTGGTGATTCGGGTCCGGACCAGGGCGACGATCGCCTCTGAGGTGCATCCGGGTGCGTTCGGGCTCATACCACCAGGCTACCGTGTCTCCCTCCGTGAGATGCGACCGCCCCACTACGCCTGCCGCATTCCCAGCGCACTGCCACCTCGGCGGGCACCGTCGAGCCCGTGTCCGCCGTGGACGATCCCTGCTGATTCACCCGCCGAGGTTGAGCTCGAGTCCCGTCGCGAAGTGCCGGGGTGCCCCGGTGAGCGGATCGGCGAAGTCGATCGTGGCCGCGAGCAGCTGCAGCGGGGACGAGAAGTCGTAGGGGTCGGGGCCGAGATCGTGCGGGTAGACGGGGTCGCCGACGAGGGGCAGCCCGAGTGCGTTCATGTGCACGCGCAGCTGGTGGGTCTTCCCGGTCAGGGGTTCGAGTCGGTATGCGCTGACCTCCGGTCGTCCCTCCACCTCGCCGAGGTGGTCGATCCGGCTGATCGCGTTGACCTCCCCGGGCACTTCGAGGACCTGCCGACCGCCAGTGGGTTTGTGCAGGCGGGAGCGTCGGGTGAGCGGAAATTCGAGATCGGGCGGCGGGCTGGGGGCGAGGGCGCGGTAGGTCTTCGTCACCGCTCGGTCCTGGAAGAGGCGCTGGTAGCGGCCGCGGGTTGAGAGGCGTCGGGAGAGGATGAGGAGGCCCGCGGTGATCCGGTCGAGGCGGTGGATGGCGACGAGGTCGGGTTCGTCGCGGTCGACGCGCAGGCGGGTGACGACGCTTTCGCGGACGAAGCGGCCATTGGGGGTGCTCGCGAGGAAGTGGGGTTTGTCGACGACGAGGAGGTCCTCGTCCTCGAACACCGTCGTCACCTCGAAGGCGATCCGGTCCTCCGGCGGCACGGGGCGGTGGAAGAAGTAGAAGCCGCCGGGGATCACAGGATCGTCCCAGGACACCGAAGTGCCCGCGGCGTCGCACATCTGGCCGGGGAGCAGATCGTGCGCGTCGGCAGGCGTCTGCGCAGTGAGCGCGCGTCTCTCGTCCTCGGCGGCGTGCGGGAACTCGGCAGACAGCCAGTCCCCGATCGTCGCAGGCACGGGCAGGTGGGCCTTGGCGTGAGTCGCCAGTCCCCCGGGAGCGCGGAGCACGGTCGCCGAGATGCCCTCTCTCGGCGGTAACGGACTGCGCGGCATGCCCTCAAGTCTACGAGGGCGGCGGACTGGATCACGGGCCGGTCCTGGCATGAGCGCCGAGGATGCCGACCGTGATGCCGCGGCCGTGGCTGCGGACTTCGAGCGGTGGAATACGGTCCTCGAACAGGGGTGCGGTGCTCGAACAGGGAGATGTCAGCCCGCGGCCGGGGCCACCGCAATCGGGGCATTGTCGCGCGGCAGCGCGGTCAGGGCCGCCCGCGCATAGGTCGCGATCGTCGAGATGTGCCATTCGACTTCGAGGGCACTCGGGTTCGACCGGGCAGGGTCGAGGAGATCGACGAGGTTCTCGGCGATCGCGCCGACGAGCGAGCGGGCGAACACCTCGGCCGGATAGTCCAGCCCCAAGGTGCGCTTGAGCGCTGCCGCGATCACCGTGACGTATCCCCGACGCAGGGCACGGCGTTCGCGCTGGACGGAGTCGGGGACATCCTCGATGAGCAGAGCGTAGGCGAGGCCGCGGCCGGCGACGGAACGGCGGATGAAGACCTCGACGACGGCGCCGACGACCTCGTCGGGGGTGCCGCATGCATCGACCGCCTCGGTGACGACCTCGAGCTCATGGCCGGCGGCATTGGCGAAGACCGTGCGCAGCAGCTCGTCGCGGCTGTCGAAGAAGCTCGTGATGTGCCGCGGACTGCACGCGGCGGCGCGGGCGACGGCGTTGATGCTGGCAGCGGCGAAGCCTCCGTCGGCGACGACGAAGCGGGCGGCGTATTCGATGCGCGCACGCCGCTGCGCCGTGTTCGCGCGAGCTCGCGCGCTGTCCCGATGGGCCACTGGTCCTCGTCCTCGAAGAGATGATTCAGGTTTCAACAGTCAACGAGTATGGCACTCATCACGTCAGACGGCAACAGCCCTGATGACGGCACCGAGCGGGGACCCCGACGGCACGACCGCCTCGGCGGGGTGGGATACGCGTCGCGCCGCCGGGAGCCTGCGGAACTCCACGACCGCCTCGGCGAAGGAAGACGAACGGCCCGGACCTTGATGGTCCGGGCCGCTCATTCAGGCCTCAGGCGAACTGCTCCGCCTGTGAGGGGAGGAGGTCAGTCCTCGTCCTCGTCGTCCTTCTTCTCCACGACCAGGGTCTCCGTGGTGAGCACGAGGGCCGCGATCGACGCTGCGTTGCGCAGAGCCGAACGGGTGACCTTGACCGGGTCGATGATGCCTGCGGAGATGAGGTCGCCGTAGGAGTCGGTGGCGGCGTTGTATCCCTGGCCGGACTCGAGGTCCTGGACCTTGGACACGACGACGTAGCCGTCCTGGCCGGCGTTCTCGGCGATCCAGCGCAGGGGCTGGACGATTCCGCGCTTGACGATCTCCACACCGGTGGCACCGTCGTAGTCGAGGCCGAAGTCCTTGCCGTCGAGCACCTTGGCGGCGTGGATGAGAGCCGAACCGCCGCCGGCGACGACGCCTTCCTCGATGGCTGCACGGGTCGCGGACACAGCGTCTTCGACGCGGTGCTTGCGCTCCTTGAGCTCCACCTCGGTGGCGGCGCCGACCTTGATGACGGCGACACCGCCGGAGAGCTTGGCCAAGCGCTCCTGCAGCTTCTCGCGGTCCCAGTCGGAGTCGGTGTTCTCGATCTCGGAGCGGATCTGGGCGACGCGACCAGCCACGGCGTCATCGGCACCGGCACCATCGACGATGGTGGTGGTGTCCTTGGTGACGGTGATGGTCCGGGCGTTGCCGAGCTCGTCCAGGGTGACCTGGTCGAGCTTCATGCCCATGTCCGGGGTGACGACCTGCCCGCCGGTGAGGACGGCGAGGTCCTCGAGGATGGCCTTGCGGCGGTCACCGAATCCGGGAGCCTTAACGGCGCAGACGTTGAGGATGCCGCGCAGCTTGTTGACGACCAGCGTCGACAGCGCTTCGCCCTCGATGTCCTCGGCGATGATGAACAGCGGCTTGCCGGCCTGCTGGACCTTCTCGAGGACGGGCAGGAGCTCCTGGATGTTGGAGATCTTGCCCTGGTTGATGAGGATCAGCGCGTCATTGAGGATCGCCTCCTGGCGGTCCGCATCCGTGACGAAGTGCGGGGACAGGTAGCCCTTGTCGAACTGCATGCCCTCGGTGATCTCCAGCTCCACATCGGAAGCCTGGGACTCGTCGATGGTGATGACGCCGTCCTTGCCGACCTTGTCGAAGGCGTCGGCGATGAGCGAGCCGATCTCCTCCGACTGGGCGGACAGACCGGCGACGTGCGCGATCTCCTCGGAGCCGGCCACATCACGGGAGATGGAGCCGAGTTCCTCGGAGACGGCCTCGACGGCGGTCTCGATGCCGCGCTTGAGCGCGCCGGGGGCGGCGCCTGCGGCGACGTTGCGCAGACCTTCGTTGACGAAGGCCTGGGCCAGGACGGTCGCGGTGGTGGTTCCGTCACCGGCGATGTCGTTGGTCTTGGTGGCGACTTCCTTGGCCAGCTGAGCGCCGAGGTTCTCGTAGGGATCGTCGAGCTCGACCTCACGGGCGATGGTCACGCCGTCGTTGGTGATCGTGGGGGCGCCCCACTTCTTGTCGAGAACGACGTTGCGGCCGCGGGGTCCGAGCGTCACCTTGACGGTGTCGGCGAGGGTGTTGACACCCTTCTCGAGCGAACGACGGGCCTCGTCGTTGAATTCCAGATTCTTAGGCATTCGTCCTCCTGTCTCAGTCGTATGTCAGTGATTCAGGGGATTCAGCCGATGACGGCGAGCACGTCGCGAGCCGAGAGCACGAGGAACTCTTCGCCGGCGTACTTGACCTCGGTGCCGCCGTACTTCGAGTAGATGACCTTGTCGCCGACGGCGACGTCGACGGGAACGCGGTTGCCGTTGTCTGCAACGCGGCCGGGGCCCACTGCGACGACTTCGCCTTCCTGCGGCTTCTCCTTGGCAGTGTCGGGAATGACCAGACCGCTGGCGGTGGTCTGCTCTGCTTCGACCTGACGGATGACGATCCGATCTTCGAGTGGCTTGATGGAGACCGACATATCGGGCTCTCTCCCTTCGCTGGGTTCAATTCTTGTGAAGACAGACGGCGGCTGCTGCCTGAGGAACCTCTCGTCGTCGCGGGTGCCGAGGTGTTCGACCGTCTCATGAAACTGGCACTCACTGAGCGTCAGTGCTAATTCGACTCTATGACTCCTTTAGCACTCGGTCAACTCGAGTGCCAGGAAAACCTCACGCTCTCGGCGAAAGCTCAGTCTCGGGGCGCCGAGTGCGGGCGCAGAGATGCGACGAGGGACCCCGGAATTCCGGAGTCCCTCGTCGCTTCTGCTCTCGTCGGGAGGTGAGCTCCCGTCGGGAAGCATCAGCCGCCTCGGCGGGGTCAGGTCAGGCGCAGGACCACTGTCCCCAGCCGGCCTTGGCCTGGAGCGTCTTCGCACGGTCGAACTGCTCACGCGGGCTGGCGTCGATCGGGTTGCCCGAGCCGCCCACGCTGCGCCAAGTGGCGAGCTTGAACTGGAAGAGACCGAAGTGCGCGTTGTTCTGCTTGTTCACCGCCCGCGGGTTGAAGTTCGACTCGCACTTGGCGACCTGGTACCACTTCGAGCCGGGTCCGCCGAGCATCGCCTTGATCTCCTCGGTCGACATCGATCCGCCTCCACCGGAGCTCGAACCGCCATCTCCGGAACCGGAGCCGGAGCCGCTGTCGCCCGAACCGGAGTCGGAGCCGCCCGAGGAGGACTCCTTCTTCTTCGTGCCTTCGATGACGACCTTGGCCTGAGGTTCGGTGAGGACCTTCTCGCCCTTCTTCTCCTTCTCGACCTCATCGCCGTTGACGGTCTTGACCTGGTACTGGACTTCCTTCTGACCGGTCTTGCCCTTGTCCTCGACCTTGGTCTCGCCGACGTAGAGGGAGTCGGACTTCTTCTTCTCGACCTTGGGCTTGATGTCTTCCTTCTCCGTGACGGTCTTGTTCTCCACCCGGTTGACGGTGAGAACCTGTCCGTCGGTGACGGCTGCGTTCATGGGCACGGAGAGGAAGTCGTCCTTGTCGAGGGTCACCTTGGCCTCTTCGAGGGCATCGCCGGCGGTGCCGACGGGCGCGGTGACCTTGACGTCCTTGCCGTCGGCGACGACGGTGAGCGCCTTCGCCGTGGTGACGTCGATGTTCGTGGGGGCGTCGACCTTGAGCTTGTCGCTCGCCTCGGCGCTCAGCTGCGCGTCCTTGGCGTCGACGCCGAGGTCTGCCAGCGCCTGGCCGACGGTGTTCGCGTTGGTCCACTCGTCGGTCTTCTTGCCGTCGACGGTGAGCGAGACGTCCTTGGCCGTGTTGACCGTGACCGTCGTATCGCGGTTGATCTTCGCGTCGACGCCGGGCTTGACCTGGTCGCGCTTGTCGATGTCGATGTTCTGACTGTCGAGGATCTCACCGACAGTGCCGCCGAAGGTGCGGATCTCCTCGGCCTTGCCGTTCACCTCGAGGGTGACCGGCTTGTTCATGGTGAGCACGGCACCCGTACCACCGACGAGTCCGGTGATGACGACCGCCTGTGCGGCGATCTGCACCTTGCGGTTCTTGAGAAAATCAATCACAGAAATATCCCCGAGCAGAGTTGATCAGCTGTTTGCGACTCATCCACTGTAACCGATTCGTTACATCGCTTGCAAAAGATCACGAAACCGTAACAGGAATCTCACAGACTCCCGGATTCCCGGATCCTCGCCGAGGCGGTCGCTCAGTCCCAGCCGCCGAGGTTATCGCTCAGTCCCAGCCGAGGCGGTCGCTCAGTCCCAGCCGCCGAGCGCGGTCTCGGCGTTGGCCCACACCGCCTCGGCGAGGTCGCCTGCATTCATCCCCCGCACCCCGGCGAGCATCCTCGCGGTGATCGGGGTGAGGTAGGGGCCTCCGGGCTTCCCCCGGTACGGGTGCGGGGTGAGGAAGGGTGCGTCGGTCTCGGTGAGCAGGAGCTCGAGCGGTGCAGAGGCGGCGGCCCGGCGCAGCTCGTCGGCGTTCTTGAACGTGATGTTGCCGGCGAAGGACATGAAGTAGCCGTGCTCGGCGCACTCGCGGGCCATCGCCTCGTCGCCGGAGAAGCAGTGGAAGATCGTCACCTCGGGCGCACCCTCCTCGCGGAGGATGCGCAGGACGTCGGCGTGGGCCTCACGATCGTGGATCTGCAGTGCCCGACCGGTGCGCTTGGCGATCTCGATGTGAGCGCGGAAGGACCGCTGTTGTTCGGCGATGCCGTCCTCTCCCGTGCGGAAGTAGTCGAGCCCGGTCTCCCCCACCACGCGCATCCGATCGCTGCTGACCACGAGCGTCTCGATCTCGGTGAGCGCATCGTCGAGGAGGCCGCGCTGCGCGAGCCGCGGCGCCTCGTTCGGGTGGAGCGCCGCTCCCCCGAGCATCCACGTCCGCCCGGGAGTCGGCGGCGTCGGAACCCGCGCGGCCACCTCGGGGGTGACTTCGGTGAGCGCTGCGGCACCGGCATACTGCGAGGCCACGAGCGCAGTCGTCCACCGGGCGGCGGGAAGGTCGCAGCCGATCTGGACGATCCGCGTCACTCCGGCCGCCTCGGCGGTGTCGAAGAAGAAGTCGAGGTCGGGGAACTCCTCGGTCTCGGCCGGGGCGACCTCGGGGGCGGGTTCGCCCGCGCCGAGCGGCAGCCGCACACCCGTGCAGATGTCGAGGTGGGTGTGGGTGTCGACGATCGGGTGCGGCAGGGGCTCGGGCACCGGAGGATAGGTTCCAGCGGCACGCGACGCCATTACTCCGCCTCCTCCACGAACTTCGGGAACACCGGTACCGGCGTGGGCAGCGGGGTGCCGGGCACGAGCGGGAAGTCGATGGCGGCGAACGAGCGGGGATCCACCTCGGCGGCGGCGATCCCGCCTTCGGTGGCCTCGGCGGCGGCCGGCGCGATGCCGGCACCGGCGAAGGCCGCACCTGCGGCGACGCCGACGGCGGCACTCGCGGTCACGGTGTCCATCACCTCGGCGCCGGAACCGGATTCCGTCGCGGTCGGCAGGACCGTTGCCCCCGCCTCGGCGACTCCGGCGGGAACACCGAGGAGGTCGAGGATCCGGCCTGCGGATTCGGGCATGACGGGCTGGATGAGGATCGAGACGATGCGCACGACCTCGATCGTCACCCACAGCACGGTGGCCATGCGCTCGGGATCGGTCTTCTTGAGCTTCCACGGCTCCTGCGCGGAGAAGTAGCGGTTGGCCTCGGTGAGCACCTTCCAGCACGCGTCGACGTAGAGGTGGAGGCTCTGGGTGTCGATGTGCTTGCGCGCCGTGGCGAGAGTGTCGCGGGCGAGCGCGAGCAGGGTTTCGTCCGCCTCGGTGAGGTCACCGGGCTGCGGGACCTGGCCGTCGCAGTTCTTCGCGATCATCGACAGCGAGCGCTGGGCGAGGTTGCCGTATTCGTTGGCGAGGTCGGCGTTCTTGCGCGTGATGATCGAGTCCTTCGTGTACGAGCCGTCCTGGCCGTAGGAGAACTCGCGCAGGAGGAAGAAGCGCAGCGTATCGAGGCCGAACGCGTCGACGAGGTCGATGGGGTCGACGACGTTGCCGACGGACTTCGACATCTTCTCACCGGCGTTGAAGAGGAAGCCGTGGGCGTGGACGCGGCGGGGCAGCTCGATGCCGGCGGACATGAGGAACGCCGGCCAGTAGACGCTGTGGAAGCGGATGATGTCCTTGCCGATGATGTGGACGTCGGCCGGCCACCACTTCTCGAGCCGCTCGAGGTCGTCGGGGTAGCCCGCGGCAGTGAGGTAGTTCGTCAGCGCGTCGATCCACACGTACATCACGTGCTTGTCGTTGCCGGGCACGGGCACGCCCCAGTCGAAGGTCGTGCGCGAGATCGAGAGATCCTTGAGTCCGGAGGCGACGAACGACGCGACCTCGTTGCGGCGGGAGTCGGGGCCGATGAACTCCGGGTGGTCACGGTAGAGATCGAGGAGGGGCTCCTGGTACTTCGAGAGGCGGAAGAAGTAGGACTCCTCCTCCGTCCAGGTCACCTCGGTGCGGGTCTCCTTCGACAGCCGCACGCCGTCGACGACCTCGGTCTCGTCCTCGGTGTAGAACGCCTCGTCGCGCACCGAGTACCAGCCCGAGTACGAGTCGAGGTAGATGTCACCGGCCTCCTCGAGCCTGCGCCAGATCGCCTGCGAGGCGGCGTAGTGGTCGGGATCGGTGGTCCGGATGAACCGGTCGAACGTCGAGCCCAGGGCCAGCTGCGTGTCGCGGAAGCTCTTCGCGTTGTCGTCGGCGAGCTCCTTCGGGGTGATGCCCAGCCTGTTCGCCGCCTGGAGCATCTTGAGACCGTGTTCGTCGGTGCCGGTGGCGAAGAAGACCTCGTGGTTGTCGAGGCGCTTGAACCGCGCGATCGTGTCGGCGGCGATGTACTCGTACGCGTGCCCGATGTGGATGGCCCCATTGGGGTAGGCGATGGCTGTTGTCACGTAGTAACCCATAGGCCACTCAGTCTAAAGGACGCGCGGCGGCAGGGCCGACGGGGTCCGGGGAGGGGGCGGGTGGAGGTGTGGGGTGGCGTGGACGCAGTCGGCGCGGGGGCGGGGCGGCGGTGCGTCCGGGCGGCCGGCCGGGCGCAGTCCACGGCCGGGCGGGCGGGAGAGCGCGCGGGCCGGCCGGGCGCAGTCCACGGCCGGGCGGGCGAGGCGAGCCATACCGGGTTTGAGCTCACTTGGATCTCGAGAGCCCAGTTCACGAACTGTGCCGTGGAGACTCAAGTGAGCTGCAACGCGGATCGGCCGCGTGGCCACCGTCGGTGCGCGGAACCGGGTTGGCAGGAACAGCCGATGCCGCAGGATCGTGGGGGCCCGGAGACACTCAGAACCCGAGACACTCAGAGCACGAGCGGGTCGGCTCGGAACTCGAGGAGGCGAGGCGCCTGTTCGAACAGCTTGAGGCCGAAGGCCTGCGGATTGAGGACGTCGCGAAAGGTGAAGTGCACGACGGTGTAGCCCATCTTCAGCAGCATGTTGTGCTGATAGCTCTCGTGTCGGAGGCGACCGCGTCCGGCGTCCTCGTACTTGCCGCTGCCATCGACGGCGAGAGCAGTCATGGTCGCCCTGTGCAGGAAGTCGAGACGGGTGAGAAGCTCTCCGTCGGCGGCGACGTTCCACTGCTGGACGAAGTCGTGCAGGCCCAGGGTATGCAGGTTGAATGAGCAGCGACTCTCCGCATAGCTCTCCGACATCGGCGAGATCCGCTCCACGATCCTCTGCGCCCGGGTCGACCCCCGAGACATTCGCCGCACGGCGGGCATCACCTCGGCTTCGACCGCCGTCGAACCGAGTTCTCGCACCTTCCGAGAGTCAGAGAAGGCGAGCGCTCTGCCTCCGTTCGCCGCCGTGACACTTCGGCGCAGAGCGGTTTCAAGTGCCGCGAACCCCGACACCGGGCCACCGAACTCGATGAGATCGAGACCGGTGCGCACCGCACTGGTCACCATCAGACGTCCGATGGCCTCCCGATCCTCGTCTGGCACCGCGCGCCGCAGCCGGCGAACGGCCGTGCTTCTCGTGCTCGCCGTCGGATGCATGACGGTCAACGGCCGCAGGGCCAGGTCGAATATCGGCAGGTCGTGGACCAGCGCCGCGGACGCACCGGCCACGACGTCGGCAGACCGGTAGCTCCTGTAATGGATCGCTGCGAGACGGGCCAGCAAAGAGGTGAACTTGGGATCTCTCGCGCGCTCGTCTCCCGTTGTCGTTCGGAAGTAGTCCGTCCATTCGGTGTCGGTGATCAGCGAACCGATCCGCTTGTGCTGCGGCTTGCCGCATGCGGCGGCAATCGAGTAGACACCGGCACACAACCTGATCAGGCAGCAGTTGACCGCACGGCTGATCTCGGTGCCGGACACGCCCACCGCTCTGAGGTCTCGATTGGTGACGACGTTGTATCTGAGTTCGATTCGGGCATTCATCCCTCCACTGTGATCACCTCGGTCGTCGAGCGCACTGCTGATTTTCCGAGCTGTTGACAGTCCCCGGGCCTCCACAGGCGAATCGCACACGAGTCGACGCGACCATCCACAGGCTCATCCGTCTGCAAAATCTCGAACCGGGGGCAGGACATTGCCCGCTCACGCCCACCGGCACCCGGCGTCACAGCCATACGACGCATGTGCAGCTCACATGAATCTTCACAGCCCAGTTCACGAACTGAGCTCTCCACACTCACCTGAGCTGTGACCGTCCACAGGGCAGAACGTACAAGTGGGTGCCGGGAACACGCGCTCTCGCGCCTGGGTCACGTTGAATCCGGGCTTGTGCCGGGGTCGCAGTGGAGCCGGGCCCCGCGCATCAGTTGCGCAGAGTCAGGTCTCGCGCCTCGGTCGCGCAGAATCAGGTCTCGCTTCCGGGTCACATTCGAGCAGAGCTTGTGCCCGGGTCACATTCGAGCCGAGCTTGTGCCCGGGTCACGTTCGAGTCGGGCCTCGCGCTTCAGGCGCGGTGGAGCCAGGCCTCGTAGATCTCGCGCTTGGACAGGCCGAAGCGCTTGGCGATCTGACCGGCCGCCTCTTTCGCCCGCACGCCGGATTCGACGAGGGCCTCCATCTCGCCGAGGTGGTCCTCCGGCTCCGTCTCGACTGCTGTGGCTCCGGCGAGGACGAGGGTGAGCTCGCCGCGCAGACCCTCGGCAGCGGCGTCGCGGAGCGAACCGACGGTCCCCCGCAGCGTCTCCTCGAAGGTCTTCGTCAGCTCCCGACTGATGCTCATCGGCCGATCCGGCCCGATGACGGCGAGCAGATCGTCCATGGTGTCGGCGATCCGATGGGGGCTTTCGAAGAAGACCATCGTGCGCTTCTCGGTCCTGAGCTCCTCGAACAGCGACGTCCTCGCCCCCGGCTTGCGCGGGATGAATCCCTCGAAGCTGAAGCGATCACTCGGCAGCCCGGAGACGGCGAGCGCCATGAGCACCGCCGAGGGCCCAGGGGTCGCGCTGACCGGGAGGTCCGCCTCGGCGCAGGCTCTGACCACCCGGTAGCCGGGATCGGAGACGGCCGGCATTCCCGCGTCGCTGAGCAGGACGACGGTCTGACCTGCACGGATGAGGTCGACGATCTCGGGGGCGCGACCCTGTTCGTTGTGGTCGAAGACGCTGATGACGCGCTTCGTGTGGGTCAGCCCGAGCCGCTGTGCCAGCGAAAGGAACCGGCGCGTGTCCTCGGCGGCGATGACGTCGGCGGATTCGATCGCCTCCATCATCCGGGGGCCCGCATCGCCGAGGTTGCCGATCGGAGTCCCGACGAGGATGAGCTTCCCGCCGGCGCCGGCGAGGAGGCGGGGGCCGGCGGAGTGCTCTGCGCTCGGGGCGCCGTCAGCGTCGATGCCTGCCGCAGTCGCGTCGGCAGCCGTCGACGGCTCGCCTGCCGGAGCGATCGAGCCGTCGGCGGTCGCGCGTGACTCGTCGGTCGCGCCGTCCGGGCTTGCATAGGTCGCGCCGTCAGCGCTCTCCGGGGTTGCGTCGTCGACGCTCGTCGGGGTTGAGCCGTTGCCGTCTGCACTCGCTGAGGTCGCGCCGTCAGCGTTCGCCGGGGCCGTGTCGTCTGCGCTCGCCAGGGTTGAGCCGTCAAAGCTCGCAGCGTTCACGCCTGAATCAGTCGATGCGTCCGCGTGGCCCTCATCGCTCGAGCGCGGGTGGAGTCGACTGCTCAACTGTAGGACGTACCAGTGGTGAAGAACGCGGCGCCGAAGATCACGACGAAGATGAGCACGTAGACGACCCAGAACAGGATCCACAGGGCGGTGCCGATGTAGCCGACCCAGAGGGCGGCGACTGCCATGCCGTCTCCGCGTTCGCCGCGTTCACGGATCTGCTTGCGCGCAATGTGGCCCATGACGATGCCGGCGATGCCTGCGATGAAGAAGCTCGAGACGACGCCGAAGATCGAGGCGACGAGCGCGATGATCGCCAGAGTGTTGTTCGGAGGCAGCGGCTGGTAGCCGGGTCCGGCGCTGCCGTAGCTCGACGCGGCATAGCCGCTGCCGGCGTTCGCAGGCTGGTAGCTGTTCGCAGGCGGGCCGGACTGCGGCTGCTGGTAGTACATGTCCGGATTGTTCCAGTTGTTCTGGCTGCTCATGTCTTCTTCTCCTCGGGTTCACCACCAACGGTGCGGTTCACCACCAACGGTACTCAGACAATCATCCCCGAGAAAGGCGAGAGTGTTGCAATCCTGCATCTCCGACTCCCAGCCTCGACAGGCGGGCATCGCAACGTGCCGTCAGCAGTGGTGCCACGGCCCACCTCGGACCGAAGCCGTCGGTCAAGGCCGTTGGTCAAGGCCGTCGGTCGAAGCCGCCGACCGAGGCGGCCGTCCGAGACCGCGGGCAGAGGCCGCCGGTCGAGGCCGCCGGTCGAGGCCATCAGTCGAGGCGGCCGACCGAGGCCCGCCGGCCGAAGCTGTCAGAAGACCGTCGACCCGAAGAAACTGACCCCGACGAGCGCGACCACGAAGAAGAGGAAGACGATCAGCAACAGGCCCAGCCCGATGCTGATGTAGCCCATGATGAGACCGGCCGTGGCCTGCCCGCTGCCGTTCTCCCCGGTGCGCTTGATCTGACTCTTCGCCACATGGCCGAAGATCACCGCGAGGATCGGAGCGATCCAGAGGACCATCGACAGCAGACTCGCGAAGTACTGGATGATGGGAATGAGCGAGAGGATCAGGACGACGAAGCCGCCGCCCAATCCCACGATCCCCATGATCATCGACCAGTTCGCCAATCCGTTGGTCTTCGTCATCACGATCATCGGCGCCCCGTAGGTGCCGTACGTGACCGGTTGGCTGTAGACGGGCTGCGCGGGCACCATCTGGCCGTGCTGCGCACCCGAGTACTGCCCACCCGAGTACGCCGCACCCGACTGCAGCGGATCCGGCTGGCCGACGGAATCGAGGTACTGTCCGTAGTCCGTGTACTGGCCGCCGCCGTAGCTCACCTGCCCGTCGTCGTGCACGGGACCGTATTCGAGGGGCGGCTGAGACTGACCGAAGTGCTGTGAGCCGACCCGCGGAGGGTCGCTCGGGCGGTCGTACGACACTTTCATCACCGTCTTCGCTCGTGCACGGACCTGCTGTCCCCCAAGCCTAGCCGCCACCGGCCTCGCACGGTACTGCGTCACCTGCCGGAGACACGGTCCCGCCCAGGCTGAGCGTCCCACCTGGGTTCGCGCCCTAGACTTGGCCCTGATGACAGCACCCGCAGATCCCCCATCGCCGAGGCGACCGTCCGTCCCGGACTCGAGCTCGGACCCAGCGTCGACCCCCGACCCCGAGCAGCCCGACGGCTCCGCGTCGACCCGCACCGCAACGGCAACTCCCGCGTCGCCGCGCTCCCCCGAGAACGCGACCCCTGGCGCCCCCAAGAACTCCACCGGGCGCTCCACCGGCCGCCCCACCAAGGACGAGCGCGCCCGTGCCCGCGAGGACCGAGCCCGCAAGCGCGAAACCGTCCTCGCCGGTGCCGCGGCCCTGCGCCGACAGTCCTTCGCCGCCGGCATGTGGGCGACCAAGGCCCCGGTCTGGATGTGGCCCGCCCTCATCATCATCACCCTCATCAGCCTGGTGCTGCGCCTCTTCCGCCTCGGCTTCCCCGGCCGCCTCATCTTCGACGAGACGTACTACGTCAAGGACGCGTACTCGGTGGTCAACTTCGGCTACGAGCGTGCCTGGCCCGAGAACGCCGACGCCTCCTTCAACGCCGGCGACCCCAGCGTCATCGAGTCCGCCCCCGAGTACGTCGTCCATCCCCCGCTCGGCAAGTGGATCATCGGCCTCGGCATCGACCTCTTCGGCGCCGACGACTCGTTCGGCTGGCGCTTCTCCGTCGCCATCGTCGGCACCCTCACCGTCTTCCTCATGGGCCTCGTCGCCTGGAAGCTCTTCCGCTCCGCGTTCTTCGCCTGCGTCGCCGCGGGCCTGCTGTCCATCGACGGCGAGCACTTCGTCCACTCCCGCACGAGCCTCCTCGACATCGTGCTCATGGCCTTCATCCTCCTCGCCTTCTACCTCCTCCTCCTCGACCGGGAACAGGTGACGAAGCGCCTCGCCCGCTGGGCCGCCGACGTCGACCATCCCCCCGCCGAGGCGACCGCCGCCTCCGCGCCCGACCCGGATTCCGCGTCCGCCTCCACCGCCGAATCAGCGACAACGACCACCGCGACCACTGCCACCGCCCCGACCCGCGGCCGCAAGTCCCCCGCCGCCCGGCGCGCCGACCTCATCAACTTCGGGCCCCGCCTCGGCGCGCGTCCCTGGCTCATCGCCGCCGGCATCAGTCTGGGCCTGGCCACCGGGGTCAAATGGTCGGGCCTCTACGCACTCGCGGCCTTCGGCATCCTCGTCGTCGCGTGGGACGTGCACTCCCGCTTCCGCGCCGGCGTCGTCCACCCCTGGCTGGGATCGTTCCTGCGCGACATCGTCCCCGACTTCCTCAAGCTCGTCCCTACCGCCCTGGTCACCTACGTCGCGACATGGACGGGCTGGATCGTCACCGACGGCGGCTGGAACCGCCAATGGGCCGCCGAGACCCCCGGCTGGTGGCAGGCCCTGCCGTCCTGGCTCGACTGGATCCCCTCGCTCGCGCAGTACCACTACACCGCGTACTCCTTCCACGTCGGCCTCGACTCCGAACACCCGTACATGTCGAACCCGTGGGGCTGGATCGTCCAGTGGCGGCCGACCTCGTTCTACTACGAGTCGCTGAGCCAGGGCGATCTCGGCTGCACCACGGTCAAGTGCTCCTCGGCGATCACCTCGGTGGGCAACCCCATCATCTGGGGACTCGCCCCCGTCGCTCTCCTCATCGTCCTCGCCGCCTGGATCCTGCGCCGAGACGCCCGCGCCGGCGTCATCCTCGCAGGCCTCGCCGCGACCTGGCTGCCGTGGTTCGCCTACCAGCAGCGGACGATCTTCACCTTCTACACGATCGTCATGATCCCCTTCGTCGTCCTCGCCCTCGTCTACTGCCTCGCCCTGCTGTGGGGTCGCCGGACGCCGTACCCCGCGTTCACCCCGCGCATCCCGGCGACCACCGCAGCGTCACCGCCCTCCGCAACCGCCACCTCCGCCGAGGCGACCGCGACCACCGCAACGTCACCGACCACCGCGACCCCCGCCGAGGCGACCGCCCCGACTCCGCCGACCGCGCAGTCACCTACCGCCCCGACCGGTGCCTCGTCCGGTGCCCGCCGCAGGCTCCGCCGACCCCCGTGGCCGCTGCTCGCCCGCCGCCTCACCGTCGGCCTCGTCCTCGTCGCGGCCGTCCTCGCCTTCGCCTACTTCTGGCCGATCTACACCGGCGAGGTCATCCCGTTCGAGGCCTGGAACAACCGGATGTGGAACGTCACCTGGCGCTGACCTGAACCGGACATGACGCGGTCGCCTCGGCGACACCGATCGTTCACCTCCCGGACACGGCCCGTCGTTAGCGTCGTGGCATTGTGACTGACGAAGCGACACTGAACCACCCAGCTCCCACCTCGGCGAACGCCACCGGAACCGGCACGGATCCGCACCCCCGACCCGGGGTCGTCGCCATCATCCCGGCCCGCGGAGGATCCAAGGGGATCCCTCTGAAGAACCTGCAGAAGGTCGCCGGTGTCTCCCTCCTGGCCAGGGCGATCAACGCGGCCAAGGCCACCCCGAGCATCGACCGGGTCATCGTCTCCACCGACCATGACGGCATCGCCGCGGAGGCGATCCGGGCCGGCGCCGAGGTGTCCCACCGTCCCGCGGAGATCGCCGGGGACACCGCGACGAGCGAATCCGCGATCATCCACACCCTGGGCACCCTCGACGCCGACTACGGCATCACCGTCTTCCTCCAATGCACCTCCCCGTTCATCGACTCCGCGTCGATCGACAACGCGGTGTGCCGGGTCCGCGACGAGACGGAGGACGTCGTCTTCTCCGCCGTCGCCGACCATTCGTTCCTCTGGCGTCTCGGCGGCGACGGGGAAGCGGTCGCCGTCGGCCACGACCAGTCGTTCCGCCCCCGCCGCCAGGACCGGCCGCAGCACTACAACGAGACCGGAGCGTTCTACGTCATGCGCACCACAGGCCTCCTCGAGCATGGGCACCGGTTCTTCGGCCGGGTCGGCATCGAAGAGGTCCCGCCCGAACACGCCCGCGAGATCGACGACATGTCCGACCTCACCCTGGTCCGTGCGATCGCCTCGACGCAGGAGACCGCGCAGGTCATCGACGTCGACGCCCTGGTCACCGACTTCGACGGCGTCCACACCGACGACGGGGCCTACGTCGACGAGGACGGCAACGAACACGTCCGCGTCCACCGCGGTGACGGCATGGGCGTCTCCCGCCTCGTCCGCTCAGGTCTGCCTGTCATGATCCTCTCAAAGGAACGCAACCCAGTCGTCACCCGCAGGGCGGAGAAACTTCACGTTCACGTAACCCAGGGTGTGGACAATAAATCGGAGGTCCTGCGGTCGTGGATCGACGAGCAGGGCCTTGACGCAGCACGCGTGGCCTATGTCGGCAACGACATCAACGACCTCGAAGCCTTCGACGTCGTCGGATGGCCGATCGCCGTCGCCGACGCCCATCCCAAGGTGCTCGCGGCAGCCCGGGTGGTCCTCGACCGGCCGGGCGGGCGAGGGGCAGTCCGAGAGGTCTGCGACCTCATCCCGGTCCGCAGCTGAACAGCACCGACCGGCACCCAGCCTCGGCGAGCCGACACGACCACGACAGGGCCTCTGCCGCCTCGGCGAGGCGGACCCGCCCCCGACGACCACACAACCTCACATGCAAGCGCACCACCCCACCTGGCGCGGACACACCATCCCGCGTCTGAAACGAAAGCAGGACTCATGACGGATCACATCACCCCCGTGGCCATCGGCGACCAGCTCGTCGGCCCCGATCAGCCCGTATACATGATCGGTGAGATCGGCATCAACCACAACGGTGACGTCGAGATCGCCAAGCAGCTCATGGATGCCGCTGCCACGGCCGGCGCTCAGGCCGTGAAGTTCCAGAAGCGCAACCCCGACGTCGCCGTGCCCGAGCACCAGAAGTCGAAGATGCGGCAGACCCCGTGGGGCGAGATGACCTACCTCGACTACAAGTTCCGCGTCGAGTTCGAACGCGAGGAGTACGCGGAGATCGACCGCTACGCGAAGGAACTCGGTCTGCAGTGGTTCGCTTCCCCGTGGGACACCGACTCGGTGGACTTCCTCGAGAACGAGTTCGACGCCCTCACCTACAAGGTCGCCTCGGCGTCCCTGACCGACTTCGAGCTGCTGCGCGCGATCGCTGCGACCGGCAAGCCCGTCCTCTGCTCCTCGGGCATGTCCGACTGGGCCACCCTCGATGCCGCCGTCGAGGTCTTCGACCGCGACAAGCTCGTCCTCATGCACGCCACCTCCACCTACCCGCTGCCTCCGGAGGAGGTCAACCTCCGGGCGATCCCGGCGATGATCGAACGCTACGGCGTGCCCGTGGGCTACTCGGGCCACGAGCTCGGCCTCGAGATCTCCTTCGCCGCCGCGGCACTCGGTGCGGTGACGATCGAACGTCACATCACGCTCGACTCCTCGATGTGGGGCTCGGACCAGTCCGCGTCGATGGAGCCGCGCGAGTTCGCCTCCCTCGTCAAGGGCGTGCGCGTCCTCGAGAAGGCCATGGGCGACGGCGTCAAGCGCATCATGCCCGGTGAGGAGTCGAAGATCGACTCCCTGCGCAAGGTCACGGTCTGAGCTGACGGCTGAGCCACCTCGGCGCGCACGATCTTCAAAGCGAGGGGCGAGCGCGCCGAGGTGGCTCTCGTCTGCGATCTCTCGCCCCGACGTGCAGAAGTCTGTCGGGGCGGTTCTGTGTCCATGCCTCTCACCTGCAGCCCCAGGACGAGCGAGGACAACCTTCGGTGAACACTCCGGCCTACCCCGTTAACCTCGTCGTCACCTGCTGTTACTCGGCCGTGTCTACCATCATCTGAGCCCATGCACGTGCGGTGGTCGCCCACGTGTCAGCAGTGAAAGGACCCCATGACCACTCCCCTGACCAGTGTCATCATCGCGGCGAAGAACGCCGAACACACCATTGGGAGCAGTCTCAAGAGCTTGACCATGCAGGGGTTCACCCCCGATGAACTCGAAGTCATCGTCGTCAACGACGGCTCGGATGATCATTCGGCCGAGGTCATCGCCGAATTCGACGACAAACTCAACCTGGTGACCATCGAGAACCCCGCCTCGCTCGGAGTTTCGGCTTCGCGCAACCTTGCGCTCGAGGCGTCGACCGGGCAGACGATCACCTATCTCGACGGCGACGACTGGTATGCGCCCGGACACCTGCGGAAGATGACTGACGCAATCAACGGACTCGGCGTCGACTTCGTCAAGATCGACTATGTCCTTGTCGAAGGCACCAAACGCAGCCTCAATCAGGCACCCTGCGCCGTCCGAAACCGGCCGCTGAACCCACGCGACTACATCATGCCCGCGAACATGCCGACGATGGTCGACTACCCAGCGTGCTGGACAGGCATCTTCACTCGCAGCATGGCCGATCGCGGCCTGCTCACCTTCGATCCTGCGCTGCGGACCTGCGAGGACCGGCCATGGACCTGGCGACAGCACCTCGAATCCGATTCGTTCGCCGTCATCAACTCGGCGGGACTGTGCTACCGCAAGGGAATGTCGACATCGCTGACCTCGATCTACGACGAACGTCAGCTCGACTTCATCCCGGCATTCCGGACCGTGTTCGCGATGCTCGAGAACGACCCCGAGGTCGACGAATTCGAGACGAAAGCCGTGAGGAACTTCCTGTCGATCCTCTACCACCAGCTCGTCAAACGATCAGATCAGATGAGCTCAGAGGTGAAGCAGAAGCTGTTCGCCGGTGCCACCACGAACGTGAAGATGATCAAACCCGAGCTGGTCGATCGAGTGGTCGAAAGATTCGGCGACGACCGAGTACCGGTCATCGCCCCGGTCCTGAGGAGGGCACACGCATGACACAGCTCATCCAGATCTCGACCCTGTACCAGCTCGCCAACGTCGCCGCGAACATCGATGCCGGCCATTTCGGAGCGGCCGACGAACGCCGCATCCTGGTTGTGGCCAACAATGCCTACGCGCCTGAAATCACACCGGCGGCACCAGAGCTGCTCGGTTCCTCGACCCTGCTCAGCCGCTTCGATTCCGTCGTCGACTGGAACGCGGCCATCTGGCCGAGCCACCCCAAGCAGTTCGGAGTCTCGCCCACTCGTGCCCCGATCATGCGCACCCTGCTCGAGAGGCTGTGGTCGCTGTCGCCCGACGAGGCCATCTCCCTTGTCGTCGAATCGCTGCCCGGCCACCCTGCCCACGCCCTTACGCAGATCTTCGCCGACGCTCCCATCTCCGTGCACTCCGACGGCCTCATGAGCTACGGACCGGTCCGGAACCCGCTCGGACGCCCGCTGTGGCAGCGGCTCGAGAACGTTCACTACACCGATCTACTGCCAGGGGTCATGCCACGTCAGCTCGCCGAACATGCTCCGAATCGCGTCGCCCTGACCGTTGATGAGCTCCGACCGGTCGTCGAGGAGATGGCACGCGAATCCGATGGCGCACTCGCAGCCGCGGGCCTGGCGAACCCGATCGACGACAGCGCTCTTGTCCTCGGACAGTATCTCGCGGAAATCGAACTCATCACCGAAGAAGAGGAGATCCAACTCCACCTCGACATGCTCGATGAGGTGAAGCGCCGCGGGCTGAGCACGGTGATCTTCAAGCCGCATCCGACATCCGCCCGAACCGTCGCCGAGCCGCTCAGACGGCGCGCGGAGACCCTGGGACTGCGGTTCGTCCTCGCCGATGTGCCCGTCCTCGCCGAGGTGGTGGCGTCGAGGACGCAGCCCCGCCTCGTCGTATCGTGCTTCTCGACGGGGCTGGTGACCACGCAGGCGCTGTTCGGAACCGAGACCGCCGCAGTGGGCACGAAGCTGCTCCTCGAACGGATCGCCCCGTATCAGAACAGCAACCGCATCCCCCTGACCATCGTCGACGCGCTCCACCGCGGTGGTTACGCACTCGAAGACAGCGCCGACGGTCGAGGACTGCGCGAATTCAATGCCCTCATCGACGCCGTGACCTACTGCATGCAGGCGAACATCATGTGGCATCTGCGAGAGCCGGCCGCTCGGTTCCTCACCGACGCTCTCGGGACGGACGACATGGTGTACTTCAAGCGCAAACGACTCACCCGACTCGAACTGCCGGGCAGTCTCGAGGCCTCGGCTCGCGGACGCGTGATGAGGACGGGAAAGCGGATTCTGCGCAGGAATGCGAAGACGGCGCTGACGAAGCTCGACAAGCGCGGAATCAAGATTGACGTCGCCAAGCTGACCGGGCGGCGCGCCTGAGCATGGCGAAGAAGACGTCGAAGCGGACCGCGATCGCCTTCGTCGAATCGCCCCTGCAGTTCCTCTCCGCACTCGAAGCCCATGAGCCGGACGAAGAGCTGCTCATCCGGGCCCGAGCGAACGCGAAGGGGATGACCTCGTTCCTCGACGCGTTCGACCCGGCCTGGCTGCCCGAGCGCGTCCGCCTCGACCGTGAGGGGGCGAAGCCCGGCATCCTCCGAAAGGTCTCCCCGCAGCGGATCTACGTAGGCGATGCCTGTTCAGGGCAGGTGCACAAGGCCCTGTCGATGGCCTACCTGGAGAGGCGCATGCCTGAGATCGTCGTCCTCGACGACGGGTTGGCGACCTATTCGACGATCGAGACCCTCACCGCCAAGCGCGGACCGCTCGTGCGCCCCCGGCAGAAGCTCAAACCCTCCCGCGAGGTCATGGCCGCCTACGTCGCCGACCGGCTGCGCGGACTGGCCAACGCCGGTCGGCTGCGCTGGCACACGGCGCTGCCGGTGCCGAAGTCCCTGCGCAACGCGTTCCTGCGCACCGGCGGCCAGATCACCCGCCACCGGTTCGAACACCTTCAGTCCCTGCCCACCGGCGGCAGCCATTCGCGGGACACCCCGGTCATCGGGTCCTCGCTCGCCGCCGACGGCCTCATTCGCGAAGCCGACTATCTGGGCTGGCTGCAGGGCATCATCTCAGGCGGCCCCATCACCTATTATCCGCACCGGCGGGAGACCGATGAGTTCCTCACCGAGCTCGGCCGCGACGAACGGGTGCGGATCAAGCACGTCGGCCTGCCCATCGAACTGCGGCTGATCAACCTGCCCGCCGATTCCGTCATCCGCAGCCTCCCGAGCACCGCGGCCGTGTCCCTGGCGGTGCTCAACCCGGATGTGCGCATCGAGGTCACCGAGATCCCCGCCGAATGGTGGACCGGCGCCTCACCCGATAGTCTGCGAACGTCCCTCAACGCCCAAACGGTCACCGGTGATGACGAAACCTGAATCCCCCGCCCACCAGCCAGAGTTCGCGGCGACCGCAGTCGAGGTCGCCGACACCGTCGTCCCATCACCTGCCGAAAGCCCGTCGGGGGCGGCACACCCGGTCGGCGCAGACGAACCTGCACACGAGCCGATCAGCATCGTCTCCGTCTCCGACAGCGAGTCCTACCTCAAGTGGGCGACACAGCTGCTGAGCACTCTGCCCGACGTCGAAGCGCACGTCTATCTCCTCGACAACCCGATCCTGCCCACCGACGAGCAGATCGCCAACGCCGTCGCCGAGACCGCCTGGGAGGGCCACGACATCCCTGTCGTTCCCCGCAGCGAACTCGGCGCCGTCCTCTCCCGTCACCGACCGGACATCGTCCTCGGTGCCGCAACGGGGCCGATCGTCGCCCAGCTCTTCCTCACCGCAAGCGCACTCGACCCCCGTCCCGCGCTCGTATCCGGACTGCCGGGAATGGGGTTGCCGGCGAGCGGCAAAGGGATGAACTACCGCCGACTCATGGACGCTTTCCTCGCCCATTCCTTCACCGAGGTGGGCGAATACCGGGCTGTGAGCGCGATGCGTCGGGTACCGGCAGAGATCCTCCTCGGCCGGCTGCCGATGCTCCGCTCGGAATCGGTGCCTCAGCCGCCCTCACCGCGAGAGCTGTCCACTGCCCCCCGGTCGCTCGTCTTCGCGCCACAGGCGAAAGTGCCGGCGGCCGCCGAGGACCGCGAGGCGATCATCACGGCGCTCGCCGAGTTCGCCGACAGGCATCCCGAGTCATGGGCCATCGTCAAGATGCGCTCCCGTCCTGGCGAGCACGAGACCCACCACGAACAGCACTCGTACTTCGACATCATCGCGAGCCTCAAGGCCCAAGGAGTTCCGGGAGCGGAACGGGTCGAGATCGGATACGGTCCGCTCACAGCCTTCCTCACCCCCGGCGCCGCCCTCGTCACCGTCTCCTCGACGGCCGCACTCGAATCGATCGACCGCAGCATCCCGACCCTGCTCATCTCCGATTTCGGGTTCGACAGAGAGCTTCTCAACGAGGTCTATGCCGACTCCGGCGCTGAAGGCACGCTTGCTGACGTCGCTGCGGGTCGAATCGGCTTCCCGAACCGAGCGTGGTTGGCGGAGAACTACTTCCACGACGACGACGGAAGTCTGCGCCGCAGCCTCGGACTGCTCGCGCTCCGCGCTCGCACTCGGCAGCTGCCGGACCGCCGTCGGTCGATCTGGAAGCAGAAGCGGATGCTCATGCGTGCCGAGGTCCGAACGTTCACGCCGACTCCGGTCATCCGCGTCTACCGGCGAATCCGCTACGGGCGCTGAGACACCACCACACCGGGCTCGTCATCAGGCAGCGGCCGCTGACCGGCCCTAAGCCCGATCGCCGGGAACGGTGCTGGAGTCGTCGAGCTCGACGACCACCTCGGCGGCGGGGGCCTGGTCCTTGAACACCCACGTGCGGTAGGCGTAGAAGCGGAAGGCCATGGCCAGGGCGATGCCGATGATGTTCGTCGAGATGTTGTACGTCAGCTGGTCGCGCATGTCGAGCAGATACCACGTGACGCCGAGCGGGATGACGGAGATGATCATGCCGACGACGTTGACGACGATGAAGAGGACGATGCCGCGCAGGTTCGAATCGGTCGTCCGGTCCCCGTAGGTCCACAGTTTGTTGCCGATCCACACGACGATCATCGCCGCGATCGTCGAGATGATCTTCGCCTTGATGGGGCTGCCGTCGAGCAGCGCGGGCACCGGACCGAGCCCGTAGGCCAGGACGTTGGAGAGTCCGACGTCGACGACGAAGCCCACCCCGCCGACAGTGAGGAATTTGAAGGCTTCCACCGCGAGGCGCCGTAGTCGGGCCGAGACTGACTCTTTCATGACAGCACTACTCTAGGGGGCCAGATTCCGGACTCGCTGAATGCCCCCGGGCGAGTCGACGTCGCGCGGACCATGCGGCGCAAGCGAGGACGGCCGCTGCCCGCTGGTCATCGTCAGCATTGAAAGAGACCAGCGGGCATGCATTCGCAGACTTCCTGAACTCGCCAGGCCTTCCCATCCGAGCTCAGTGCCGCACTCACTTCACATAGTCGGGGAACTCCGCGGGCTCGCCGCGCTGGGCGGCCGGGCCGACATCGATGCCGTAGTCGCGGGCGTACTTGATCTCGGACCCGGTGTAGACGCCGTCGGCGCCCTCCTTGAGGGTGAAGACGCGCGCCCCGCGCAGGCGGTTGCGCTCCGCACCGTCGAGACCGTAGGGGGCGAATCCGGTCGACGGGGAGTACCCGAGTTCGATGCCGTAGTAGTTGCCCGAGTACGTGTTGATGTGGTCGTGGCCGACGAACAGGCCACGGACGTCGCCGCGGGCGAGCATCGCATTGAACATCCCCGAGTTGAAGGGTCCAGGGCATTCGGCCTCGTTGCGCTCACCGATGATCGAGTGCTTCGCCTTCGCACGGGTGTGGTCCGCCTCGGTGCGCGAGTCGATGCTCGAGAACCACATCGACCGATGCTCGTGGAGGGCGATGTGCTGGAAGACGAGTCCGGGCACCTTGGCACCCGCCCGCTTCTCGAGCTCCCGCGAGGCCTCGGCGTACCATTCGACCTGATCGAAGCGCAGCCAGTCCCAGTCGGGGTAGCCCTCGAAGTTCTGCCCGGCGATCTCCTTCGGTGCGTACCGTCCCGAGTCGAGCAGCCAGATGGCGAAGGCGTCGTCCTTGCTGCCGGAGGCTGAGACCGTGAGCACCTGGTTCGAGGTGCCGGTGACGTCGGCGCCGGGGGTGTTGAGGTTGTAACGGTACTGACCGATGAAGTCGATCATGTCGGCTTCGTCGAATCCGGTCGCCCCGGTGCTGTCCTCGTCGTGGTTGCCGAAGGTCAGCGCCCACGGGATCTGGCGCTGCTCCATCGGCAGCACGACGTTGTTGATGGCCTGCTTGACCTCGGTGACCGTCTTCGGGCCGCCGTCGATGACGTCGCCGTTGATGACGACGAAGTCCGGCTTCGCCTCGTCGAGGACGGCGTTCTGCAGCTCCGTCGTGCGCACATCGGTGCGGTGCGAATCCTGGGTGTCGTTGAACTGAACGATCGTGAAGGCCCCGGAGCCGTTGAACGCCAACTCACCGCGCACGATCCCGTCGTCGTCGGTGACCTTGGTCTTCTTCGGCTTCTTCGGGTTCTTCTCCTTGCCCGGCTTGGCCGCTGCCGGGGCGGCCCCGAGGCCGGCCAGTCCGGCGCCGAGGGCCGTCACCCCGGCGGCCTGGAGCATGCCGCGCCGATTCCAGGCACCTGCTCCCGTCCGAGTCTCCCCGTCTCCGGTCGCTGTGTCGTCGTTCATTCTCCGCCTTTCGGTCGCTGTCGGCTCTCGCGCGGTGGTGCGCGCAGCCACAGGGACCGACACTATGGACGGCGGATGGCATCGGGTTGAACCGCAGGGCAACGTCCGCAGACGAAGCAGCGACCCCTGCTGTTCACCCAGATGTGCGAGGCGATTTCGGTTCGACTCTCCGATCCCACCGCCCCCTACTGTGAGGCCTTCGTCACGTTCTGCACCCTATGCGTCCTTTTGTGTCATGGCCGACACCGGGCAAGCGAGTCCCTTGGCATGCTGAATCGTCCGCACACATGCCCTCACCGGGTACTGCTGTGCCCAACTGCGGGACCCGGCCACCGTCGGAATCCCATCCCAGAATCATCCGAGGAGGAGAGGCCTGTGATCGAACTGCGCGGTCTGCGGAAGGAGTTCGGAGGCACCGTCGCGCTCGAGGAGATCGACCTCAGCGTGCCCGCGGGAGAGATCCACGGCATCGTCGGTCGCTCCGGCGCCGGCAAATCCACGCTCATCCGCTGCCTCACCGGCCTCGAGAAGCCGACCTCGGGCACCGTCTCGATCGACGGCACCGACCTCACCGAGCAGACGGGCGCCGGTCTGCGCCGGACCCGCCGCAACATCGGCATGGTCTTCCAGCACGTCAATCTCCTCGACTCGCGCACCGCCCTGGACAACGTTGCCCATCCGCTGCAGATCGCCGGTATCGGCAAGGCTGAGCGCACCGCGAAGGCCCGGGAGCTGCTCGAGTTCGTCGGCCTCGGTGACCGCGTCGACAACCATCCCGCGCAGCTCTCCGGCGGGCAGCGCCAGCGTGTGGGCATCGCCCGCGCCCTGGCCGCCGAGCCCAAGGTGCTCCTGTGCGACGAACCGACCTCGGCTCTCGACGCCTCGACGACCGAGCAGATCCTCGGCCTCATCCGCTCCCTGCGCGACCGCCTGGGCATCACGGTCCTCATCATCACCCACGAGATGTCCGTCGTCCGCGAGATCTGCGACTCCGTGACACTGCTCGCCGACGGCCGGGTGGCGAAGACGGGCAAGCTCGCCGAGGTGATCGCCGAACCCGGGTCGACCCTGGCCAAGGATCTCGTCCCCCTTCCCCCGGTCAGCCTCGGCGAGAGTGAGCGGGGAATCGTCGAAGTGGCGCTCGCCGGCACGACCCTGCCGGCCGTGCTCCGCTGCGCGGGCACCGTCGGACTCGATGCCGACGCCATCCTCGCCGGCGCCGTCGAAACGGTGGAGAACCGTCAAGTCGGACGCATCCGCTTCTCCGTCGGCGAGCCCGCCCGGGTGAGGGAGCTCATCATCGCCTTCGCCTCGGAGGGCATCCACGCCGAGGAGGTGGCGGGAGCATGAACGATCCGATGTGGTTCGACAACCCGGCGATCACCGACCAGATGTGGCCGGCGACGATCGAGACCCTGCTCATGACCGCATGGTCGACGGGCCTGGCCGTCCTCTTCGGCCTGCCGTTGGGGATCTGGCTGTTCACAACCTCGAAGGGCGGACTGAGCCCGCACCCCGTGCTCTATCGGGTGCTCTCGCTCATCGTCGACATCACCCGGTCGATCCCGTTCATCATCCTCATGATCGCGCTCATCCCGTTCACCCGTTTCATGGTGGGCACGGCGCTGGGTTGGCAGGCCACGGTCGTGGCGCTCACGGTCGGGGCGATCCCGTTCTACGCGCGCCTCGTCGAGAACGCGCTGCGCGAGGTCTCCGAGGGCAAGGTCGAGGCAGCGCTGATGATGGGTGCCTCGAACGGCCAGGTGATCCGGCAGGTCTACATTCCCGAGGCCCTGCCCGGACTCATCGGAGCCGCCACGGTCACCTCGGTGACGCTCGTGTCCTACACCGCGATGGCCGGCGCCGTCGGCGGCGGCGGACTCGGTGCGCTGGCGATCTCGTACGGCTACCAGCGCTACCAGTCGGACACGATGATCGCGTGCATCGTCGTCCTCGTCCTCATCGTCGCCGCCATCCAGTTCATCGGCGATCGGGTCTCCCGACTCGTCGACCACCGCTGAGGCCGATAGGGGCCCAGCCCGAGGTGCGGCGATCCGCGCCTGCCCGACAGCACCATCACATCCATATCGTCACCATTAGGAGAGTCATGAAGACCACGCTCATCGCCGTCGCCACCGCCGCGACCCTGGCCCTGACCGGCTGCGGCCTCGTCGGCGGCGGCACGGACACTGTCGGACAGAAGGAGGGAGACGTCACCAAGCTCACAGTCGGCGCCACCCCCGTGCCGCAGGGCGACATCCTCCGCTTCGTCGACGAGAACCTCGCCGCCGACGCAGGCCTCGACATCGACGTCAAGGAGTACACGGACTACACGCTGCCGAACAAGGCGCTGTCCGACGGCGACATCGACGCAAACTACTTCCAGCACAAGCCCTACCTCGACTCCGAAGTCAAGGGCCAGGGCTATGAGATCACCGGGTTCGAACCGATCAACCTCGAACCGTTCGCGCTGTTCTCGAACAAGGTCAAGGATGTTGCGGACCTGCCCGAGGGCGCGAAGATCGGCATCAACAACGACCCCGCGAACCAGGGTCGGGCGCTGAAGATGCTCGAAGAGGCCGATCTCATCACTCTCAACGACGGCGTCGACGCGGTGAGTGCGAAGCTCTCCGACGTGCGTGAGAACCCGAAGAACCTCGAGTTCGTCGAGGCCGACGCCGCCCAGCTCGCGCGCACCCTCCAGGACGTCGACGCCTCGGTGATCAACGGCAACAATGCGCTCGAGGCCGGACTCAGCCCCGCCAAGGATGGCATCCTCATCGAATCGGCGGAGAACAACCCGTACGGCAACTTCCTCGCCGTGCGCACCGCGAACAAGGACGATGAGAACGTGCGGAAGCTCAACGACCTGCTCCACTCCCCCGAGGTGAAGAAGTTCATCGAGGAGAAGTGGTCCGACGGTTCGGTGCTCCCGAGCTTCTGAGCACCTGAGCGCCTCGCGCGCATATCGCACCGAGAGAGCGCCCGCCCGACGGAGATTCCCGTGTGGAATCCGCCGCCGAGGCGGGCGCTTTCCCGCGTCCGGGAACGGGACTTCAGTGCCGCCTTGCCCAATGCGGGCTGTGCATGAGCCCGAGGACGTTGCCGAAGGGGTCGATCACCGAGGCGGTGACGAACTCCTCCCCGCGTGGCGTCACCGGGGCATGCACGGCAGCGCCCCGTGAGACGAGATCGCCGAGCGTCGCGTCGACGTCGTCGACGTGCCAGTACGTCACCGAGCTGCCGCCGGGTGCTGTGCCCTCCGGTGCGAAGCCCCGGCTCATGATGCCCAGTTCGTCCTCGTCGGGTCCGATGCGGAACTCGATGTAGGCCGGTTCGCCCTCGGGAGGCTGTCGGAAGTACGGGGCGATGCCGAGGACGTCGGCGTACCAGTCGGCCGCCGCGGCGACGTCATCGGCAGTGAGGACCATCGTCGTCAGACCTGTCAGAGTGCTCATGTCGTTCTCCTTGATCGGCGTCGCAACGACGCAGGTGTTGGGGTCATCGTCAACGATTCCACCCAAAGTGCTCACCTTCTGACTACTTTTACTGGAAGACTCGGACCATGCGCGCAGACAGGCTTCTCGCCCTCCTCCTCTTCCTCCAGAGCCGGGATCAGGTCACGGCCGCCGAGGTGGCCGCCGAACTCGAGGTCTCCCTCGCCACCGCCCGGCGCGACCTCGAGGCACTGTCGGCTGCCGGAGTTCCGGTCCACGTCCGGCCCGGGCGCGGCGGCGGGTGGGGGCTGCTCGGCGGTGCGCGCACGAACCTCACCGGGCTCGGCGGCCCCGAAGCGCGCTCGCTCTTCTGGATGCTGGGGACTGCCGGGCTCTCCGACCCGGACACCCGTCTCGCCACGCGCAAGCTCATCCGCGCGCTTCCCGAGAGCCTGCGCGCCGAGGCGGAGGTCCTCGCCACGACCATCCACTACGACCACACACCGTGGAGTCGGACGCCGACGACCGACGACGCCGTTCGGGACAGACTCGAGGCTCTGCGTACCGCCCTCATCGGCGACCGCCTCATCGAGGCCGATCACACCTCACGCGACGGCACCGGCCGGCACACGGCCCTGCGGCCGCTCGGACTCGTCGCGAAGGCCGGCGTCTGGTACCTCGTCGCCGACCCTGCGGACGCCGCGGACACCGGTGACCGGGTTCGGGCGTACAGGGTCGACCGCCTCGGCGAGGTCGTCGTCGAATCCCCGAGTCCCGGCGGACCCGGTGCCGCGCAGAGGCCCGGTCGCCCGCGCGATTTCGACCTCGCCGGGTTCTGGGCCAGCCACGTCGCCGAGGTCGAATCCCTGCGCTCCTCGGTCACGGCACGGATCAGCTGTCCGGCCTGGCACTGCCGATCCTTCAGGGCCAGTTCGGTCGGTACCTCACGGTCGTCACAGAGGGCGACGACACCGTCATTGCGACGGTGGGTGCCAACCTCGTCTCCGCCCTCGCCGAGCAGCTCGCCGGCTGGGGACGGACCGTCGAGGTCCTCGATCCATCCGAGCTGCGCACCGAACTCGCCCGCATCGGCGCCGAGCTCGTCGCGGCCTATGGTCCCGGGCCGGCGGACACGCAGGCACAGAGCGTCCGCGAGGACTGACGCAGTCCTGTCACCTTGTCGAGGCGTACCCTCGCCTCCTACTCACGGTCCTGCCCTGCCCGTCCCCGCTCGTCGAAGTACTCCATCGAGGAGGTCGAGGAGTTGATGAGCGGGCGGTAGCGCGCGCCGGCGAGCGCGTGCGGGTGGCCGGGGGCGACGTAGGCGCGGCGCAGGGACTCCTCGATCCCTGTCGCGGCTCTGCGCAGCACCGCGACCACCGGCCCCGGGTCCCGTCCGTCGTTGGGCACGACGACGCCGAGGCCTGCGACGATCTCCCCCTCGGGCCCGCGCACCGGCACGGCGATCCCCCGGGCATCGGGGTGGACGAGCCCATCGGCGACCGCACGCCCCCGCGCCCGCACCTCGGTGACTGCGGCAGCCACCTCGGCGAGGGTCTGCGGAGTCCGCTTCGTGTACCGGGGAATCCCGGAGGCGAACAAGTCAGCGAGCGCCTCCTCGGGCAGAGCAGAGAGGAGCACGTGCCCGATCGCCGAGGCGGCGAGGCTGATCCGCCCGCCCACGACGGTGGCACTGACGACGGCATCGCGGTGCGAGAGCCGTTCGAGGTAGACGACGTCGCGGCCGTCCCGGACACCGAGCTGCGTGTGCTGCCGGATCGCACCCTGCACGCCCTGCATCATCGGCAGGGCGATCTCCCGCAGCCCCAGGGCGCCGGGAGTGCGCGCCGCAAGCTCCCACAGGCGCAGGCCCAGACGGTAGCTGCGATCGGGCAGGCGTTCGACGAGGCGTTCGCGTTCGAGTTCGTCGAGGAGACGGTGCGCCGTCGAGACGGGCAGTCCGCTGCGCCGGGAGATCTGCGAGAGCGTGAGGAACGCGGAGTCCACGCCGAAGACGTCGAGGATGCGCAGGTGGCGGGAGAGCATCGACTCACCGGTGCGCGTACCGCTCATCGGCCCTCACCTCCGTCGAGAACACTCCCCGCCCATCTTTTCCGATGAGTGGAAACCTCGCATCCAGGGTATACCCGGTCACCGGCACACTGATGCCACGGGCAACGACGCTGCGTGAAGGAGACACCGATGACGGCGACCACAGACGAACTCATCGTCACCCACCGACAGGACGTCGCGGCCGAGGTCATCGAACTCCGACTGGCACGGCCCGACGGTGGGAGACTGCCCGACTGGTCACCCGGCGCCCACATCGACCTCATCCTCGACAGCGGCACCATCCGCCAGTACTCCCTGTGCGGGGACCGGTGGGATCCGCACAGCTACCGCATCGCGATCCAACGCGAAGCCGCGGGCGACGGCGGCTCCCGGGAGATCCACGCGGCAGCCCACCCCGGCAGCCGCGTGCGCTTCGGCGGGCCCCGCAACAACTTCCGCCTCGCCCCGGCGAGCGAGTACCGCTTCATCGCCGGGGGCATCGGCATCACCGCGATCATGCCGATGGTCGACCAGGCCGAACGCCTCGGCATTCCCTGGCAGCTCCTCTACCTGTGCCGGGCACCGGAGCGCATGGCCTACCGCGAGCTGGCCGAACGCCACCCCGACCGGGTGCGGATCCACACGACGACGGGCGGGCGTCGGGCAAGCATCTGCGACTGGCTCGGCGACCTCGACCACTCCGCGATGGTCTACGCGTGCGGTCCGCAGGCCCTCCTCGACGCTCTGCCGAGCGAATGCGGGCAGCTGCCGCGGACGCGGATCCGGGTCGAGAAGTTCACCAACGACGCCCTGAACACGGCTCCCGTGAACACGGACCCCTACGACATCGTCCTCGAGAGCTCCGGCCGTGTCATCCGCGCGGACGGTCACGAGAGCGTCGCCGAGGCGCTCGGCCGCAACGGCGTCGGAGTCATCACCTCGTGCTCGCGCGGGGTCTGCGGAACCTGCGAGGTCGGCGTGCTCGACGGTGCCGTCGACCATCGGGACGCGCTCCTCGACGACACCGAACGCGCCGCCGGCGCCTGCATGCTCCCCTGCGTCTCCCGGGCCGCCGGACCCCGCCTCGTCCTCGACCTCTGAGACCCCGCCCAGGAAGGAACCGCTGATGACCGCCCCACCCACCGCGACCCAGGCCCCCGTCGACCCCACGATCCCCACCGTCGACGTCGATCCCTTCGCCGAGGAGGTCCTCGCCGCTCCCCACCCCATGCACGCCCGCATCCGCGACGCCGGCGACGTCGTCTGGATCCCCGCCTACGGCGTCTACGCGGTCGCCCGCTACCAGCCGGTGAAGGAGACCCTGGAGAACTGGCAGGACTTCTCGAGCGCCGCGGGTGTGGGCCTGGCGAACTTCCGCTACGAGGAGCCGTGGCGGCCGCCCTCGCTGCTCCTCGAGGCGGATCCCCCACTCCACGACGCGCCCCGGTCCGTGCTCCAGCGCATCCTCGGACCCCGCCGGGTCCGCCGGTTCGAGGAGGACTGGGCGCAGACCGCCGAGCAGCTCGTTGCCTGTCTGCTCAGGCACGGCGAACGCGACGACGAATCCGCGGTCGTCCTCGATGCCGTGCCGACGATCGCCGAGGCGTTCCCGCTGTCGGTCTTCCCCGCCGCTCTCGGCCTCGGCGGAGACGGTCTGGAGAACCTCCTGCCGTACGGGAACTTCGCGTTCAACGCCTTCGGGCCGCGCAACCGGCTCGTCACCGAGGATGAGGAGCGCATCGGTCCCGTCGTCGACTGGGTGTCTCAGCAGTGCCCCCGGGAAGCGCTGGCCGAGCCCAGCCTCGGCGCGGACATCTGGTCGACCAGCGACGATGCGGACATCACCGAGGCCCAGGCCCCGCTGCTCGTCCGCTCCCTGCTCACCGCGGGCGTCGACACCACCGTCTACGGGATCGCCGCGACTCTCTGCCATCTGGCGGCCAACCCCGAGCAGTACGCACGACTGCGGTCCGAACCGAGCCTCGTCCCTGCCGCCATCGAGGAGGCGCTGCGCCTCGAATCCCCCGTCCAGACGTTCTTCCGCACGACGTCCAAGGACGTGACCATCGGCGGTCACGCGATCCCAGCCGATGCGAAGGTGCTCATGTTCCTCGGGGCGGCGAACCGGGATCCACGCCGGTGGGAGCACCCCGACGAGTTCGATCTCGACCGTGACCCTTCCGGTCATGTCGCGTTCGGATCCGGCATCCACCAATGCGTGGGCCAGCACGTCGCCCGGCTCGAAGCGGCCTCGATGGTGAGGGCTCTGCTGCCGGCGGTCGAACGCATCGAGTTCACCGCCGAACCCGAACGCAAGATCAACAACACGCTTCTCGGGTGGAAGTCCCTGCCCGTGCGCCTCATACCCGCCTGAGCCGGGATGGCACAATGCGAGGGTAAGTCCCGAACGCTCGCCAGCGCAGGAGGCTCCATGACCACCATCGGCTTCATCGGCGTCGGGGAGATCGCCTCGGCGATCGTCGACGGTCTCCGCTCCGAGCAGGCGAACGGTCCCGCGCCGGGCCCGGCAACGAGTTCGCCGGTGATCGTCCTCTCCCCGCGCAGTACGGATCGCTCGGCTGGGCTGGCCGCGAGGTACGAGGCCGTCGAGGTGGAGCAGAGCAACCAGGAGGTCATCGATCGCAGCGACCTCATCGTCCTCTCAGTCCTTCCCGGTCAGGTCGCCGAGGTGCTCGCCGACCTCGATGTCCCCGCCGACCGGACGCTGATCAGCGCCGTCGCCGGAGTCGCCGTCGATGTTCTCTCCGAACTGCTGCCGCACGGGCCGAGGATCGTCCGGGTCATCCCCTTGCCTGCCGTGCGCGAACGCCGCGGAGTCACCGCGGTCTTCCCCGCCGACGAGACCGTCGAGGCTCTGTTCGCCGAGCTCGGAGGAACCGTCGTCGCTGCGACCGAGGTGCTCTTCAGCACCCTGTCGGCGACGACGGCGACGATGTCCGCGCACTTCGCCTACCTCGAGGTCATCACCGACTGGCTCATCACTCAGGGCTGGTCGCGCACCGATGCCGAGGCGATCGTCCGCGGTCAGTTCGTCGGTCTGGGCTCGACACTGGCCGAAACGGACACTCCCGTCTCCGAACTCGTCGCCGCCCACGAGACGCCGGGCGGACTCAACGCTCAGCTGCGCAGCACCTGGATGGATGACGGCAACAGGGCTCGGCTTGCGGCCGCGCTCACTGCGGTCCTCGACCGGGTCACCGGTTGAACCGGGTCGCCTCCCCAGCAGAACCTGCCGGTGCCTGGGCTACTCTGTGCTCATGCTCTTCATCGAGACCGAACCGCATGCTCCCGCCGGCCGTTTCGCCGAGTGGATTCCCGACGCCACGATCGTCCGCCCCTTCGCCGGCGATCCGCTCCCCGACCGGGTCACAGAACCTCTCATCGTCTTCGGCACCGAGCTCGACCGCGGCGGCGATGAGGCCATGCCGTGGCTGCCGCAGGTGAGGGCTCTGCTCGCCCAGGCCGTCGCGGATTCCATCCTCACTCTCGCCATCGGCCTCGGCGCCCACCAGCTCGCTCTGGCCACCGGCGGCACGATCAAGGCTCCGAAGACGGAGCGCACCGTGTTCGGCAATGTCTTGGTGGTCCGCACACCCGACGGCGAGACCGATCCCCTCGTCTCCCAGATGCCTGCCGATTGGTCGTCCGTCGGCGCCGGATGGGCCGAACTCGAAGCGAAGCCCAAAGGTGCCGTCCAAGTCGTCAGACCACAGTCGAAGTCGAAAGCGTCCCGTCCCCAGATCTTCCGCGCCGGCACCTCGGCCTGGGGTGTGACCTTCCACCCCGAGGCGACGATTCCCGATTTCCTCACGTGGGGAACGGTGTTCGCCCCCGACGCTTCGGAGTCCTCGGTGAGCTTGCGGACGACGGTGATCAACGCCTTCTACCCCACGCTCGCGAAGTACGGTCAGCAGCTCGCCGAAGCGTTCGCCGCGCTGGCCGACAACGGCCCGCGACTCACCTCCCCCGCCCCGGAGGCGAATACGGAAGTGGAGTCCGCCGCCGAGATCACCGTGGCCCTCGACACCCTCGCCGCCGAACTCCTCGCCCCCGAGGCCGCACTCGACCGCATGCGGGCATTGGCCGTCATCGAGTTCCTCTGCGACCCCGAATGGCCCCGCGTCACCTGCACCACCACCGGTGACACCACGGTCGCACAGTGGGACAACGGCGGCGGCGACTCCTTCGCCGTCGTCGGCACCGGCGCCGAGACTCTGCTGCGTGCCTTCGACCACGAATCCGCGACGAGCCCCGCCGAGGTCGGCGCGGTGTGGCCCGGACTCCTCGACGGCCTGCCCGCGGCCCTCGCCCCGTGGTCCGAGAGTCCGGAGTTCGACGACGAACCCGGCGAGCCCTTCATCACCCTTGCACTGTGGAGCACCGACGGCACCTGGCAGCACGGCACGCCGCGCCTCCACGACGGTCAGGCCCCCACCGTCACCGACTGGATGCTCGGACCGATCCGCTCGGCCTCGACACCCCGCGATCTCGCCGACGACCTCAACCGCTACTACGACCTCGACCTCACCGCACGCCATCTCACCCCCATCCTCGGCGGCCGCCCCCTCACCGAACAGATCGCGCGGAAGATCAACCCGGACGCCGACTGGGATGAGGTCCGCGCGGCGGCTGAGAAGGCCGGCTACCCCATCGCCTGAGACGCCGCGGCCGACCCGGCGGACCCCGACGCAGATCACACCGAGGCGATCCCTATAATCGCAATCATGCCTCAGCCGTCTCCCATCACCGTCTCCATCACCCGCACCGTCCTGCCCGGACACCACCGGCGCTTCAACGCGTGGGTCCAAGCCGGCCAGGAACTGGTCCGCGAGAGGAACGGATACCTCGGCTCCGGGTGGATCCGCACCGCACCCGACTCCGACGAATGGCACGTCCTCTACCGCTTCGCCGATGCGAAGTCGCTCAAGGCCTGGGACGAGTCCGACGACCGTCGGTGGTGGATCGACAGCGCCGCCGAACTCGTCGAGACGACCAAGGTCGAACACCGCACGGGCATCGAAGGCTGGTTCGAACCTCAGGGGGAGAACGCGGTGACGATCCCGGAGACCGTCGTCCCGCCGAGGTGGAAGCAGGCGGTGAGCATCTTCCTGCCCTTCTTCCCCCTCAGCCTGCTCTCGACGTTCCTCCTCATGCCGCACCTCGAGAGCTGGCCGCCGGTGCTCGCGGTCCTCCTCAACATCTGCATCCTCACTCCGCTGATGACCTACATCTTCCTGCCCGTGAGCACCCGGCTGCTGCGCCCGTGGCTGCAGAAGCCCCGGAACTGAGCTGCGGGGTCCCAACCCCAGCCGATCCCGCAGGCGCCTGGGCTAGTCTGTGCCCATGCTCTTCATCGAGACCGAACCGCTTGCTCCCGCCGGTCGCTTCGCCGAGTGGATTCCCGACGCCACGATCATCCGCCCCTTCGCCGGTGATCGGCTCCCCGACCGGGTCGCAGAACCCCTCATCGTCTTCGGCTGCGCTCTCGAACGCGGCGGCGATGAGGCCATGCCGTGGCTGCCGCAGGTGAGGGCTCTGCTCGTCCAGGCCGTCGAGGATTCCCTTCCCACCCTGGCCATCGGACTCGGTGCTCAGCAGCTTGCCTTGGCCACCGGCGGCAGAGTGGCGATGCCGAAGAAGACGCTTGAGACGTTCGGCTGGATCGCCCACATCGGCGATATCTCCGTGGAGAAGACCCCTGCGGGTGAGACCGACCCCTTGGTCGCCGCACTCGGTGTAGATGTGAAGTCGATCGGAGCCGGATGGAACGACCTCAGGGTCCGCCCCAAGGGGGCCGCGCAGGTCTTCACGCACAGCCCGACCCACTCATCCACCCGCCCACAGATCTTCCGGGTCGGCAGCGCCGCGTGGGGTGTGACCTTCCACCCGGAGGCAACAGGGGACGACGTCGCCCGATGGTTGGGGATCTTCGCCCCCGAAACCTCGGACGATGGAATCGCACTGCGAGTGGACAACGTCAGGATGTTCCTGTCGAAGATCACCGAGAGCAGCAGACAGCTCGCGGAGAGCTTCTCTGCCCTGGCCGCTCGAGGACCACGCCTGGACAGCACCGAGATCATCTCTCAGGACGAAGCCGACAGCGCCGCCGAGGCGAAGGCCGCATCCGCCCTCGACACCCTCGCCGGTGAACTCCTCGCCCCAACTGCGGCGACCGAGCGGATGCGGGCGCTGGCCGTCCTCGATGCCATCTGCACAACCACACGACCCCGGTTCACCTGCACCAGTTCAGGCGGGATGACGATAGCGCGCCTCGACGAGGGCGGAGGCGATCGGTTCGGCATCGCCCGGACCGATGATGGGGTTCTGCTGTGGGCCTTCGATCACGAATCACCGATGAACATCGCCGAGACGGGCGAGGTGTGGCCGGGCCTCCTCGAGGGACTGCCCGAGCCGCTCGTTCCGCTCTGTGAGAGTGAAAAGCTCAACGGCGAGCCCGGCACGCCGTCCATCACCCTGGCCCTGTGGAGCACCGGAGAGACGTGGCAGCACGGTGCGCCCAAGGTCCGCGAGGGAATCAGGCCCGAAGAGACCGACTCGATGCTCGGATCGGTGAAGGCGGCGAGGACCGGTGCCGACATCGCCGAGGACTTCGGCCACTACTACGATCTCGATCTCACGCCACGCGACGTCGACCCCCTCCTCGCCGGGACACCGCTGACGCCGGCGATGGCCGCGCAGATCAGGGCCGAGGCCGACTGGGACCATGTTCGCACGGTCGCCGAGGCAGCCGGCTACCCCGTCGCCTGAGCCGGGCGCCGCACAGGACCGCCGGCCGGGTGAGGCCGACACCGAGTTCGCTCAGAACAGGCCGGTGATGTCCCCGTCCTCGGTGACGTCGATCTTCAGCGCCGACGGCTCCTTCGGCAGGCCGGGCATCGTCATGATGTCACCGGCGATGACGACGACGAACCCGGCGCCCGCTGACAGCCGCACATCGCGCACTGCGATGATGTGACCGGTCGGCGCCCCACGCAGGGTGGGGTCCGTGCTCAGCGAGTACTGGGTCTTGGCCACGCAGATCGGCAGGTCACCGTAGCCTTCGTCGGCGAACTGCTTCAGCTTGCGCCTGACCTTCGCGGGGATGTCGACATCGGCGGCACCGTAGATGCGCTGGGCGATCGTGCGGATCTTGTCCTCGAGCGGCGCGTCGAGCTCGTAGCTGTAGCGGGCCCGCTGCGCGGCGTCACCGTCCCCGGCACTCTCGGCGGCCTCGACGACCGCCTCGGCGAGGGGGACCGCACCGGTGCCGCCGTCGGCCCAATGCGTGGATTCGACGGCGGCGATGCCGAGCCCGTGGAGGTGGTCGAGCGCCGCCGCCATCTCCTCGTCGGTGTCGCTCGGGAACCGGTTGACGCACACGACCGGGGTGAGCCCGAAGATGTCGCGGAGGTTCGTGCAGTGGTGGACGAGGTTGCTCATGCCCTCGATCACCGCCTCGGTGTTCGGAGTCTGGACGTCGGCCACCTCGACGCCCCCGTGGTACTTCAGCGCGCGCAGGGTGGCGACGACGACCACAGCTGAGGGCCAGATGCCTGCGGCCCGGCATTTGATGTCGAGGAACTTCTCCGCCCCGAGGTCGGCGCCGAAGCCCGCCTCCGTGACGACCCAGTCCCCGAGGGTGAGTGCCGCCTTCGTCGCGAGCAGGCTGTTGCAGCCGTGCGCGATGTTCGCGAACGGTCCCCCATGGATGAACGCCGGAGTGTGTTCGAGGGTCTGGACGAGGTTGGGGGCGAGGGCATCGCGCAGAAGCGCGGTGAGCGCTCCGGCCGCACCGATGTCGGAGACGGTGATGGGCTTGCGGTCACGGCTGTGGGCGACCACGATGCGTCCCAGCCGCTCCTTGAGGTCCGCCACCGAGGTGGCCAGGCAGAACACCGCCATGACCTCGCTGGCGACGACGATGTCAAAGTGGTCCTCCCTGGGCACTCCCCCGTTGAGACCGCCGAGGCCGATCGTGACGTTGCGCAGGGCCCGATCGTTGAGGTCGACGACGCGGCGGATGTGGATGCGGCGGGGGTCGACGTCGAGTTCGTTGCCGTGGTGGATGTGGTTGTCGAGCATCGTCGCGGCGAGGTTGTTGGCCGCGGCGATCGCCGCGAAGTCACCGGTGAAGTGGAGGTTGATGTCCTCCATCGGCACGACCTGCGCGTACCCTCCACCGGCTGCTCCGCCCTTCATACCGAAGACCGGTCCCATGCTCGGCTCGCGCAGCGCGAGCACGGCGCGCCCGATCTCAGGGTTCGTCTTCGCCAGTTCGTTGAGCCCGTCGGTGAGTCCGATGCTCGTCGTCGTCTTTCCTTCGCCGGCCGGGGTCGGGCTCATCGCGGTGACGAGGATGAGCCTGCCGGGTGTGGCGTTCTGCGCGGCGGCGTCGAGGACGTCGATGGGAACCTTCGCCTTGGTCCAGCCGAAGGGGATGATGTTCTCGGGGTTGAGGTCGAGGGAGGCGGCGACGTCGACGATGGGATCGAGCTCAGCCGCGAGGGCGATGTCAAGGTCAATGCTCATAGTGCCCATCATGCCTGCCATAGGGCGATTTGTGACCGCAGACACCCGATGAATCTGCTGGGTGCGCTGCCGCGGGTTCGGCGCATTCCTCACACTGCCGCAGCGCCTGGAATCGCCATCGCCTCAGCGCTGCCTCTTGACGTCGACTCGACCTGTGGGCCTACCGTCGGTGCATGGGCATCGACATCTCCCGCACGACCGTCACCCTCGACATCGGGACCGATGAGTCTCCCGCCGAGGCGGTGACCTGGAGTCTCGGACCCCGCACCGGGTTCGGCCTCGGCGATGTCGTCATCTGCCACGGCACGCCGTGGTCGTCGCGGATGTGGCTTCCGCTGGCGAAAAGGCTCGCGCGAGACCACCGTGTCCTGCTGTGGGACATGCCCGGCTACGGGGACTCGATCACGCCTGCTGAAGCGGCTCCACCGGTCGACCTCGTCGCCCAACGGCGGCGGCTCGCCGCCCTCATCGACGATCGCGGCCTCAAGCGCCCGCACGTCATCGCCCACGACATCGGCGGGGCGGTCGCCCTCGGCGCCCACCTGTTCGAGGGCGTCGACTTCGCCTCCATCCACCTCAGCGACATCGTCACCCTGACACCGTGGGGGTCGCCGTTCTTCCGCCTCGTCGCCGAGAACGAGGAGGTCTTCGCAGCCCTCCCACTCGCCCTCCATCGGGCGCTCGTGCACGCGTACATCGCCGGGGCGGCCGGCCCGCATCTGCCCGCCGGCTGGGTGGACGAGCTTGCCCGACCGTGGTCGACGCCGCACGGTCAGGCGGCGTTCTACCGCCAGATCGCCGCACTCTCACCGGCGCACACCGCACCGATCACCGCCCGCCTCGGCGCCGTGCGCGCCCCGGTGCGCATCAGCTGGGGTGAGGCTGATCCGTGGATCCCGGTCGAGCAGGCGGACCGGCTGGCCGCGGCACTGCCGGGAGATGTCGACCTCACCCGCTTCCCCGAGGTCGGGCACCTCGCGGTGCTCGAAGCGCCCGCCGCGTTCGCCGCCGAGGTGAAGGGGTGGCTCAGCTCAGCTGGAGATCCGTGATGCAGGTGGCCCCGTCGGGCTGGGTCGAAAACGTCGCGCTGCCGCTCCGGTCGCCGGCGCTGATCGTCACCGTCCCGTCGACATCCCGGGGCAGCCAGAAGCCGACGAACCCGTTGTCGAACGTCCGCGTCGACTCCTTGACCAGCGTCTTCCCCGTCGCGTCGTCGACGATCGTCACCTCGACCGGGGTGTTCGCCATCTCCCCCTGGCACGTCGTGAGGCTGTGGTAGAAGCAGTCGTGGGTCTGCGAGACGTAGGGGGCGATCGCGACGTAGCTCTTGTCCTGTGGCAGCGGCAGCGCGACCTTCCCGGCGGCGTCGGCGAGGACGAGCCGGTCCGGTTCGATCGAGGCCGTGAACGCGGTCGGCCGCTGCTCCTCGGTGAGCCGGTCGAGGGTGTCGATGATGCCGACGGCATCCTGACCGACCATGCCGTAGGCGGAGAGGAAGCCCGCCGCGGCGCTCGCAGAGGCCGAGGCCTCCGCCTTCGGGTCGTCCGCCCCGGTCGATGCGCACCCGCTCAGTGCCAATGTCAGGGCCACTCCGGCGATCGCCAGTCTCTTCACGTCAGTCCCGCTTCCGCATCTCGCTGCTGGGTCGTGCACCGGCCGCAGCCGCACACTCGACCATCGTACCCAGCGGGGGTATCCGCTCACAAAGCGCGCTGCCCGACGCCTGTCAGCCTCGGTGGTGGGCGACCCGGAACTCCTCGGGCACCGAACCGTCGCCGACGGCCAGCCCGGCGGCGAGTTCGCCGAGCAGCGGGGCGAACTTCGCCCCGTGGCCCGAACATGCCGAGACCACGACGACTCCGCCGGCCTCGTCGATGACGAAGTCCTCGGTCGGGGTGTTCGTGAACAGGCACGTCGTCTCCGCATACGGCTCGGGCACGAGCCCGGGCAGGTACCGCTGCGCATAGTCGATCATCCGTGCCCGCATCGCCGTGGTGATCTGCCCGTCGGCATCGAGCGCCGAGGCGATGACCCGACCGCCGTTGAACTGCGCGAGCTTCTGTCCCGCGAAACCGGCGTCGCGGCCTCCGGGCAGCCCGTAGGTGAAGATCTCGCCGGTCTTGTGGATGAACGTCGGCCACGGATCGTCGCGTCGGACCGGCCTCTCACCGTCCCGGTACGGCAGGTGGAAGGCCTGCTCCTCGCGCACCTCGAAGTCGGGCAGTGACTCGAGGAAGCCACGCGGCAGTCCGAGGTGGCCGAGCAGGGCCGGCAGCCAGGCGCCGGCGGCGACGATGACTCTCTCCCCGTCGACGGCTCCCCCGTTCGCCGAGGTGACGCGGAACCCACCGCCGGCCCGCCGTCCCACCTCGGCGACGGTCCAGTCCTCGAGCACCCGGGCCCGACCGCTTGCGACCGCGAGACGCAGCATCGCGCTCACCGCGGTCTCCGCGTCGATCACCCCGGCGGCCGGGTGCCAGAGGACTGCGGTGTCGAAGGCGAACTGGGGCCAGCGGGCGCCGGCCTGTGCGGGGCTGAGGACCTCGTGGTCGATGCCGGCGGCGGCGAAGAGGGCGGCGAGCTCAGCGGTGTGCCTGGCCTCTCCGTGGTCGAGGGCTCCGGTGGTGATGATGAGCTCGGTGCCGGCGGCGCGTTCGACGTCGTCCCACATGGCGCGGGCGGCGACGACGAGGTCGAGATAGAGGCGCTGCGGGTAGGCGAAGCGGAGGATGCGGGCCGAGCCGTGCGAGCTGCCGTGGGCGTTGGCGGGGGTGTGCTGTTCGAGCACCGTGACGTCCTCGCCGCGCATGGTCAGCGCATAGGCGGTCGCGGCACCGGCGAGACCGGCGCCGATGACGATGTGCTCGGTCATGGCGAACCCTCCGGACGAGTGGGACGAGCCTCGTCGTTCAGACTAGTCCGGTTGCCCGAATGCGGCGAGTCCGGCTCAGGCCGTGGGCACGAGCTCCCGGCGGTTGGCGGCCATGATGAACAGGGCCACGGCGAGGGCGGCGACGGCGATCGCACCCCAGATGCCGACGACGGCCCACGCGGCGCCGCCGAGGACGAGCAGCGGCGCGAAGGTCACGGCGGCGACTTCGACCGGGATGACCGGGAGGTAGGCCAGGGAGAAGTCCTCGAGGGTGCGCGAATTGAGCTTGGGGTCGACGATGCGCAGCAGCGCGATGCCCGTGGCCACGGCGCCGGTCGCCCAGCCCCACGTGAAGAGCTGGCGTTCGAACCAGCCCTCGTTCATCACCCGGGGAGCGACGAAGAGGCCGAGGAAGAGGCAGAGGGCGAGGCCGACGATGAAGAGGATGAGCAACGAGAGCCACTGGTCGGCGACGAAGCTCGGGACGACGGAGGCGATGCCGCAGACGATGAGGACGTCCGTGGCGGTGCCGGAGATCGAGTTCTGCGTCTCCTTGTCGATGAATTTCGTCGTCTTCGTCGCCGAGAGCAGGCCGCGCAGCACGAGGCCGACGATGAAGGCGATCGAGAAGAGCGGGAACGTCACCGAGGGCATGACCTCGCCGAGGATGAGGTTGACGCCGAAGGCCCCCGCGGCGACCGTGGCGACGATGCCGGCCTGGAAGGTCAGGGATTCGATCGCGCTGCCGGAGAACATGTGGGTGCCGATGCGCGGTTTGTCCTCGGCGTGGTCGAGCACGCCGGTGCGCAGTTCCGCGGGCACTTCGCTCAGGCCGACGAACTCACGGGCGTAGCCCTTCTTGGCTCCGAACTTCGCCTGGATGATGCCGCCGACGATGCCGGTGAGCATGCCCACGGTCGCGGCGGTGAATGCCAGCGACTGCACGGCGGGGTCCCCGGCCTCGGTGAAGACCGTGCCGATCGCCGCGGCCGAACCGAAGCCGCCGGCCCAGCCGGCGAAGAGGAGGAGGCCCACGGAGTCGGGGGCGCCGAGGAGGGGGCCCAGGAGCAGAAGCACGAGTCCCATGCCCAGTGCCGTCTGCGTCGCGTAGATGAGCACGCCGTAGCTGGCGAAGCCGGCCACAGAGCGGCCGATCTTGAAGATGTTGAAGTCGCTCGTCAGCGACAGGCACGCGAAGACGACGACGATGAGCAGCGAGGAGTACGTGCCGAGCTGATCGGAGAACGGCAGCCAGCCCAGACCGTTGGGTCCCATCGCGAGTCCGAGGAATCCGGCGATGACGCCGGCGGGGACCATCATCGTCTGGAGGACCCTGATCCGGGCGCGCAGGATGGTGCCGATGACGAGGAGTCCGCCGATGAGGCCGGAGTCGACGAGCAGGGCGTAGGGGCTGAACTGTGTGGGATCCACGGCGGGTGTCTCCTTGGTCAGGGCATGCCGACGGGCACGCCGAACGGCATGGCGGTGCAATGGACGACGGCCGTGCCGTCGAATTGTGGGGCTGCGAGGCCTACTTCGAGTCAGACGGCATTCCAGCAGCGGAAAACGCACTGCACGCGATCACGGGCAGATCGCATTCGGCCTTCCGGCTCACCGGTGACGTCGGCAACAAGGCGGCAGGGTCAGCGACCCCGCGCCGAGCCTTCACTGACGCAGAGCCGAGGGTCATGATCGCATGAAGTCCCAGGCGTCGGAGACAATGCTTTGGAGGCCCAACTCCGGCTTCCACCCCAGTTCCTCGAGACCACGCGAATTCGAAGCGACGAGTGAGACCGGGTCGCCATCGCGGCGCGGTGACTCCTCAGCAGGAATCGGATGTCCGGTGACGGACCGGCAGGCTTCGAGAACCTGGCGCACGGTGTAGCCGGTTCCGGAGCCGAGGTTGATGATGTTGTGGCGACCGGATTCCGCACGCTCCAGCGCGAGCAGGTGGGCCCGTCCGAGATCGACGACGTGAAGGTAGTCGCGCAACGCAGTTCCGTCGACCGTGTCGTAATCAACTCCGAAGATCTGAGCGGTCTCCTTCTCACCTTTCGCCACCTTGAGGAGATTGGGGATCAGGTGGGATTCCGGATCATGGCGCTCCCCGAAGCGACCGCGGGCCCCGCCCACGTTGAAGTAGCGCAGTGAGATCGCTCCGATGCCGTGAGCTGAAGCATAGAAGCGAAGCATTTGGTCCACCGCCAACTTGGAGGCTCCATAGGCGTTCATCGGGTTCGCAGGTGTGTCCTCCGTGATCGGAGACTCGTCAGGTTGGCCATACGTCGCCGCAGTAGACGAGAAGACCATGGTGGGGATCTTCGTCTTCCGAACGGCTTCCAGCAAGGCGTACGATCCGACGACGTTGTTCTCCCAGTACACCTCTGGAGAAGTGACGGACTCTGCTACAAGAGATTTGGCAGCGAAGTGGAGAACCCCGTCGAAGTTTCCTTCGGCCAACACCGGAAGGCAATCGTGAATACGCATCTCAACGAATTCAGCTCCCTCAGGGACCGCGTCCCGATGACCGGTGGACAGATCGTCGATCACCGTCACAGAATGCCCGGCATCGAGCAGCTGAGAGACGACCACCGAACCGATATATCCGGCACCACCGGTTACCACCAGGTTCACAATATTTCCTCTCGGTTAGACTTCGTCGGTGAGCCCATCGTAGGAGGTTTCGCGGGAAGGTCGCGAATCGTCGACAGCTGCCGCCGTCAGGGAAGTGTGAGTGACACATGAAGATCTTCTTGGTCAGCATCCGCGACCAGGTGCTCTGGCAGGCAAGATCACATGGAGCTCTGTTCATCGCAGTCGTGGGAGTCATCGCGGGCCTTGTGCCGATGGTGCCATGGCTTCCGCGATACCTGTTGTTCGCGTTGAGCCTGCTCGGTGTTCTCATCGGAATCATCGCCCTCTACTGGGAGGGTTCGAGCCTGAATCGTCGATTCCGCGCGCACGAGCTGGTCGAAAGGAATCCTGTGTTCGGGCAGGTCCTGCCCCATGACGACGACCTTCCTGATCGCTTCTTCTCGCCTCGTGGGTCGATCGTCTACGACCGTGACCTGAATTCGTCGCTTCTGAATGATCTCGAAATAGAGATTCAGTATCGTTCACGTTACCGACTGCCCCGAGATCTCAAGGAGATCGCGCCGTACATCCTACGCAGGACCACCGCCGGAAGCTGGCATTTCAATGGTCCTTGCGTGGGCATGGCAGGCGATCTGAGGACCGACGGGGCGCTCGTCATCCCGTTTCGAGAAGCCGGCTTCTTCGACCATCTCTGCTCGAATGAACTCATGCGGTGGCGCCTGCGGCGCGGAGAGGAATCCTGGGATCTGCCGCAGAGGTACTTGTACGACTCCGAACGACGGTTGATCCCACTGGCCAGCAGCGAATTGGCCAATGTCATCGGCGTCTCAACCTTCGCCCTGAGCACCGACGACAAGGTGCTGATCGTCGAACAGACTGCCCGCAACCATTCGAGCCAGGGCCTGTTGGCGCCATCCGGCTCAGGGAGCCTGGAGCCGGAGGATCACAGCGTCAGTCTCGCGCCTTTCATCCTCAACGGCGCGAACCGGGAGCTTCTCGAGGAGACCGGCATCACGGATGACCAGATTCGCACCTCACATCTCATTGGATTCGGCAGGTGGTTGGAGCGTGGAGCGAAGCCTGAGTTCTTCGCGGTGACCTTGCTCAACGATTCGGCGGCAAACATCGAGGAGCGGCGTGGGGCGGTTTCCCGGAGTGAAGCTCACTACACCCGCCGCACCAGGTGGATCGAACTCGCTGACCTCATCGAACCGGATGAAGACACCCGGTCCATCATGAGCGTCCCACTCGGGTATGGCGCGCTCGCGCTGAGGGATGCTCTGGACAACCGACACACAGTGTTCGAAGCTCACTGATCCGAATGATGGCCACCCTCTGGGAAGTCAGCATCCTACTCTGAAGTTTGCTTAACTTCGCGGCCCACTGAGCATCGCTGAATGCAGCGCCCCCTACCCGGATGTCGTCGCAGCGGCCGCAACGAGGTGTTCGGCGATGGCCAGCGCCGAGGTGGCTCCCGGGGAGGGGGCGTTGCGGACGAACATCGCAGGCCCTGCCCGGTCGATGACGAAGTCGTCGACGAGCGACCCGTCCCGGTTCATCGCCTGGGCGCGGATTCCGCGGGTCGCCCGCCGGCCGCGAGCGCCGGCGAGGCTCGGGACGTAACGAGCCGCCTCGGCGACGAAGCGCTCGGTCGAGAGCACTCCCCCGATCTCCCGCACCGCCATGGGCAGGTTCCCGGCCGCGAACCGCCAGAACCCGGGGTCGGCGGCGACGGCGAGAGAGTCGCGGACGTTGAGGCCGAGACCCGAGTAGCCCTCGCGGGAGAAGGAGAGGAAGGCGTTGGGTCCGATCATCAGGCCGCCGTCGATGCGGCGGGTGACGTGGACGCCGAGGAAGGGGTACTTCGGATCCGGCACGGGGTACACGAGTCCGCGCACGGCGTCATCGTGGTCATCGTCGAGGATGAAGTACTGGCCGAAGAACGGGACGATGGAGGGCTGCCTGCTCTCCCCTGACCGGGCGGCGAGGCGATCGGATTGGAGACCGGCGCAGACGATGACCCGATCGAATTCGTGGGCGTCGTGGGCGGTGCGCACGATCGCCCGCTCCCCGGCGGGTCCTCGGCGGGCCTCGATGCGGGAGACCAGGGTGGAGAAGCGGACCCGGCCGCCGCCTCGGCGGACATCGGCGACGAGGGCCTCGGTGAGTCCGCGGTAGTCGATGATCGCCGTGTGCGGGGAGTGGAGCGCCGTCAGGCCGGTGACGCCCGGTTCCACGGCGGCCAGGCCGTGCGCGTCGAGCATCGCGACGTCAGGGACGCCGTTGGCGCGGGCGCGGGCGGCAATCGCTTCGAGGCGCTGCGCTTCGGCCTCGGTCGTCGCGACGACGACCTTGCCGCATTCGTCGACGGCGACGTCGTGGGCGGCGGCGAATTCGCGCAGCAGCGCCACTCCGCGACGGCACAGGGTCGCCTTGAGGCTGCCCGGTTCGTAGTAGAGACCGGCGTGGACGACCCCGGAGTTGTGACCGGTCTGATGGGCGGCCGGCCGGTCCTCCTTCTCGTACAGGGTGACCTCGGCACGATCATCGCGGCGGAGGATCTCACGCGCGACGGCGGCGCCGATGATGCCGGCACCGATGACGGCGTGTCGCTTCCTCGCACTCATGGCCGCTCGTCCTCTCGCGGTGTCGCGGATCCCAACTGGTCAGGGGACCCGATGGCCTCCGATCGTAGCGACCACGGCGGCGACACCACCTCGGCGAACAATGCTTGAGACTCACGTCACACTCAAGTACGGTCAGAGGACACTACAGGAGGTGGTTCCGATGAGCGGAGTCAATGAGGATTTCTATCAGCCGTCGACCCACCCGGGCGACATCATCGAGGTGCTCGACGAAGAGACCGGCGAGATGGTCAAACGGAGGATCATCCTCGACGAGTTCGGCAACGGCACGAAGACGCGGCCGCTCGAAGAGGGCGAAGACGACGAGCTGCCCGAGAGCAGCTGAACCCGCCGGCGTACCAGGCGCCGAGCCTCACCACCAGGCGCGCACGGTCTCGGTCGGTCCGTCCACTTCGGTGAAGCCGGCGTCGATGACGCTGACCGGGCGGTTGTTCTCCGCCCAGGTCTCCTCCGTCGGGGTGACCACGCGCAGGGCGAAACCGCCGGCCCGCCAGGCTTCGCGCACCTCGGCGGGCATCTGCTCGAAGGCGAGCTGCGCACCGTGGGCGACCTGGGCGGCGGCCTTGCCAGTCGTCAGCGTGACCAGGGGTGAGAGTTCGATCGTCACGACCGCCTCGGCGGCCGGAACCGAGGTCTCACCCTCATCGGGGAATTCGGTGCCTCCGACCTGCAGCTTCGACAGCTGCGGGGGCAGCGGGGAGACGGGGCCGGGAGGGAAGACCGAGGCCTCGGCCGGGGCGAAGTCCGCGGTGCCGCCGAAGGAGACGGTCACGCTGCCGAGGGCACGCGCATCGTCGAGCTTCTTCCCGTCGCCGCGTCGGACCACCTTGCGGATCGCCCCGTCACGCCAGTATTCGACGGCTTCGGACCATTCGCCTCCCGGCTGGGTCCGCGGGTCGTCGAGGAACGTCACGACCGCTCGCGCAGTGGATTCGAGGACGTCGATGTGACGGGCCGGCGCCGACTTGGACTTCCGGACGACGATGGGCAGCGACCACGGCACCTCGTGGTCGGTCTCATGTCGGCGCATCTGCTCGATCCGCGTCTGCTCGCTCACCTGGTTCCTCCGTCTCTCGGCCGCTGACCCTGCCGGTCGCGGTTGCGTCGCGGGGTACTGCGGCACGTCCCGCGCGTCCAGTGATGACAACGCCGGGAGCCTGCGCTTATTCCCGAACCGCGGCCTTCTCGCGTTCTCGTAGTCCCAGCGGCGAACCCGGTTCCAGGTGCCGAACCACTGCGGCCCGCATCGCAGGTCGCGGGTACGCTGAAGCGGTGCGCAGCCCGTGGCCGCGCAGGGAAGGACGCGATGACAGACGAGACCCCGCACTCGAGAAGCGACGAGGCAGCCGTCCTCGCTGCGATTCCCACTGACATCCGCAGCGCCCTGTCGGTGCAGATGATCGACGTGCTCGCGGTCCAAGCCGCGCGCGCAGCCGAATGTCGGGACGCCGCCGCCAGCGCACTCGCCGATCAGGCGCAGGCGAGTCCGGCTTCGCGCGAGAACTCCCCCACGCCGCCGGAGTTCGTCGCCGCACGCGCCGAGTACCGTGCCGAACGCGCCCACTGGAACGAGGGTGGGCCGACTATGGCGCAGACCCTTGACGGGCGCATCGAGGTCGGGGACGTCGCCGTGCCCGTGCGCATCCACCGGCCCACCGCCGAGGCTGTCCTGCCCGGCATCGTCTTCCTCCACGGCGGCGGTTTTTCCCTCGGCGACCTCGACACGCACGAGCGGATCGCCCGGGTGATCGCCGCAGGCTCCCGCGCAGCGGTCATCGCCGTCGACTACTCGCTCTCCCCCGAGGCCGTGTTCCCGCAGGCTCTCCACGAATGCGCGAGCGTCATCGACCACCTTGCCCGCCACGGCGAGGCGTGGGGAATCGATCCGACCCGCCTGGCCGTGGCCGGGGATTCCGCCGGGGCCATGCTCGCCCTCGGTGCCGCGCTGCTCCTGAGAGACGAACCGGAACGGATCTTCCGTGACGAACCCGAACGCGTGCGGGCCGACCCGGGCTTCTCCTCGATCACGTCCCTGCTGCTCTTCTACGGCGCTCACGGTCTCACCGACTCGACGAGCCGGAGGCTCTTCGGCGGGGAGTGGGACGGGATGGGCCCCGATGCCCTCACCTCGATCGCCGCCTTCCACTACGCGACACCCGCCGATGCAGCGAGCCCCTACGTCGACCACCTCGGCGCCGATCTGGGCGGACTGCCTCCGACGTTCGTCGCAGCGGCCGGGCTCGATCCGCTCCGCGACGACTCCCGAGCCCTCGCCGCGCTCCTGCGCAGGGCAGGCACCGAGGTCGAGTTCGTCGAATACCCGCACGTCCTCCACTCGTTCCTCCACTTCGGTCGGATGCTCGACGAGGCGAACGCCGCCCTCGCATCGGCCGCGGACTTCGCCGCCTCGCACTTCGATCGACGAGGTTGAAGCCCTGCCGACGGGCGGCGCCGAAGTCGATCGTCACCGGAGCCGAATCGTTGCCTGAGAACGACGGTCGGCCGCGGGGTGTATCCTGGGAAGCCTTGTGATCCCCGTGCGGGGATCCCTGCGTCGTCAGGACACTCTCACTCTGTGCTCGCGAGCATCGACTCACGGCTCATGATCCTCTCCTCTCGGCGAACCAGAACGCGGACCCGCGTTCGGACACCCTGCCGGGATGTGCAGCCTCCTCCGCTCGAATGCGGATGCGGAGTGCGCGCCGGCGCGTCGAAAGGCCACCCCATCACCGCATCCACCACCTCCGCCCTGTCCTTCGCCGACCTCGGCGTTCCTACGACCCTCGTCGACGAGCTTGCGAAGGACGGCAAGACCGAGGCCTTCCCCATCCAGGCGGACACCCTCGCCGACACCCTTGCCGGTCGCGACGTGCTCGGCCGCGGCAAGACCGGCTCGGGCAAGACTCTCGCCTTCTCCATCCCGATGGTCGCCCGGCTCTCCGCGACTCAGCCGGAGCGTCCGGCCCGCGGTCGCGCGCCGCGCGGACTCGTCCTCGCCCCCACCCGGGAGCTGGCCACACAGATCAGCGCTGTGCTCGAACCTCTTGCGAAGGCGAGCCGGCTGACGACCACGACGATCTTCGGCGGGGTCAAGCAGAAGCGTCAGGAGACCGCACTCGCCTCCGGCGTCGACATCGTCGTCGCCTGCCCCGGCCGCCTCGAGGACCTGCTCCAGCAGGGTCTCGTCTCCCTCGACGACATCGAGGTCACCGTCCTCGATGAGGCCGACCACATGGCCGACATGGGGTTCCTGCCCGGTGTCACCCGCATCCTCGCGAAGACTCCGGAGCGGGGTCAGCGGATGTTCTTCTCCGCCACCCTCGACAACGACGTGGACAAACTGGTCCGCCGGTTCCTCCACGATCAGGTGCTCCACTCCGTCGACGACCCGAGTTCGCACGTCGATGCCATGACGCACCACCTCTTCGAAGTCACCCCCGAGGACAAGAACGACCTCGTCCACCGCTTGGCCTCCGGGTCCGGGCGCCGGATCCTCTTCACGCGCACGAAGCATCGGGCGAAGCGGCTCGCGCGGCTGCTGACGAAGCAGGGCATCCCTGCCGTCGACATGCACGGCAATCTCTCCCAGTCCGCCCGCGAACGCCACCTCTCAGCGTTCGCCGACGGCGGAGTCAAGGTGCTCGTCGCGACCGATGTGGCCGCCCGCGGAGTCCACGTCGACGCCGTCGAACTCGTCGTCCACGTCGACCCGCCCACCGAGCACAAGGCGTACCTGCACCGTTCGGGTCGCACCGCACGTGCCGGCAGCGCCGGGGACGTCGTCACGATCATGACGCCCGAGGAGCGCAAGGACACGCTCGCCCTGCTGCGCAAGGCGAAGATCTCCGTGAAGCCGCAGAAGGTCACCGCCGACTCCGCGCTGGTGACCCCGCTCGTCGGCGAGGTCGCCGAGTTCGTCGAGCCGCAGGCGGGCAATCCGGAGCGGGTTCCCGGCACCGAGGCGGTCCCACCCGTGCAGTCTCCGTCGCAGAAGCGCTCCTCGCGTCGCCGCCGCGGACGGCGCGGGGCCGGCTCCCAGTCGGGCAGCGGTCAGGCGGGCAGTGGCCAGGCGACCGGCTCGAGGGATGCGGCCGGTTCCCGCGAGACGACAGGTTCCCGAGGCAGTGGTGCGAAGGCGAACAACCCGCGTTCCGGTGGCGAGCGCTCCGGCGCTGCCCAGTCCGGAGGCGGACGCACAGGCAGCGCACGCTCGGGCGGCGCGAAGCGCCGTACGAACCGTTCGTCCGACGGCAGCCGGTCCCGCGGTGAGGCGTCGCGACGCAGCCAGTCGGCCACGAGCACTCCGCGCCAGGGAGGTGCCCGCCGGAGCTCGGAGGCGCGTGGCACGACGGCGGAGACCCGGCAGCGCAACCGCTCGCGTACCGGAGGCTCCCAGCAGGTCTACTCGACGAGCAGCTGAGCTCCCGGCGACATCGACAGCCACTGCAGGCATCTCCCATGCCGGGCAGCCGTCCGGCACGGGAGACCCCGTTGCTCAGAACGTCGGCACGTCGTCGATGAGGGACCGCGTGTAGGCGTGCTGCGGGTTCTCGAGCACGGAGTCCGCTGACCCGTAGTCGACGATCTTGCCCTTGTTGAGCACCGCGAGGTTATCGGCGATATGGCGTGAGAGCGCGATGTTGTGGGTGACGAAGAGCATCGCGAGCTGACGTTCGGCCCGCAGGGTGCGCAGCAGCCCGATGATCGAGGCCTGGACGCTGACGTCGAGCGCCGAGGTGATCTCGTCGCAGACGAGGACGTCGGGTGCGTTGACGAGCGCTCGGGCGATCGCCGCCCTCTGCCGTTCACCGCCGGAGAGGTCTCCCGGGCGCCGGTGGTAGAAGCTGCGGCCCAGCCGCACCGCGTCGAGCGCCTCCTCGACGGTCGCCTTCCGACTCGCCGCGGTCCCCTCCCCGCTCATCTCGAGCGGCACCGTCAGCGACTGTCCGATCGAGCGGCGCGGATTGAGGGAGGAGAACGGTGACTGGAAGACGTACTGGATGCCGATGCGCTGATCGTTCGTGCGCTTGCGCGTCGATCGGGCGAGTTCGACCCCGCGCAGCCGCACCGCTCCCGTGTAGTCGTCGTTGAGTCCGGCCACACACCGCGACAGCGTCGTCTTGCCCGACCCGGATTCGCCGAGGAGCATCGTGCACTCCCCCGGTTCGAGCCGCAGGTTGATGCCGTCGAGGATCTGCGCCTTCCCATAGGAGAGCGCGACGTCGGCGACCTCGAGGAGGACGGGTCCCGCACCGGAATCCTCGGCCGGATCCGGGACCGCCGCAGTGCTCGCCGAGGCGGGGGCCGCCTCGGCGCCGTCAGCGGAGTGACCGAGGTAGACGTCGGTCGCGGCACTCGATTCGTCGCCGATCCTCTTGTCCCCGGCGAGGTCGGGCACCGCGGCGAGGAGCATCTTCGTGTAGTCGTGCTGCGGGTTCGTCAGCACCTCGCCGACGGGCCCCTCTTCGACGAGGTCGCCGCGCAGCATGACCGCCACCCGGTCGGAGATGTCCTTGATCACCGCGAGGTCGTGGGTGATGTAGAGGCCGGCGACGTCGTTGGCCACGGTCATCTGCCGGATGGTGTCGAGCACGACGGCCTGCGTGGAGACGTCGAGACCGGTCGTCGGCTCATCGAGGATGAGGACGTCGGGGTACATCGCGAAGGCCATGGCGATGCCGATGCGCTGCTGCTGGCCGCCCGAGAGCTGATGCGGCCACCGGTTCTGGTAGGCCTTGTCGCCCGGCAGTCCGACATCGGCGAGCACTTGGGTGATCCGCGCCTCCCGTTCGGCCGCGGAGGACCCGAAGCCGTGGATGTCGAGGACTTCGCGGATCTGTTCACCCACCCGCATCGCGGGGTTGAGGGAGAGCGCCGGGTCCTGGGGGATGTAGGCGATGCGGGATCCGCGCAGGGAGCGCACGGCCACCTCGTCGAGGTCGAGGACCTCCACCGCGGTGTCCTCACCGCGCGGCCACAGGCTCACCGACCCCGAGGCGTACTTGAGTCCGGAGCGGAAGTGGCCCATGCAGGCCAGGCCCGCGGTCGTCTTGCCGGACCCGGACTCGCCGACGAGGCCGAGGATCTCTCCGCGGGCGAGCGCGAAGCTGACCCCGTGGAGGATCTCGTCGCCGGCGTACGTGTCGATGCGCAGATCCGAGACGCGCAGGACGATGCTCTCGTTGGGGGCGCGGTCCTCGATGGCAACCGTGTCGTTGGTCGTCGTCATCATTCCTCCACAGTGGTCGAAGCGGTGGCCCGGGCGAAGGAGTCCGCGAGCAGGTTGGTGCCGATCGTGAGCAGGGCGATCGCGATGACCGGCAGGAGCACGCCCCAGGGCTGGATGCTCAGGGCGATGCGGTTCTCGTTGATCATCAGGCCCCAGTCGGCGGCGGGCGGCTGCAGGCCGAGTCCGAGGAACGACAGCGAGGCGATCGCACCGATCGAGTAGGTCAGGCGCAGGCCCGCCTCGACGCTCAGCGGCCCGGTGATGTTGGGCAGCAGTTCGCGGACGAGGACCTTCGTGCGCGGCATCGCGTACATCTCCGCGGCGAGGATGTAGTCCTCGTTGATGACGTTCAGCGTCGCCGACCGCGCTACCCGGGCGATGCGCGGGGCGTGGGTGATGCCGATGACGGTGATGAGCACCCAGCCCTGCGGACCGAGGACCGTGATCGCCAGGAGGGCGAAGACGAGCTGCGGGATCGCGAGCAGGACGTCGTTGAGGCGCATGATGATCGCATCGAAGCGACCGCCGACGTAGGCGGCGAGCATGCCGACGGCGGCGCCGAGGACCATGCCCAGGGCGGTGGCGAGGACCGAGTAGATGATGAGGGTGAACCCGCCGGCGAGGAACCGGGAGAGGACGCTGCGGCCGAGGTTGTCGGTGCCGAAGATGCCGTAGGCGGAGAACGGCTTGCCGACGAACTCCGTCGCGGTCGATCCCGTCGCCCACGGCAGCAGGAGCGGTCCGCAGAAGGCGAAGAGGACGACGATCGCCGTGAGCGTCAGCCCGATCCGCCCCTGCTTCTGGGCGATCACGCGCCGGAGGAACGGCACGTAGGTCGTCTGGGATTCCTTGGGGATCTCCGCGGCTTCGATCGCGGAGGACTTCATGTCGTCGAGGCTGCTGCTCATGCTGCGCTCCTCAGTTTCGGGTTGGTGAGGATGCCGACGATGTCGGCAGCCAGGTTGACCACGACGTAGACGGCGGCGACGAGCATCGAGATCGCCTGGACGACCTGGACGTCGCGGTAGGTGACGGCGTCGATGAGGGCTTGGCCGATGCCGGGGTAGCGGAAGAGGAACTCGACGACGACCACGCCGCCGGCGAGCCAGGCGAGCTGGATGGCGATGACCTGGGCGACGGGACCGAGGGCGTGGGGCACGGCGTGGCGGAGGATCACGCGCCGCTCCGGGACTCCTTTGAGGCGGGCCATCTCGACGAACCCGGAGTCGAGGACTTCGATCATCGTCGCCCGCATCATCCTCACGATGTAGGGGGTGACGACGAGGACGAGGGTCGCGGTCGGCAGGACGAGCTGGGCGGGGATCATCCACACCGGCTGGCCCGGTGGGGCGAGGGTGACGGCGGGCAGGATCTGGAAGACCGAGGTCGCGAAGATCGCGATGAGGCCGATGCCGATGACGAACTCGGGCATCGCGGCGAGCACGAGGCTGATGCCGGTCAGCGCCTGGTCCCGGCGGGTGCCGCGGTGCAGGGCGGAGTAGACGCCGAGGCCGATGCCCAGGGGCACCGAGATGATCGCGGCCAGGGCCATGAGGATGAAGGAGTTGCCGATGCGTTCGCCGAGGAGGTCGGAGACCGGGCCGCCGGTGGCGGTCGAGGTGCCGAAGTCGCCGACGAAGAGGCCGCCGAGCCATTCGAGGTAGCGCTGCCAGGCCGGCAGGTTGAGGCCGAGCTGTTCGTTGAGGGCGGCGATGCGCTCCGGGGTGGCCTGCTGGCCGAGGATCGCCCGGGCCGCGTCGCCGGGCAGCAGCAGGGTGGCGCCGAAGACGAGGAGGGAGACGGCGAGGAGGATGAAGGCGGAGAAGATCAGCCTGCGGATGATGACTTGGGCGAACATGTCACACCTCTCCGATCCAGAGACGGTCGAAGCGCCACCCGCCCAGCGGTCGGCCGGTGGCGTTGGGCCGCAGACCGCCGACGTACTTCTGGTAGGCGTCGACCTGGTTGGCGAAGCCCCAGATGATGTAGCCGCCGTTGTCGTAGAGGATCTTCTGGGCTTCGTGTTCGAGATCCCGCCGGGACTTCGGATCGGGCAGGGCACGGGCTTCTTGGACGATGGAGGTGAAGTTCGGATCGTTCCAGTTCGTCTCGTTGAACGGCGACTCCGGCATCACGCAGGACACGCACTGCGGCAGGAAGTCGCGGGTGTACCAGAAGTCCTGGGCGAAGTCCCATTTGAGGTAGTTCTCCCCGAAGAACGTCGTCGCGTCGACGCGGCGGATTTTCACTCGGATGCCGGCGTCGGCAGCCTGCTGGGCGAAGACCTGCGCGGCCTCGACGACTCCCGACTGGATGGGGGCGGTGACGAGCTCGACGTCGAGGCCGCCCTCGTGCCCCGCCTCGGCGAGGAGCTTCTTCGCCTGCTCGACGTCACGGGTGCGCTGCGGGAAGTCGGGGTAGTTCTCACTCAGGGGCCCGAACATGTCGTTGCCGATCGTGCCGTAGCCGGAGAGCACCTGCTCGATCATCTGCTCGCGGTCGACGACGAGCCGGAACGCCTGCCTGACCTTGACGTTGTCGAACGGAGGCCGGTCGACGCGCATCGTGAACGGCAGCCACATGCCGGTCTCGGAGTTGAGGATCGCCATCCGCTCGTCGGCGCCGATGACCTCGACGAGGGCGAGCGGGATCTGCCCGATCGCGTCGACCTGGCTGGAGAGGAGGGCGTTGATGAGGGCATCCGAGTCGTTGAAGTTGAGGAGGTTGACGGCGTCGAGCCAGTTGCCGTCCTTGCGCCAGTAGTACTCGTTGCGCTCGAGCACGGTGGACACCGCCGGGGTGTGTGAGCTGAGCTTGTACGGTCCCGAGGACACGGGCTTCGCAGGGTCGTAGTCGCGGGGGACGATGCCGGTCGTGTACTCGGAGACCGAGTCGTTGAGGAGGCCGTTGGGTGAGCTGAGCCGGAACTCGACGGTGCGGTCACCGGTGGCGACGACCTCGTCGAGCATCGTGAAGCTCGCCGCCGCGGTCTTCGGGTCGTTGGGGTCGTTGATCCGCTCGAACGAGAAGACGACGTCGTCGGGGGTGATGTCGCGCCCGTCGGAGAACTTGATGCCCGGTCGCAGCGTCGCCGTCCACACCGTGGCGTCGGCGTTGGGTTCGAACTTCTCGGCGAGCTCGGTCTGGATCTTGTAGTCGTCGGTGCGTGAGAGCAGGCAGTTGTAGAGGTTGACGGTGCGGGCGATGTCGCCGGAGTTGACGGGGATGTGGGCGTCGACGGTGTCGGCGGAGTTGCCGCCGGTCACGCCCACGCGTAAGGTGCCCCCGCGCACGGGGTCACCGGCGCTGATCGCGCCGACGGCTCCCCCGCCGCATGCGCTCAGGCCGGCGAGCGCCGTCAGCGACAGGCCGGCTCCGAGTGCTTGTCTTCGGTTCGGTGTGCTCATGTGCCTTCTTCCTGGGACGCTTCGTCCTGGGGCGGACGACTGGACGGCTGAGGCGTTGGGACCTCAGGGGGTGAGGATTCCGCGGAGTCTGCGGGGGCGAGGATGTGGGCGTCGAGGAATGCTTCGATCATCAGCGCGGCGTCATCGTCGCTGACCGTCATCTGGCGGGCGCTGCGGGCGATGCCGAGGCCGTCGATGAACGTGCTCAGGGTCTTGACCATGAGGTCCGTGTCGCCGGCGCGCACCCGACCCGAGCGCTGCCCGGCGACGATGACGCCGGTGATGAGGTCGAGCCATTCGCTGTAGACGGCGGTGAGGTTGAGGCGTGATTGCTCGTCGACGACCGCGCGCGCCCAGCTCTGGATCCAGATCGACCACACGCGCCGCACCGAGGGGTCGACACCGGCGTGGACGCGGGCGAACCGGCGCAGCACGTCGACGGGATCGTCGGGTTCGAGGAGGTCGCGGGCGGTCGCGATGATCTCGAGCGAATACCGCAGTGCCGCTTCGAGCAGCTGGGTCTTCGTGCGGAAATGGTAGGTGATCGCCGAGGCCGACAGACCGCTCGCCTCGGCGATGTCGTGGACGCGCACGGCGTCGATGCCGCGGTCGGCGTAGAGCTCCCAGGCGGCTGCGACGATCCGTCGCCGGTTGCGGGTGCCCTTCGACATCCACTCCCCGTTGTCGGCTCTGCACGGGGTGTCCGCGGCACCGCCTGCACCGGCGGGGAGCTCTCCGTCGGAGATCATGTGCGCGCTCGAGACCGCGCTGATCGTGCGCCGAGGTAGTGTCCGGCCCGGGATCCGGCCGCTGCCGCGCGTGAGCCAGTCGGTGGTGACGTCGGTGAGTTCGGCGATGCGGGTGATCTCCTCGATGCGGAACTTCCTCGTCCCGGCGAGTGACTTCGAGAGCTTGCTCGGTTCGAGCCCGATGCTGCGGGCGACTTCGCTGTGGTTGATGCCTGCCCGGCTGATGGCAGCGCGCACACGAGTCCCGAGACCGGCGCGGTCGCCGTTCGCTGCCTCTCTGCTGCCGAACACCACCCCAGTCTGCACAAGTGTTGCGATTATGGCAAGAGTTACTTGGACACAATACAGTTTCGGTCGGTCTCGATCAGGTCTCCGGCGGTCGACACCCATGACGTGCGCCGTTCGGCGCGATCGACGACACATCGGTTTTGATTGGGCGTGATTCGGTGACACGATTTACATCACCAGTTCCGAAAACCGATCTTGTCGCTGAAAGTGGTTCCCTACCGTGAACAATCCCCTCCAAGCCGCAGCGTTGGCCACAGTCCGCTCACCTGCCTGGAAGAAGACCAGCAGGTGGATCCGCGGAACCGAACGCTGGGTGCAGCTCGAGGACGAGTACAACGGGGACTACGTCAACGCTGAGGTCGTCGTCTACTTCGGCGATGCGAAGTCCAAGTTCTATCAGCTCAGTCAGTGGATCCCCGTGCTCGAAGAGCTCAATCGCACGCACAGAGTCGTCATCGTGCTCAGGCGCCCATCGGCGTTGCTCGCAGCGCGGGAGGTGACCAGGCTTCCGCTCGTGCTCAAGCGCCGCTTCGACCCACTGCACACCTTCTATCACGCCAACGGCTTCAAGCTCGCCCTCTACGTGAACAACGGAATGACGAATTTCCAGTCCCTGGGATTCGCGCCGATGGTCCATGTCCATGTCAATCACGGCGAGTCGGACAAGCTGAGCATGGTGTCGAACCAGGCGAAGTCCTACGACCGAGTGTTCGTCGCCGGCGACGCAGCCGTCGAACGGCACCGGAGGGCGCTCATCGACTTCGACGAGGACTCGTTGATCAAGGTCGGCCGGCCCCAGCTCGACATCGACCGCGAGGCGGAGCTCGAGCCGTCCTCGGCGCGCACGATCATGTACGCCCCGACGTGGGAGGGCGAGAACGACGCGAACAACTACACGTCGGTGGATCTGTACGGGCCTGCCATCGTCGAAGCCGCCCTCGCCCTTCCGGGCACACGCGTCATCTACAAACCACACCCGCGGGTCGAGACATCGGAGGATCCGAACATGCAGGCGGCCGATGCGCGGATCCGGGAACTGCTCGATGCGGCCAACGAATCGATCCACGACCACTCACTGCAGAATCAGATCCTCATGCAGGGTGACATCCTCGGGATGTTCGACACTGTCGACCTGTTGGTCACGGACATCTCGAGCGTCGGCCTCGACTTCCTCTACATGCACCCCGAGAAGCCCCTTGTACTCACCGACCGGCGCGACGATCCCGAGCAGCTGCATGACGACGCCCCGATCAGCCGCGCCACCCCTGTCATCGACGGCAGAACGGTGCAGGATGCGCAGGACATCCTCGAACAGGCGATGAACCACGATGAGACGGCGGCAGCACGCCGCGATCTTCGCACCTTCTACTTCGGCGAGGGCGCGAGGGGCACGTCGACCCGGCTGTTCACTGCCGCGGTCTCCGAACTCATCGCGCAGCGGTCGGCCGATCTCGCGGGATTCAGAGACGCAGGCTCGAACGCCGAATCAAGCGAGTGAGCAGAGTCGTACACGACCCACATGGCGCTGGTTCACCGACCGGATCCACAGCGGATCTCTTTCCGCGTCGCCGAATTAGTGGATCGGTCGGCAGTGAATGCTGAGGTTTCCGAACGCCGTCGCGTAGAGCCGAACTATCGATGATCCGATTCGGGTCGTGTATAGGTCACCCTGAATTCGACTCGCAATGCGGAGCTTGGCTCGACGTCCCGCCATAACGCCGACCAAGCGAGCATCATAGGTTCCATTACCGAGAGCGGAAATGGCAGCAAGTCCGATCTGGGCACGGCAGTCCAAGCTCAGCGTGGATCGTTCCAAATCACCGGTCTGCCCGCCTTTCGCGATCACGAGAGGATAGGCCCAGATTCCGTCTCCGCGCCGCGACGACAATTGGACGAATCCTGATGGCGACGAACTCAGATCGTCGACGCTCCACAACAGGTTCAATTCGACAGCTCGGCCGCTTTCGTCGGGAACGATCCGCTCGACAACGACGTCACTCACGATTGCCTCCGATCAATCTGCGCGCCCTTCGCAACAACCGTTTCCGGTCGATTCGAAGAAGGCGTTCACGGACGGTCACCTTCGACTGAACCGCAGGATCGCCGCTGGCACGCTTGTAACTCAGGTTGCCCCACTTGGTGACGAAAAGACCCGGCGCGCTTTTCACGGCGTCCCCCTCGATATCGCTGTCTCGCAGTCGAGAAGTCGCGACATCGCCGCCAAGACACACTGACACAGAGAAGTCGTACTTCATACCGGGCCGAAGGAGCTCGGCGGTATTGAGCCGGGCTCTGTGGACGACGCTGCTCGGTGCGATCGACAGTTCCCCGTTCGCGATGGACTCAATCAACTCGCAATTGACCGCAAGGGACTCCTGATTGTCTCGTGAACGAACCTCCAGGATCGCATTGTTGATCCGCCGGCTCTGCCCTTCGACGGAGAGCCGGAAATCGAGCAGCAGTTCCGTCGGCGAAGACTCAGCGCTGGACAACACGGCGGCAAGTTCGAGCTCATCGCCCAACTCTGCCATCTCCAACAGGTCTTCGACTCTTCGCTCCCTGATCAGCCCAAGTCGCTCTCTTGCGGGAAACCCGAGGTCCAGCTCCTCACCTTTGGGAATGAACTCGTCGATCACCGGCCAGTGTGCGTCGACCAGCGCAGTGACTCGGTTCTTGGAAACGCACCCCTCGTACTTGTTGAGGCCGATTCGCCGGAAGATCTCGAGATTGATCCGGGTTGCCAGGTCGGAATCGTCGAACCCGTCTCGAACAATCGACATTACCTTCGTCATTGACGATGCGTACGCGTACGGGTCGGTGGGTTGGAAGCTGATATTCGATCGATCATCCCGAAGTCGGACGTGATAGTAGTCGTAGTCCGCGAGAATCGAGACCCGTGAAGCATGAGTCATGGCTTTGAACACGACCATGGCGTCTTCCATGAGGACTTTTCCCTCATCGAAGCGAATGCCGTTCTCCTGCAGTATTCGTGATCGGATCAATTTGACGACGTTGGTGCTTCTTGACGCACGAAAGAGATCTGCGTCCACCTGAGTCTCTTGGTAGATGGATCCGCGGATGTATCTGCCGTTGACTCCGACCAACTTCGGCAGCAGCACGTCGACGTCGAACTCATCTGCGAAGGTGAGCATTCTGCGTAGCGACTCCTCACCAAGGTAGTCATCCGGATCGCAGAACAGTATGTACCGTCCCCGAGCCACATCGAGGCCGGCGTTCCGGGGCCGTCCTGGCCACCCGGAGTTCTCCTGGTGGATGACACGGACGAAGTCATATCTCCCCGCGTACTCGTCGAGAATCGACCCACTCGCATCAGTGGATCCGTCGTCGACTGCGATCACTTCCGCAGTGAATGAGCCCAAGGCTTGATTGACCAAGGAGTCGAGGCATTCGCGAAGATAGTCTTCGACGTTGTAGACGGGGATGATCACCGAGACGTCGAGTACTCCCGACTCAGCTCTGTCCGGAACCATGTCCTACGTGCGCTCTCTTCCTTCAGTGGGTTGCAGATGACCGATCGTGGCTCGAAGCCGTCGGCTTCAGCCGTGTACACATTCGCGAGTCGGCAGGTTCGCCGACTTCTCTATGGAGTACTTCACGAAGACCGCCGGACCCGGATCACACGATCGGTGGCCGACCGTGCCTGGCCATCCGCAGAACTCCACGGTTGGACAGTTTATGCGGTGTTTCGTGCTTGTCCCATGGGTCGTCCCGCCACCCGGCTCTCCAGCCCTCGAACCACGGCTGCAGCTGGTCGGGCTTGTTCGCCCATTTCAGACACTGCATGAGCGTCCAGGACCCGACGTACATCCAGTTGAACGGCCACGGCAGATTCCGCCTGGCCAGCCATACTCTGTTGCGGGCATTCATGTAGAAGTACTCGTCGTGGCGGCTCGGGTCCATCACCGGGTGTGCGACTGCGAGGTCGCCCATGTACCACACCGAGTATCCGGCGTCCCAGACGCGCCACGCAAGCTCGATGCCCTCATGGGCGTACCAGAACGTCGCCGGCCAGCCCCCGCACTCGTCGAACGCCTTGCGCTGCATGCACACGGCGCCTTCCCACACGGAGAAAACGTTCGAGGAGTGATCAGCCTCGCCTTTCTTCAGGCGGGGAATCCACCGCTTGGGCGAGGCCGGTCCGCCCGGCTCCTCGACTCGAGGCTGGACGAGACCGATCTTGGGTTTCGTGCGCATGAGCTGCGCCATGCGCATGAGAGTGGTGTCGTCAGGCAGCCACGCGTCGTCATCGAGGAAGAAGAGGAACTCTCCCTTGACGTGGGGCACTCCGGCGTTGCGACCGGCGGGAATGCCGAGGTTCTCCGGCAGTCCCAAGCGCTTGACGGCAGGAGGGATGCCTTCGGGATCCCAGCCGTTGCCCACGCAGACGATGTCGAGTTCGACGCCCTTCTGGGCGAGAAGCGAATCGAAGCCGCGGTTGAGCTCCTCGAGCCGTTTGCCCTGAGTGAGCACGACGACCCCGAAGGTGTACTTCCGGTTCGCTTCGAACCGCTGCGCGAGGATCCGATTGGACTCGGTCATGACAGCCTCCTCGATGCCATGATCGACATGAAGTGGCCGATCACAGAGAGCAGGCACAGCGGCACGAGGATGAGGACGAGCCAGCGTTCGCCGCTCAGCGGTGCCGCACCGAGCGGGACAATGATCGCGGTGACGATGCTCGAGACCAGGGCGAGGAGCGAGAGCTCGACGGAATGGTAGATGCGGTGGAACGGGACGAACCGCGCCGCACGCTTGAGCTTGGCGGTGAAGCCAGGGTTGAGGGCAGTCGCCGCCTGCGAATCGGCGAGCTTGTCCAAGCCGTTGAAGGCGCGGGAGACATGGACCATATCGTTGAGTGCCTTGTTGAGCAGGACGAGGGAGGCGAGCATCGATCCCGCCAGAAGGTACGGGTACGTGCCGCCGGGATCAGCCTGCAGGTTCGACCATTCGCCAACGGCCCGCGCACCGAGAACAAACGCGACGAGGCCCTCCGTCGTGTAATGGCCGACCTTGTCGAGGAAGACGCCCTTGGCGCCACTCGTACCCCGCCACCTCGCGACTTCGCCGTCGCAGCAGTCGATGTACATCTGCACCTGGGAGAAGAAGACCGCGAGCACCGCGCCCCAGACACCGGGGATGAGGAGGGAGGCGGCGGTGCACCACCCTGCGATGATCATCATCCCGGTCACTCCGTTGGCCGTGATCCGGGTCCGCACCAGGAGCATCGTGAAGTAGATGGAGAAATGGCGGAGGTAGAGCTGAGCGGTCCAATGCTCGGCGTTCTTCCTGTTCCGCACTTCGGGAGGCTGAGCCCTGTTGCGCAGTTCTTCCAGAGTCGGATGGGAAGCCCCTTGCTGGGCTTCTCCCGTGTTTCTCATCCCGACCTCCTCCCGACATTCATTCGTATTTCACCGCAATTTTAGTGCCTGTTAACTCCGCAATCCACAAAGCGTGGCTGGCCGACTTCATTCCCTCAATGCCCTCGCGCCTCGGCGGGTGTACGTTTGAGGCTGAGGTTTCCGTGGATCGTCGCGTAGCTCGCGAACTCACCTGCTACCGTGTCCGTCGACGACGCCGCGTGCAATACTCGCCTGCGCACGACCTTGCGCCCGTCTCGATGCAGATACCACGCATCGAAGACGGGACTGGGACCCGTCTGGGCAAGCAATTCCGCCGGGATGGACAGCACTTGGTCAGGCGGCATCGGAAACGCAACGGAGAACCGCCGATCACGCGAGACAAGGACGAAGTAGTCCGAATCTGCGTCGGTGATCTTCGTGTCGGCTACAGTGGTCAGAGAGAGCTGGAGCTCTGAACCATCGGCGGTGATCCGCTCAGCGGCGATCTTAGGGAACTTACGCGCCGGTCCATCCTGAGGCGAGGAGACGACCTCCTTGAAGAGGGCTTCCCACCGATCTGTGATCTGCTCGTCGTCGAATTCCTTCGACTTTCGCTGCGCCGCCTTCCGCAGTTCGGCAATCTCAGTCGGAGTCATCGCGACCAGCCGATTTATGGCCGCCGTCGTCCCGTTGACATCGTGCGTGAGGAATCCATTGATCCCGTCGTCGACAACTTCCGAAGGACCGTAGCGGATGTCATAGGCGATCGGAATGCACCCTCGAGACATCGCTTCGATCAGCACCAAGCTCAAGCCGTCATAAGCGCTCGTGAGCAGGATGAATGAGTAGGCCGCAAGCTCGTCTGCGGCATTCTGTACGAAGCCCTTGAAGGTGATTCGGGAAGCGAGGACGGCGTTCCCATCCACTTGGCTCTCGAGTCGACTCCGCAGGTCTCCATCGCCGAAGACGTCCAAGCTGACTCCGTCGCTCGCCGCACCCACGGCAGAAATCGCCTGGTCGACGCGCTTCTGGTTCGAGAGTCGAGCAACGACAGCACCCGCTCGAACATCTCTTTCCGGCGACTGACGAGTGAGGTCTTCCGTGACGATCTCTGTGCAGTTCGGAATCACGAACAGCGTAGGTGAGTCGCCGAAGGCGCTGACGAAATCAGCCTTCTGCTTCTTGGTGAGGAAGACCAGGAAATCGAACTTGTGCCAGTTGGATAGGACTCCGAGTCGAGAACGCGTGAAAGGACCATATGGTGAATCACTGGTCGGTTCCAGATGCGTATTGTGAAGCACCTGTCCGACTTTCACCTGGTCCCGCTGGTAATGATGGAGGAAGCCGCCCACGAACTTGGACTCGTTGATCACCACGGAGGGCTTGAGTTCTGTCACGTGGTCCAGCCAGGAGAAGTAGAGATCACGTGCGCGGCTGAACTCGCCGACATACCTTCCGTTGGGATCGAACAGGATCAAGCGTCGCGCGCCCTCGGAGCGCAGATCCGTGAGGAAGATGGAACCGTCCGTTCGACGATGGTCCACACGTTCGACGGAACCCTCAGCGTCGTAGTACTCGATGAACCGCGCTGTCTCTCTAATGGATGCAGACGCATCGGCCTCCGGAACGGCCATCTCAGACGACCCGGCGCCGAGGGACTCGAGTTGGCGACGGCTGAACTCTGCGAGCTCGTGCCAGATGTTGCGCACCGTCACTCCGGGCACGATCTCTTCCGACTCCGTCAGCCGCGTGACTGTTGCCGAAAGATCGAGCTTGTAGTCCAAGGTCAGCACATCGACCGTGCGGTTCTCAAGCCCTACCAGGTTGCGGGCCCTTCGCAACAGCACACTGGTCATCCCACCGAACTCAGCGGGAATAGACCACGTCAGTTCAAAGACCCGAAATTCGCTGCCAGCGTTGCCCGAACCCTGTCTTCTCAGTTTGCGAAGAATGCGGCGGATGGTCATAGGAGCCCTTCTCTGCGGGAAACGCTGCACGCACGTGCTTGAACGACGACAGCCGTCTGGCGTAGGGGTCGACAGGTGTACTCGGCTTCGCGGACTGGAGAAGCCGAAGCCAATGATCGTTGCGCAGACCGGCTAAGGTCGTCACGAGATTCCATCATGGACGGCTGTTGCCTGCGGGTCAGGATTTGCCGAGTTCGGACTTGATCCGCGTGGTCGAGATCTCGGGGGTGCGCGGAAGGTAGACGACGTCGACCTTGTCCTTGAGGAAGTCGAATTCCCCTTCCCAGTCGTCGCCCATGACGAAGGTGTCGATGTGGTATTTCTCGACATCGGTGACCTTCTGCTCCCAATTGTCCTCGGGGATGACGAGATCGACGTAGCGGATGGCCTCGAGCATGCGCTTGCGCTCTTCGAACGAGAAATAGGACTTCTTACCTTTGCCCGCATTGAACTCGTCGCTCGAAAGAGCGACGACGAGGTAGTCGCCTTGCTCCTTGCACCGCTGCAGAAGGCGGATGTGTCCATAATGGAGCAGGTCGAACGTGCCATAGGTGATGACTCGGCGCATACGGAGACGGTCCCAACTGATCGATGAGGGCTCGAATCGACAGTCGGGCCCTGGAAGCTGCAAGAGTTCACCCACACTTTACCAGCCGGCCATCCAGCCATCGGAATCGGTGGACGAGGCGCCGCCCGGCCCTGCTAAGGTGCGGTAGCGAACACGGCCGCCTCGAACTCGCCGATCACCTCCGCGTTGTACGCGTCGGGGTCGAATGCGATAGGCGTGATCTCACCCGCCAGGAACGCTCTCATCCCTGCTGCGAGCGACGCCTCGTCGCGGTCCACGATGAGACCTCCGCTGCCCTCCATCGCACTTGTTGCGGATCCGAACCGCGTAGTGACGATGGGCAGCCCAAGCACTCGGGCCTCGAGAATGACGATCGGCTGACCTTCGTAGTCGCTCGAGAGGACGAAGCAGTCGCACTCGGACATCACGGTATAGGGGTTCTGAAGTCGGCCGGTGAACTCAACGGATCCGGCGACGCCGAGCGAGACGGCGAGCTCCTTGAGTTCGCCGCTCAGCGGCCCGTCACCGATGATGACGAGTCGCGCGTCCGACTCTTCAACGCTGACCTCAGAGAATGCTCGGAGCAGCCGGGCCTGGTTCTTCTCCGGCGACAGGCGTCCGACGGTGACGAAGGTCTTACCCTTCTGCTCTCCGAGGCGGCCGCCGACGAGTGCCTGTCGCGAGGCCTCCGAGATGAGCTCGTCGAACGAGTAGTGCCTGCCGATCTCGGCGACGGCGTCGGCCAGTGTGCGCGCATCGATAGAAACCGTGTGCGGGCTGGTCTCCGTCGAGCGTCCTGCGCCGTTGCGAACACGTTCGACATCGATGACATTGCGGGCGCTGATGAACCGCTCGGAGTCGGCGTACCTGCTGAGACTCTGCTCATTGATCTCGCGCAGGTCAGGCGATACCGAGACGAGTGCGTCATAGTCATGGTAGAGCTTGAAGACACCGGTGAGGTTGTTGAAGTGGGGCCTGGCACCATCGACCTCACGCATCGCGTCGGCTTCGAGGTCGTTGTGCAGCCAGACGGCTTTGCGGTCAGCTTCGGCGTGCGCCATAATCCTCGCCCAGTAGGACGAGTATCCGCTGAAGTCGACGGCCGCGTCGAATCTCGCGTGGCCGAACAAGCGTCGCCATTCCCAACTCCACAGCGCGGTGTCGCGGTCGGCGGCGGCGAGATCTCCGATGGGCGAGGCATCGAATTCCTGCATGCTGCCCAGCAGGGGAAGCTGTAGGCTTCCCTGGTCGCGGATGACCTGGCGCACGTGGCACGGAATCAGGGCCGCGTTGTCCAGGCGATCCTGTTGGTCGGACCGGTAGTAGAGAGCCGTGACATCGACTTTCTCGGGGTCGATCCGATTGAGCAGGTTGAGCACGGATGAGGTGATTCCGTTGGTGATCAGCCCCCCGAGGTAGATCACGAGGGTTCGTCGGCCGTCCGCGAATCCGCGGATCACTCGACCCTCGGATTCTCTGCCTCTAAACACGACGTCGAGGACGCGCGCGCTGGCGCTGCCGTCATCGCGGGGAGTCAGCTGCGCTGAGAGCTCGTCGAAGCGCGCGGCCTCCTCGGGAAATGCACTCGACAGGTCCACGTCATCCTCGGCGAGACGGGTCGCCTGATCGAGGAGTTCGTCGATCCTCTCGGAGACCGGTCCCGGAAGCTCATCGGGTCGCAGGTAGGTACCGCGTTCGGCAGCGTACTTCCCCGCGTCCGGGAGGTGGAAGAGGACCGGCCGCCCAGTGCCGAGGAAGTCGATGAAGATGCTCGAGTAGTCCGAGACGAGGATATCGGTGATCGCGAGGACGTCGTTGGCCGGAACGTCGTTGGGGACGAGGAAGTCTGCGAGCTCCGGGTCATCGACGAGCTGATCGACGATCACCTGATGCGCTTTGAGCAGAACGATCCATCCTTCGTCCTCAAGTGCACTGCGCAGGGCCATGACAGTGGCTTTGAGGCGCCCGGCATCGGACTGCGGATTGTAGAAGGAACCGCCTCGCCATGTCGGCGCATAGCAGATCACCTTCTTGCCACGACTGGAGATTCCACGGTCGTGCAGCACCGCTCGGGCACGATCTCCCGCGTCCGGACCGAACATCCTGTCAGTGCGCGGGTAGCCCTCCTCGATTATCGCCCCGCGGAACACATTGTTGAGCTTGTAGGCGCCGAGGTACATAGTCTCGGTCATGAAGGAATTCTGCGACAGAAGATAATCGGCGGACATAAAGTTGCGCAGGACGTTGCGGGCGCCGTCGGCGCCATTCTCGATGTCGTAGCCCATCTTCTTCAGCGGGGTCCCGTGCCACACGTTGAGATAGGTCTGTTCGGGGCGCTTGATGAACTCAGGAGGGAACGTCGCATTGTTGACGAGATACTGGCTCGTCTCGAGTGCGGTGAAGTAGTCCCGGGACCGGTGTCGAACGAACGACACCCGCGGATGCGCGGAGAACTCCGAGCGGAAGGGCGATTCCCAAGCAGCGTCGTTAAGCACCCAGATGTGCCGGTAGTCCTTATAGTCAGCCGTTGCGATCATCGTGCGGAAGAGCGCTTCGGGATTGCAGAGTGCGCCGTTGCCCGAGAACGACTCCTAGACCACGGTGTTCTCTTCCACCCTGCTCGTCAGGGCCTTGGTAAACGACCGAGAGCTGATGGCCGCCGCGAGCGATCGTTTGTTGCGCTTGTACTGCTTCGACCATGACACTCGTTCTTTGCGCAGGTAGGCTGCCATCGCCGGTGGCAGTGCATCGAGCAGGAATCGTTTGCCGGTCGAACGGACATTCACTCGCAGGGACCCTCTTCGCTTTCGGCGTGCCGCCGGTCCTTCGGCGCAACACAGCGCCCGATCGAGAACCGAGCGCGCATCTGACTTTCCTGAAGATCCTATCCGAAAGGCGCTCATCGGCGCACCGAAGTGCTCACTTCTGCTCATGCTCAGCCGTCGCCGAGCACTCCCTGCCGAGCTGCCATCACCTGCCGCGCGGCAGTGATGAACCGCTCAATCTGCGATCCCGGGTTCGTATCGCCGAGGTAGTGCGCGCTCAACGAGCCTGAATCACGGTCGGCGGCGTCGGCGAGCCGGTCGACGAGGGCGACTCCACTCGCGGTTTCCCAGTTCACGGCCCGATCGATGAGTCCGTTGCGCAGCACCTCGGCTCGCGGGTCGGTCGGAGGGATAATCACCAGCGGTTTCTCGGTGGCGAGCCAGTCGAACGCCACAGACGACATCTCGGCGACGGCGACATCGGCGACGGCGAGCTGCCACGAGACGTCGGAACTCGTATCGACGAATCCACGGGAGTGGGCATCGACCCGCCCACGCACTGACTCGACTGCACGGGCGAAATCACTGCGCAGAAGACCGGTTCGCGGATGTGTCCGAAGGATCACTCGGTAGCCCGCGTCGAGGAGCTCGGAGACCACCGGAACCCCGGTCGTTGCCATCGTTCCGTAGCTCATGCTCGGCGAATCACCCTCCCACGTCGGGGCGTAGAAGACCGTCGGTCCGGCAGGCGCCTCGGCGGCGAATCTCTGCCACTCCTCCGGGACGCTGAACGCACGGTCGAGCTGGGGGCGACCGACATCGATGAGAGCCTCGGCGTCGATCCCGTGCAGGGTCGAAGTGATGCGATCGCGTGCTGCTTGACCTGCTGTGAAGACGTAGTCGTAGGCTTTCAGCTGGTTGGAGATCATCGAGACCTTTTCGCTCTCTCCATGGCTGAGGTGAACATGGGCGGGCGTAGGAAACCGCAGCGCCTGAAAGTTCGTCGTGGCCTGATTGACGTAGAAGACGACGCGCAGGCGCGGTGCGTCGAAGAACGAATCCAGACCTGCGGTGAGGCGGGAGAAACGAACCGGAATGTCCGTGAGAGCAGCGATTCGTTGCGCCACCCGAGCGTCTCGGGTGAGTATCCCGAAGGGCGCATCACCCTCTCCCTGTCGAATGAGCGCATCGCGCAGCTGTTCGAACGGCCAGAGCCACTGTTCGAGTTGATACATCGAATGGACATCCGACGAGAAGTAGGCGGCGGCGATGAAATCGTCGTCTGAACTCGGGCGGAACCGAGCCGGAAGACGGGACTCCTCGTACCGACTGCTGATCAGGTCCCGTCCGATCCGTGCAGTTCTGGTGACGACCTGCCACTTGTGCTGCAGCGATGATGTGGAGAGCGAAGGCATGGAGACCATTGTGCCTGCATATTCCCAAAGCGAAGGTCAGGCAGTTCGGAGCCGAGCTCCGCGGAGCGCCGCCGCCGGTATAGTTGGGCATCAGCTGACTGCCAAAAGAAGCGCGTTCCCAGAACTCGGAGTGATTGCCCATGGCGTTCTTCTCTCGAACACCCGACGTCACGATCGGCATCCCCGCGTACAACGCAGAGGAGTACCTCCCCAAGTGCTTGGAGAGCATTGCCGCTCAAACGGCTGGGGCGAAGCGCATCGAAACGATTGTGGTCGACGATGGATCGACCGACTCGACCGCAGAGCTCGCGGACCAGTTGCTCAAAGATCTCCGGCTCTACGGAACTGTTGTATCCATACCGAATTCGGGTACGCCGGCGGAGCCCCGCAACACCGTTCTCGATCGGGCCAACGGGAGATGGACATACTTCGTTGACGTCGATGACTATCTCGGCGCCCAGGCGATCGAATCCATGACAGCGCTTGGTAAGGAGGGTCAGGCCGATGTCGTTGTCGGCAAGTACGTCGGCGTCAACCGCGGTGTTCCGAAGGTTATGTTCCGCGAAACGCTGAGTAGGACGGATGCCCACAGGACTCCTCTGATCGACTCACTCAACGTCCTTAAGATGTATCGCACAGCGTTCGCACGAGACATCGGATACCGGTTCAATCCCACTCTCCGCATGGCCGAGGATCATCCGTTCGCGCTGTCCGCCTACGCTCGCACCGATCGGGTTGCAGTGCAGGCCGACGTCGATTGCTACTACTGGGTGCGACACAGCTCGGAAAGCGGCGCTCAGACTCACCTTACAGGCCACGTGCTTCCAGTCGACGAGTTCTACGCCTACATGTTCGAATCGTTCGCGGTTCTCGATCGTGCAGTGGAAGAAGACCTTCCGCTCGCGGGTTTCCTGCGCGATCGGTACTGGCACAGACTGCTGTCGTTCGACCTACCGACTGAAATGCGGCGAAAGCGCGGAACGGAAGGTCGGAGACACTCGATCAGGACCGCGCGCCATCTGATATCGGCCGAACAGGCGAGGGAGTCCTCCGCCGAGTTCAATCTCAAGTCGAAGTCGATGCTCAGGGCGCTGGAGCTCGATGATCCGACGATGGCCGAATTCGTGGGCCAGCTCCTGAAGTGACTGACACTGCATCTAGTCGAGTACCTTGGGGTGTGAGCCCGACCAAGGAGAATTCGATGCCACCGTCACGCCGACTTCCCGTTCCCTCGATCGCCCGTCGTCCGCGACCCAGCGCGAACGGGCGCACCCCGGCCCCCGCCTCGGCGCCGGTCCTGCTCAGCCGACAGATCGTCGACAGCCGACCCGGGCCGATCTCCGTCTCCTCTTCTTTCGCCGAGGCGCTCGCCGACTGCACTCCGGACGGGTCCGCCCGGCCCGGAGCGATCACGCAGGTCATCGTGCCCCGCTCAACCCCCGAGCTGCTCGCGGAGATCGCCACCGCCTGGGATCTCCACCCCCTCCTCGTCGAGGACCTCTTCCACGCTGACCAGCGCCCGAAGGTCGACCGGTACGGCGATGTGCTCTTCGTCGTCCTCATCTCCGCGCTCTACGTCGATGCGAAGGAGGAGGTCGAGTTCAGCGAATTCCACCTGCTCATGAAGGGCGACGACCTCGTCATCATCTGCCAGGACGGCCGCTTCATCGACGGCCTGCCGATCCCCACCGACATCCACGGGCTCGAGGAGCACTTCTCCGACGCCGACCTCATCGGCAAATCGGACAAGGCGCTGCTCTCCCTCGGACCCGAAGCCCTCATCTACCGCCTCCTCGACGGTGTCGTCGACGGCTACTTCCCCGTCATCGACGGCCTCCAGGACGACAAGGACGGCATCGAACGCCAGGTCTTCAGCGGCGACCCCGCGGCGGCCGAGCGCATCTACCGGCTCAGCCAGGAGGTCATCGACGTCCTCCATGCCACGACCCACCTCAGCCGGCTCACTCAGGCGTTGAGCAACGGGGCGACGAAGTACGCGATCCCCGATGAGCTGCGCGCCTACCTCAACGACGTCACCGATCACCTCACCCGCGTTCTCGCCGAGGCGGGGGAACTGCGCGAGTCCCTCTCCCAGATCCTCAGCGTCAACGCCACCCTCGTCGCCCAGCGCCAGAACGAGGACATGAAGAAGATCTCCGGCTGGGCGGCGATCCTCTTCGCCCCGTCCCTCATCGGCGCGGTCTACGGGATGAACTTCGAGAACATGCCCGAACTCGCATGGCCCTTCGGCTATCCGATGGCGATCTTCCTCATGGTCGGTCTCAGCGTCACCCTCTACACCGTCTTCCGCAGGAAGAAGTGGATGTGATGCTCAGACCCGCGCGGCAGCTGTGACCCAATCGGTGCATCCGAATCCCCGCTGGGCTATCGGTTCGGACTTAGGATAAAGTGGCCAGAACCATGGCAAGTCCCCTTCACGAGGAGCTGAGATGACCACCTCACCCGACCATTCCGAATCCCCAGACTTCCCCGGCTCGAACCCGGATGCCGGTCACGCCGCGGGACCGTCCGCCGGCAGCTCGCACAGCCCTGTCGACTCGGCCCGCTCCCTGCTCACCGACCTGGGCCGCGGAGTCTTCTGGGTCGTGCTGCTGCGCGGCATCCTCGCAGTCCTCTTCGGCCTGCTCATCTTCATCGCCCCCGACGCCGTGGCTGTCGTCGCCGGCATCTGGATCGGCGCCTGGCTCGTCGTCGACGGCATCCTCACGATCGTCAACGCCAACACGGCGCGCAAGCAGGGTCTGCCGTGGGGCTGGGAGCTGACTACCGGCATCGTCTACATCATCGCGGGTATTGCGATCTTCATCGCCCCGCTCGCGTTCGCCGTGGCCTCCGGCATCTTCATCCTCTGGCTCATGGCCTTCGGCATGCTCGTCCGCGGCATCTTCACCCTTGCGTCGAAGTCGTTCCGCGGCTGGTCGAAGCTCCTCGGCGTCCTCGACATCATCTTCGCGATCATCGTCATGATCGCCGTGTTCACGTCCCCGACGACCGCGCTCGTCGCACTGCTGTGGATCATCGGCATCTACGTCATCGTCTTCGGCATCTTCCTCATCGTCATGGCCTTCATGGCCCGCTCGCAGGCCAAGCGTGCGATGAACGGCTGATGAGGCCCTGAAAATGGATCACCGCGAACGCTCACGCACCTGCAACACCAGAAGAGCCTTCGTTTCAGTGGCAATGGCGAGCCTGATCGCCGCCATTGCCACTGGGTGCTCCCCAAGTCCCTCCACGCCGGAACCAACCGCCACCAGCCCATTCAAAGCGCCTGCAACGGTCTCCGAACTGAGCTTTCCAGTGACGATCTCCCACCGAGGTGGGGCACTCGTCTACCCCGAGGAATCGATGGAGGGCTTCACTGCTTCAGCAGAGGACGGATTCCTGCCCGAGATGGACATCCAGTTCCTCTCCGATGGGACCCCTGTGCTCATCCACGATGAGACAGCAGACCGCACACTCAAGGGGGCGTCCGGCGAAATCCGCGAACTCTCTCGAAAGAAGTGGGACCAGGCGACGATCACCAACCCGACGGACGGACCATCGGCAGAGACAGTGACTCTGACCGAACTCCTCGACGAACTCGGCGGGGAGGTCGTCCTCGTACCAGAGATCAAACCTGGGGCCACCACTGCCGAGGTCGATCAGATCCTCGATGAATTCGACGCCCGAGACCTGCAGAACTCACTCATCGTCCAGTCATTCGACTTCAGAACCGCATCGACGATCGCCGAACGAGGGTTCACCTCGCTCTATCTCTTCGACGCATCACTCCCGAAGGAGTCGCCCACTCAGATCGCCGATGCCGGTATCGACTGGGTAGGGCCCAATCGCGGTCTGCCGGCAGCCGATATCGCGCTTCTCGCGGACGCCGGACTCAAGGTCGCTCCTTACGGTCTGAAGACTGCCGAAGACGCAGACGCCCTCCCTGAGGAAGTTTCCGGGTGGTTCACCGACGACCCATGGGACAAGTGAGGAAAGTGGACGTCATCCACTGATGTGAACCGATCCCGTACGCGTCCCCGGACGCGAGTACAGTGTGGACTCGTGACCTCCGCAGACGCCCCAGCCTCCCCGACCAGACCACCGCTGGCGGTCTCGCTTGCGGCGTTCGTCAGCAGCTTCGACCGGTTCGCGGTCAGTCCGCTGCTCGTCCTCGTCGCCCTCGACATGGACGTCACGCTCGCTCAGGCACTCGTCATCGCGAGCACCTACTACCTCGCCTACGGCGTCAGCCAGCCGATCTGGGGAATGCTCTCCGACCGCCTCGGGCGCATCCGGCTCATGCGGCTGAGCCTCATCGCCGCCGCACTCGTCGGCATCGTCGCGGCGCTGGCCCCGTCGCTGACGATCCTCATCATCGCCCGCACCCTCGGCGGCGCGTTCTACGGGGCGATCGTGCCGACCTCGCTCACCTACGTCGGCGACACCGTCGACGAAGAGCACCGGCAGCCGGCCCTAGCCGACCTCATGGCGGCGATCGCCGTCGGCACCGCCCTGGCGACGGCGCTGGCCGGCATCATCGCCGACCTCGTCGACTGGCGCCTCGTCTTCGCCATTCCCTCGGTCCTCGCCGTGATCTCCGTCCTCGGCCTCGCCCGTGTCCCCGAGGCCCACCGCGTGGCTCAGACCGGGATCCTCCAGACCATCCGCACTGCGCTGAGCAACAGGTGGGTGCTCATCGTCATCTCACTCGTCTTCGTCGAAGGGGCCATCGTCCTCGGTGTCCTCACCCTGCTCGCCCCGGCCCTGCAGTCCCTCGGCGTCGGCGCGGCCGTCGCTGGCCTGTCCACCGCGGCCTACGGGGTCGGGGTCATCGTCACCAGCCGCATGGTCAAACCCCTCTCCCGCCGCCTGCCCATGCCCGGCCTCATGGTCATCGGCGGCAGCGCCACCATCGCGGCCTTCGTCCTGCTCACCATCCACCTCTCGATCGTCACCGTGATCATCGCCGCATTCCTCCTCGGCGCGACGTGGTCGTTCCTCCACTCCTCGCTGCAGACCTGGTCGACGACCGTCCTCCCCAAGGTGCGCGGCACCGTGGTCTCGCTCTTCGCCGGATTCCTCTTCGCCGGCAGCGCATTCGGGGCCTGGGCAGGCGGCATCCTCGGCGAACGCGGCGAATGGACGCTCCTCTTCGCCACGACAGCCGGAATCGCCGTCGCCCTCACCATCGCCGTCGTCCTCTGCCGTCGTGCCTACGAAGGTCCCCGCAGAGTGTGAAGTTCCCTCAGAGTGTGAGGCTCCCGACGAGCATGAGGCACGCTCCGAAATCGCCCGCCTCCGCGCGGACGACTCCCGACCAGGAGTCGGCCGACTGAGAAACGCCCCCCACCAGGGTTCGGCCGACTGGGCAATGCCCCTCACCAGGGGTTGGCCAGCTGCCACTGCCGATGCCAGTACCGGTCGCCGACATAGCGCGACTTGTTCGGACGACACCCCCGTAGACTGGCGTTTGCCGCCAACCACGCCCGGACGGCGGCCGGCACCTCATCCAGCCGTCCGTTCCACTCCCCGAGCTCAAGCAGCAGGCTCGCCCCGTCCTCGGCGGTGAGCAGACACGAGTAGCGCGGCAGACCCGAAGTGTTCTGCGAATGCGTGTACGTCACTGAATCGCATCCGGTGGTGAGGTAGAAGCGGATGTACTCCCCCGACACCGCCGAGCACAGGGCCTTGAAGCCCTGGTACGTCGTCAGCCACTCCGGCACCGAATATTCGTTCATGTGTTCTATTGTGCGCGTCGATCGTCGCTCCGGACAAGCCGACGTCCGGACCCTGACGACCTCGCCCGCCGAGGTGGGAAGCCGGATCCGATCCAGCGCCGGCTGCCCGCTCCGGCCGCCCGTTCGGCGGATGGTCGCCGTCGAATCTGCCGCACTCGGCGGTTGTCGCACCCTCCGCCTCGGCGGAATCGTAGAAGGCAGGGCGCACGCCCCGTCCGACCGCGGCGATCAGCCCGAGGCCGGCAGACCGCACACCACGCTGGGCCGGGCATGACACCGGCCGGAGAAGAGGAACGATGAAGGCAGTGAGACTCCACGGACGCGAGGATCTTCGGATCGAGGACGTCCCCGCACCCGCCGCCCCGGGGCCCGGCCAGATCAGGCTGCGCAACGGCTTCGTCGGCATCTGCGGCAGCGACCTCCACCTCCTCGCCCACCCCGAGGCCTCCCCCGTCGACCTCTTCACCCCGCATCCGATCACCGGCGGGCACCTCCCCCAGACCCTCGGCCACGAGTTCTCCGGCACCGTCGCCGAGGTGGGTCCCGGCGTCGACGGCATCGCCGTGGGCGATCGGGGTGCGATCTTCCCCGTCGCCTACAGCTGCGGCGAATGCGTCGCCTGCCGACACGGGGAGCCGACGACCTGCCGACTCATGGCGTCCCTGGGCACGAATGCGAACGGCGGCGGCATGTCCGAGTCGGTGACCATCAGCGCCTCCCAGTTCCACCCGGTGCCCGCCTCGGTCAGTCTCCAGCAGGCCGCGCTCGTCGAACCCATGGCCGTGGCCTGGCACGGTGTGAGCCGGTCCCGCGCCACCGCCGAGGACACCGCCCTCATCCTCGGTGCCGGCCCGATCGGCATCGGGACGTGGTACGCCCTGCGCGCGTACGGGGTCGTCGACGTCCTCATCTCCGAACCGAACCCCGACCGTCGCGCGAGGGTCGCAGCCCTCGGCGCCACCGTCATCGACCCGCTCACCGAGGACGTGAATGATGCCGTCGCCGAACTCACCGACGGCGACGGGGTGACGATCGCCTATGACGCCGCCGGGGTGCCGGCCGCACTCGAATCGGCGCTCGCCGCCCTCGCCCCTGGCGGGCGGGCCGTCCTCATGTCTCCTCATGAGGCGGGCTTCGAGATCCAGCCGGGTGCGATCATGATGGGCGAGTACGAACTCATCGGCTCTGTCGGCTACACGCCGGCCGAGTTCGACGGCGTCATCGCCCGCATGGCCGCAGGCGACTACGACACGACGGGCTGGGTCGAGGAGATGGGACTCGACGATGCCCCGGCGGCCATCGAGCGGCTCACCGAGGGCGCGGGCACGAAGATCCTCCTGCGTGTGCGCTGAGCACCGGTTCGCCCGCCGCACAGCGGCGCCGGCCCCATGCGTGTGCGCTGAGCACCGCCCCGCTCAGCCCTCTTCGGCCCACTCCCCGAGCAGCGGGTACTTCCCGCTCTTCGCGGCCTCGACGAGCTGCGCATGGTCGGCGGTGACCACCTCGGCGTACTTGCGCGCCCATTCGCTCACCGCGGTCGCGAACGTGTCCGAGTTCCCCAGGTATTCGACGACGAGGCGGGCCTCCGGTGACTGGGAGTGGGCTCGGGCGAGGACCTCGCCGCACAGCCGCGAGTAGCTCTCCAGCTGGGTCGCGTCGAGGGTCGCCAAGTCATAGCTGCCCTTCATATCGCGGAACTGCCGCCAGTAGTAGTCACGGCCGTTGAAGGTGTTCCAGCCGAGGAACGGATCGGACACCGACTGCAGGACGGTCTGCGCGCGGACGACTCTTTCCCCTTCGGACGAGATGATCTTCCCTTCGGGCCGGTCGGAGAAGGGGAGCTGACCGCCGAAAGCCGTGACGACGGATTCCTGCGCCTCCTTGACCTGGAGAAGCATCGACTCCTCGCCGGGGCCCGAGAGCAGGACGAGGAAGCAGCGCGTGCCCACGCTGCCGACTCCGACGACCCGGAGGACCGAGTCGGCCACGGAGAACTGCCGCAGCAGCATCATCACGTCGGTGCGGGCGGTCTGCCGGTATTCGGCGAAGAGGGTCTCGACATCGATGCCGGCTTCGTCGAAGTGCTCGGTGAGCGGCGGCTGGTCGACGATGCGCAGACCGGAGTCCGAGGTCTCGGTGGCGAACTTCTTCAGCGCCTTCTCACCGGTCCGACTGCGGGCCTTCTTCATCGCCTTCGCCGTCGCCTTGTCCTTGCCGCGCCCGCGGGCTTCGATGGCGCGCAGCATCGTGTCGGCATCGACGATCGCGTAGAACCGGTCGAGGGCCGTCTGCTCCATGAGCGCGGCCAGACGCTCCTGGTAACCCTTGACCGAGGCGAAGGCCGCCGCATGACCGGCCTCCTCGCTCAGGCCGTGGACCTGAGCGCTCAGGTGCGCCGAGGCGGCGAGGCGTTTGACGTCCCATTCGAAGGGCGCGTACTCCGCTTCGTCGAAGTCGTTGAGATCGAAGACGAGTGAGCGTTCGCGGGAGGCGAAGAAGCCGAAGTTGCCCAGGTGTGCATCGGCGCATGAGAGCACGACCGGTCCCGCGCTCCTGACGGCATTGAGGTCGCTCGACATCTGGGCGGCGGCGCCGCGGTAGTAGCTGAAGGGCGACTCGGCCAGTCGCTGGGTGCGGATGCCGAGCAGTTCGGGCAGCCGGGTCTCGTTCTGCGTGCAGATCACGGCGACCGGGTCACGGTCGGCGGGCAGATCGAGGTCGGCCTGACTCGACCGTGGGGTTGCCTCGCGGAGGCTCTTGCCGTCGGTTGCGACCATGTCTTCGCCCTTGCTCTCGTCACGCCTGCCTGGCTTCAGGTCACCCCATCGTAGCGGTCCGCGCGTCCTCTGGTCAGGCGATGCGTTCGGGATGGGAGTAGACGTTGAAGCGGCCCTTGCGGTTGAAGCCGATGACGGTGATGCCTGCGGTCCTGCCGTAGTCGGCGGCGAGTGCCGAGGGGGCGCTGACGGCCGACATCATCGGAATGCCCGCCATCGCCGATTTCTGGACGAGTTCGAAGGACGCCCGAGCGGAGACCTGGAGGACGGTGCGGTTGAGCGGCAGTCCGCGCTCGGCCATGGCCCAGCCGATGACCTTGTCGACGGCGTTGTGGCGGCCGACGTCTTCGCGGATGACGAGGAGTTCCGGTTCGGCCTGGGGATCGTCGCCGACGGCGAAGAGCGCCGCCGCGTGGACGCCTCCCGTCCGGTCGAACAGCGACTGCCCCTCGCGGAGGCGGTCGGGCAGCTCCCCGATCCGCGCCGGAGAGAGCAGGGGCGGGAAGACGATGTCGCCGTCCTCGTCGAGATGCGGGGCATCGGGCCGTGCGACATCCTCGGCGGCACTGCCGGCCTCGACGTCGTTCCGGGACCCGACGCCGAGGAGGGGGATGAGCGGGTACGCCGAGGGCTTCGTCACCGCGTCGATGGCCGCGGTTCCGCAGATCCCGCACGACGAGGACGTGTAGACGGACCGGGCGGGCGCGGCGGCCGCGTTCCACACACCGGGTCGCAGTCGCACGCCGGCGACGTTGTAGTTCCGCGAACCGTCGGGGGCGAGCCCGGTCGAGAAGTCGATCTCCGCGATGTCGGCCATTGAGGTGATCACTCCCTCGGACAGGAGGTATCCGGAGACGAGTTCGACGTCGTTGCCGGGGGTGCGCATCGTCACGGAGAACTGCTCGCCGTCGAGGTTGACCTCGAGCGGCTCCTCTCCCGCGAGCGAATCGGGACCGACCTTGATCTCACCGGTGGCATCGAAGCGGTGGACGCGGGCCCGGACGGCCTTGCGCTGCTGCATCTCAGACCCTCGGACCGTGATCGGTCGTGTCCTCGACCGAGGTCTGGATGTGCTCGAGGAGGTCGTCGATGACGGTGATCCCGTCGCGGACCCCGCCCTTCGAGCCGGGGAAGTTGATGACGAAGGTGCGTCCCCGCACACCGGCGACGCCCCTGCTCATCACCGCAGACGACGTCGATTCGAGCCCTTTGCGCCACATCGCATAGATGAGCCCCGGCGACTGCCGCTCGAGGAGTTCGGCGGTGAACTCCGGGGTGCGGTCGTCGGGGGCCAGCCCCGTGCCTCCGGAGGTGACGACGATGCGGGGGCGGGCCGCCTCGGCGGGGGTGAGGAGAAGCTCCCGCAGAGCCTCACCGACGGGTTCACCGTCACGGACGACGATCGGGTCGGGGCAGTCGTACCCGCGCCCCCGCAGCCAGTCGACGAGGATCGGTCCCGTCGTGTCCGCCGCCTCACCCCGTGCCGCCGAGGTGGAGGCGATGACGACGGCGGCCGATCGGCCCTCGCCGAGGCGGTCGACGGTCGGCTCTGTGGTGGTCATCCTCGAACTCCCTGCTCACGACACTCATGGACTCCGCGCCCATTGTCCCATGTCGGGCGGACATCGAAGGGGGTGGTCAGAGACGGCGCCCTCCGCGCACGGTCGCGCCGGTCAACATCATCTGGCCGATGAGCACCGTCGGGCTGATGAGTGCGGTCGGGCTGATGAGCACAGTGGCGCATCAGTACAGTGGCTGATCAGTACAGTGAGAGGCAGCGCCGCGGCAGGAGGGCCCGGCGCGGAGACCGGGAGGGACGATGGACGACCTGACGCTTAGCACACTCACCTGGCTGCGCATGGTGAGATTCGTCCAGAACAGCAACCAGCTCTCGAACGATCACCTGCGCCAGTTCGGCCTCACCGTCGCCCAGTTCGAGGCCCTCGCCCACATTCGCAACTTCCAACCCGTCACCCAGACCGACCTCGCCAAGGGCCTCACCGTCAGCGGCGGCGGAATCTCCCGGATGCTCGCCCGCCTCGAACGCGACGAGCTCATCACCCGAGAACAGACATGGAAGACCAAGCACATCTCCCTCACCGAGGCGGGACTTGAGACCCTCGAACGCGCCTTCCCCTCCCAGCTCCACCAGCAGTCCGCCCTGTTCGACGACGCCCTCGATGAGGACGAGCAGCGGACATTGCACGCGCTGATGAAGAAGCTCTACGACCACAGCATCGCCGAGCGCGCCAAGGCGGAAGAAGGCGACTGACCACCTCGGCGCACGGCTCGGGTGGGTCACCTCGGCGAGGATCAGAGCACCACCTCGACGTGGTCAGGAATAAATCTCCGCACTTATCAGTTGACAGGGCAAATGATCAATCGAGATCGGCCCTGCGGGACGGTCTCACACGCATGGGAGAGACCTTGAGCGAGAACACGACCACCCTTGATCCCGTCGGATTCGACCCCACTCAGGGGCTGCAGTTCGGGATGTACAGCCTCGGCGATCATCTGCCGAACCCGGCCGACGGGTCCCGGGTGAGTGCGGGCGAGCGCATCCGCGAATTCGTCGGCTACGCACAGGCCGCAGAGGAGGCCGGCTTCGACTTCTTCAGCGTCGGCGAGAGCCACCAGGAATTCTTCGCCTCGCAGGCGCATGCGGTCATCCTCGGCGCGATCGCGCAGGCGACGTCGACGATCCGCATCGGCAGCACCTCGACGATCCTGAGCACCTCGGATCCGGTGCGTGTGTTCGAGAACTTCGCGACGATCGATCACCTCTCCGAAGGTCGGGCCGAACTCGTCGCCGGTCGCGCCTCGCGGATCGGACTGTTCGAACTCCTCGGCTACGATCTGCGCGACTACGAGGAGCTCTTCGAAGAGAAGTTCGACCTGCTCAACACGATCAACCGTGAGGAATCGGTGACGTGGTCCGGGCAGTTCCGCGCCCCGCTCAACAACGCCGAGGTCCTCCCCCGCCCCGAGCAGAACCCGCTGCCGATCTGGCGTGCGGTCGGCGGTGCGCCGGCGAGCGCGGTCAAGGCGGGACTGGCGGGTGTACCCATGGTGATGGCCCACCTCGGCGGGACCACCTCGTCGTTCAAACCCACCGTCGATGCCTACCGGCAGGCGGCACGTCACGCCGGCTTCGATCCTGCCGGTCTGCCGATCGCCACGGCCGGTTTCCTCTACACGGCGCCGACCTCGCAGGAGGCGCTGCAGGGGCTCTACCCGCACATCAACGAGGGGATGAAGCGCACGAACGGGCAAGGCATGCCCAAGCAGCTCTTCGCCCAGAGCGTCGACCCGGCGAGCATCGTCAACATCGGCAGCCCGCAGCAGGTCGTCGAGAAGATCCTCCATCAGCACGAGGTCTTCGGACATCAGCGCTACCTCGGCCAGATCGACTTCGGCGGGATGCCGTATGAACGGGTGATGAAGCAGATCGAGACCATCGGCTCGGAGATCATTCCGGCCGTGAAGAAGTACACCGCGACTAAGGAGGCTGCCTGATGAAGGTCGTCGTCCTCTCCGGCTCGAATGTCGGAACGAAGACGCGCACGGTGATGGACTACGTCGCGCAGGCGGTTATGGCGCAGGATCCCGATATCGAGGTCACGCTCATCGACCTCGCCGAGGCGGACATGGTCTTCTCCGACGGCCGGAACTTCACCGAATACTCCGGTGACACCGGGCGGGTGACCGCGGCGCTCATGGACGCCGATGCGATCGTCATCGGCACGCCGATCTTCCAGGCCTCGATCCCAGCGAGCCTGAAGAACGTCTTCGACCTGCTGCCCGTCAACGCCTTCCGCGACAAGGTCGTGGCCGCGATCGCCACGGCGGGTTCGGCGAAGCACTACCTGATCCCGCAGCAGCACCTCCTGCCGATCCTCACCTACATGAAGGCGCAGGTCGTCTCCCCGTACGTATTCGTCGAGGAGCGCGATCTGCACCGCGGTCAGATCGTCAGCGAGGATGTCATCGCCCGCCTCGACCGCCTCGTCGAGGACACGATCGTGCTGACGAAGACCTACGCGGCAATCCGTGAGGAGAAGGAAGCCGCCTACGGGTTCTGAACGGCCAGTCCCAGGATTGTCGCAGGCGACCGAATGGTCGGTTCTCAGTACGTTGTCATGTTCACCCAATAACGTGTGGTTGCACTTTCAACCAACCTTGGAGTTCAGCATGTACGCAACGACCGGATTTCCGACCATCGCCCGCGACATCATCACCGCCATCGCCCGAATCACCCTCGGCGCCATCTTCATCGCCCACGGCTGGCAGAAGTTCAACGAGTGGACCATCGCCGGAACAACGGACTCGTTCTCGCAGATGGGAGTGCCACTCCCGGACATCGCCGCACCTTTCGCGACCTTCGTCGAACTCATCGGCGGCGCGCTGCTCATCCTCGGTGCGCTGACCCCCATCGTCGGCATCCTCCTGGCCGCAAACGTCATCGGGGCTCTGGTGATCGTCCACCTCACGCCGACCCCGTTCGTCGATCAGGGCGGCTGGGAACTCGTCGCAGCCCTGGCCGCAGGCACACTGCTCATCGCCGCCGCGGGACCGGGCCGGTTCAGCATCGATTGCTTCCTCTTCGCTGGGAAGAAGGGCAAGGGTCGTAAGCGGGCTGCGGGAGCACGGTCGGTCGCGGTTGACGCCTGAGACACAACCACCTCGGCGGGTGACTGTCTCCCGCCTCAGCAGGTCGCACTTCTGCGAACCCACCGACTCGCAGGACTCATTCCGGGTCCGCTCCGTGATGGATGATTCCATAACGGAGCGGACCCGGACGTCAATCACGGCCACCAAGCATCCACGCCGCCCCGGCAGTTAAAAATCCACCGAAAATTGTGGTTACATTTCTGGAATCAATGACCTATTGTGTAACTGAAATTACATTCGCCTGGAAGAACGGACGAACCGTGGAAGACACGAAGCCCGGCAAAGAAGCCGGCACATCACTGAAGAGGCCCCTGCACACCTGGGAAGTCACCGCCATCTCGATCGGGTTCATGGGCCCGGTCATGGCGATGGCGCTGAACGGCATCGGGGTCGCCGGCCTCGTCGGCAAGGCCGTCCCGTTCACCTTCCTCGTCTCCTTCATCGGCACCCTGTTCGTCGCCTACGGCTTCATCAGGCTGCTGCGCAAGATCACTCACGCAGGCTCCGTCTATGCCCTGGCCGGAATCACCCTGGGACCGCGCGCCGGATTCTTCGGCGGCTTCGCCCTCCTGGGCACCTACATCTTCTTCGCCGCCTGCATCCTCGGTGCCTGCGCCGTCTTCTTCGAGGCGATGCTCTCGGAGATCGGCATCACGATGGCTCCCGGGATGTGGATGATCGTTGCCCTCGTTGTCGGGGTGATCGCCTTGGCACTCAACCTCCGCGAATCCGCGACGGTGGCCCGAACGCTGCTGGGCATCGGCTTCGTCGGCATCGCCGCCATGATCATCCTCTCGATCGTCATCATCGCCCGCGTCGGCACCGGCCACGCCCCGGTCAGCACCGGCATCGACCTCAGCGTGCTCACTCCCGGCGACAATGCGCTGTCGGGAATCATGACCGCCTCGGTGTTCGGCTTCCTCTCCTGGGCAGGATTCGAATCGGGATCGTCCATGAGCGAAGAGACCGCCGAACCCAAGCGCATCATCCCGCGCTCGCTGCTCATGGCCGTCATCATCGGCGGCATCGTCTACGTCTTCGTCATGTTCGCCCAGACCATCGGGTTCGGCACGGACGCGGCCGGCGTCGAAGCCTTCGCCACCGCCGCATCCACCCTGACCAGCCTGTCGGCGACCTACATCGGCACCTGGTTCGCCGTGCTCATCTCCGTCGTCGCTTTCTTCGTCGCCTTCGGCGCCTTCCTCAGCTCCTCGGCCGCCGCCTCCCGGCTCCTCTTCGCCCTCGCCCGCGACGGATTCGGACCCTCCGCACTGGCCCGCCAGCACCCCGTGAGCAAGGTCCCGACCACCTCGGTGACCACCGTCATCGTCCTCACCACCCTGATGACGCTCGGACTCGGGGTCTTCGGCGCCACCAGCGTCGACGCCTACTACTGGTACGCGACGCTGGGCACCCTGTGCATGGTCGTCGCCTACGGCATGACCTCCGTCGGCGTCATCCGGCACACCTTCCGAGCGAACTCGGGGATCCCGAAATGGGAGATCATCATCCCCGCCCTCGGCCTCGTCTACCTCGTGTTCGTCTACGTCATCCAGGTCACCGGCCAGGAAGCCCCGTACACGTACTTCCCCTGGGCCGTCGGCCTCTGGTGCCTCATCGGTCTGATCATCGTCATCAGCCGCCCGGCCCTCGCACAGCGCATCGGCTCCCGCCTCACCGCGGAGGACATCGACTGATGGACATCGCCGAACTCACCCCCGAACAGCGCGCCACCGAGGAAGCCGCCTACGCCCGCGACCAGTCCGCGCTGGCCCATATCCAGAATCTGCGCTTCTTCCCTCTGGTCGTCTCCGGAGGATCCGGTGCGAGGCTGCGCACCGCCTCGGGCCGGGAGCTCATCGACCTCTCGGCCAGTTGGACCGCTTCGGCCTTCGGGCATGGAAACCCCACCATCGCCGAGGCGGTCCACCGTGCCGCTCTCACCGGCGCGGGCTCCTCCGCGCTGTCCGCCGCGGTCACCGGCACCACCGAGCTGGCCGAACGGCTGGTGAACACGGTGCCGGTGAAGCACCCCGAACGGGCTTACCTCGGACTGAGCGGCAGCGACGCGAACACGGCCGCCGTCGAGGCTGCCCGTCGCGCCACCGGGCGACCCACCATCGTCTCCTTCTCCGGCAGCTACCACGGCGGCTTCGGCACCTCCCGCGACGTCTCCGGCATCACCGAGTCCCCCGGTCCCGGGTCACTCGTCTTCGACTACCCCCTCACCGAGGCGGCGCTGAGTGAGCTGCGCCCGCAGCTGACCGAGGCGCTGGAATCATGCACGGTCGCCGCGGTCATCACCGAAGCCATCCAGTGCGACGGCGGAGTCCGGGTGCCCGACGCCGGCTTCCTTCCGATGCTGCGCGAACTCTGCGACGCCACGGACACGCTGCTCATCCTCGACGAGGTCAAGGCGGGACTGAGCAGAACCGGATCGCTCTTCGCCTTCGAGACCTCGGACATCCGGCCCGACATCGTCACCCTGGGCAAGTCCCTGGGCGGCGGTCTGCCGATCTCGGCGGCCGTCGGCCCCGAAGCCGTCCTCGACGTCGCCCCCGCCTCGGCGCTGCTGACCAATGCCGGTGCCCCGATCTGTGCGGCGGCCGCCGAGGCTGTCCTCGGTCTTGCCACCGATCCGGCCCTCGCCGAGGCGGTCGACTCACTCGGATCCCGTGCCCGTGAGCGCATCGCCGACTACCGCGGCACCGACCGTGCGGGGGCCGAGTCCATCGTCGAGGTCCGCGGGCGTGGGCTCCTCCTCGGCGTCGAGCTCCGTGCCCCGGAAGGGTCACCACTTGATGATGGGCAGCTGGCCGCGCTGACGATCTACCGGGCCTGGGAACTCGGTGCCGTCGTCTACGTTGTGCGAGACAATGTTCTTGAGATCAGCCCACCGCTGCCGATCACCCCGGACGACCTCGACCGCGGCATCGAGATCATCCTGGGCGCCCTCGACGATGCCGTGTCCGGGCGAGTGCCCGCCGAGGTGCTCGACCGGTTCGCCGGCTGGTGACGAAGCCCGCCTGCCACACCCCGATCGACGTACCCCTTGCACCCGCAGAGCACCGACCTCCAGTGATTTCCGACCCACAGCGAAGGAACCCCATGAGCCAGAATGATTTCACGCTCGCCGTCGTCTCCGACCACAGCGCTGCCGACACCGACCATGCCGATCCTCTGGAGGCGGTCAAGCGGGCACTGACCGCCTTGGGCACCGCCGTCACCGAGATCACGCCGTTCCAATCGGCCCGGCTCCTCAATGACAAGTCGGGCCTGCTCATCGTTGTCGACCGGATCACCGGCCACGCCGCGACGGGCGCGGAGAATTCGTCGGATGCACTGCGCGAACTGCTCGGGCAGATCCGCTCCCAGAGCGCCGATGTCCCGGTGTTCCTCTACGGAGAGAGCCTCACGGCACGCAGCCTTCCAACGGAGGTCCTCGCCGAGATCGAAGGCGTCATCAACGCCTATGAGGACACCCCCGAGTTCGTCGCGAAGGTCATTCACCGGGAGGCCACCCGCTATGTCGAACGCCTGGCACCGCCCTTCTTCAAGGCCCTGATGGACTACTCGAACGACGGCGCCTACTCCTGGCACTGCCCCGGGCATTCGGGAGGCACCGCATTCCTCAAGTCACCGGCTGGTACGGTCTTCCACCAGTTCTTCGGTGAGAACATGCTCCGCTCGGACGTGTGCAACGCTGTCGAAGAGCTCGGCCAGCTCCTCGACCACACGGGCCCCGTGGCGGAGTCCGAGGCCAGGGCCGCCGAGACCTTCGGCGCCGACCACCTGTTCTTCGTCACCAACGGCACCTCCACCTCGAACAAGGTGGTCTGGAACTCTGCCGTGAGCGCCGGCGATGTCGTTCTCGTCGACCGCAACTGCCACAAGTCGATCCTCCACGCGATCATCCTCACCGGAGCGATTCCGATCTACCTCTGGCCGACCCGGAACCGTGCGGGGATCATCGGCCCGATCCCCCGCAGCGAGTTCTCCCCCGAGTCCATCGCGGAGAAGATCCGGTCCCACCCTGCCATCACCGATAAGAGCGTGACCCCGCGCATCCTCACCCTGACCCAGAGCACCTATGACGGGGTCGTCTACAACGCCGAGGAGATCAAGTCGACCCTCGACGGATACGTCGACGTCCTCCACTTCGACGAGGCCTGGCTCCCGCATGCCCGGTTCCACGAGCTCTACCGGGGCATGCACGGCGTCGATGAGCGGACCGCGAAGACGCAGAAGTCGCTGGTCTACGCCACGCAGTCGACGCACAAACTCCTAGCCGGTCTCTCGCAGGCCTCACAGATCCTCGTCCAGAACTCCGAAGAGACCGAGCTCGACCGCGACATCTTCAACGAGGCCTACCTCATGCACACGTCGACGAGTCCGCAGTACTCGATCATCGCCAGCTGCGATGTGTCCGCGGAGATGATGCGCGGGCCCGGCGGGCATGCTCTCGTCGAAGAGACCATCACCGAGGCGATGGAGTTCCGTCGGGCCATCATCCGCATCGGTGATGAGCGTGCCGACTCGGACTGGTGGTTCGGTGTCTGGGGACCGGACACTCCTCCGCGAGAGGGACTGGCGGAACGCGCCGAATGGCAGCTGAGTGCCTCCGACAACTGGCACGGGTTCGGCGAGATCGGCGAGGACTTCGCCATGCTCGACCCGATCAAGGTCACCCTGACGACTCCGGGGTTGAGCATCGACGGCGAATTCGGCGACTTCGGCATCCCCGGCCTGGTGCTCTCGAAGTACCTCGCCGAACACGGTGTCGTCGTCGAGAAGACCGGCCTCTACTCACTCTTCATCCTCTTCACGATCGGAGTCACGAAGGGACGGTGGAACACGCTCATCGCCGAACTCCACCGATTCAAGAGTGCCGTCGACAGCAACGTCCGCATCGACGAGATCATGCCGGAGTTCGTCGCGGAGTCACCGCAGTATGCGGGCTTGGGATTGAAGGATCTCTGCCAGCGGCTCCACGAGCTCTATCGCGAACACGACTTCGCGAACCTCACCACGGACATCTACCTCGAGGAGCCTGCGGTCGCTCTCCTGCCGACCGACGCCTGGGCGGCGATGACCAGCGGGAAGATCGAGCATGTGGGGATCTCGCAGCTCGAGGGACGCATCTCCGCGGTCCTGCTCACGCCCTACCCGCCCGGAATCCCGCTGCTCGTGCCCGGGGAACGAGTGAGCCCGAAGATCGTCGAGTATCTCAAGGCGGAGGCCGAGCTGGCTCGCCGCTACCCCGGCTTCAACGGCATCACCCATGGGCTGACGGCCGCGTCCGGCGGCGAGAACACGGTGGCCTGCGTCATCGAGGAGGGCTGAGGCCAACGGCAGTCTGACCGGTGGCGGTTTTACGTGGACCAACGGCCGCCGCGCGAGGACCGCTGCCGGTCACATTCGTGCCGGGATGGCGCTCACGCGTGGTTGGCTGTGCCTCCGAGCCGGAGCCGCAGCGGGTCGAGTCGTCCCAGACGGTCGACCCCTGCCTGACCGAGTTCGACCACGACGAGTTCGCTCACCGCTTCGACGAGTGCCAGCATCGGCACCATCGTGTCCGAGGGACCCGCTGCGCGGACGTCGGCGGTGAGCACGTGGTCGGCCAAGGCGGCAGCGGGAGACATCCAGGGGTCGGTGAACACGATCGTCGTCAGGCCGAGCTCTTTGGCTGTGCGCACGACGTCCGTGACTCCGGGTTCGTAGCGTCTGACATCGAAGGCGACGACGATATCCCCTCGCTTGAGGTCGAGGAGCTGCCCGGCTGCGACGAGAGGATTCGCCGCCAGCCGCATCGTGCCCGGCCTTGCCGGGGCCAGCTGGGCATGGAAGATGTCCGCGATGAACCCCGAGTACGTTGCCCCGAGGAAGACCACCGACCTCTTCGTCTGCGCGAGCAGTCTGACGGTACTGTCGAGGTCGTCCCCGATCACCGAGTCGAAGGTCTGGTCGATCCCCGCATGGTAGGCGGATCGTGCGGCGTCGAACTGCGGCTCCTGACCGCGCGGGCGCGTCTCGGCTTGCGAGAGGTTCGACTCCTCACGCACGCGGATCTCCTGTCGCAGCCTCTCTTGGAACTCCCGGTAGCCGTTGAATCCCAGCGTCCGGGCGAAGCGGACGACGGATGGGGCGCTGACTCCCGCGGAGTCGGCGAGGCTCGAGATCGGTTCAAGTCCGGAGAACGGATAGGACGCGAGGATCGCACGGGCGATCTTCTTCTCTGCCGGGGTGAAGGTCGACATGGCGGCGCGCAGGCCCACCGCCAGGCTCGGCCCGTCCTCGCCTCGCGAACCCTGTACGTCCGGCTCGTCCTCGGCGGTCGCGTCCTTGCGTGTCATCTCATCGCCTCTCTGTCTCTCCCCCGACTGTACTGTGTTCGCACGCGGTCACGAGGCGGGAGAAGGACTTTCTGAAATTTTAATTACAGATATTGACCATATCGCCTAATTTGATATTCTTCATTACATAACTGGGATCGCCTCAGACCGTCCTGCGATTCCAGCCCGCCAGCCACGAGCGAACACCGACGTTCGGACAAGGAGTCACACCGTGAGCACTGAACCCACTTCCGCCGACCTGGACTGCCATGAGTGGCTGCACGAGAGCGTGCGGCCCGGTCCCGGCGAACTCGTCTTCCTCGCCACATCCGACCTCTCCGCACACACCCGAGGCCGTGCGGTTCGCGCAGAATCGCTGAAGACCTCGACGTCGGTGGGATGGGTTCCGGCCAACCTCGGCATCGGCCCCAGTGGTCACATCACCGACGATATCCCCTTCGACTCCTCCGGCGACCTTCGCCTGCTTCCCGACTTCGACTCCGCCGTGCGGACGACCCTCATTCCCGGCCAGCCTCCGCTGACCATCGTGTTCTCCGATCAGGTCAACACCGACGGCACGCCCTGGCACGGGGATGCTCGGTCGTTCCTCCGCCAGGCGATCGCAGAGCTGTCGGAGGAGTTCGGCATCCAGGTCAACGCCGCCTTCGAGCACGAGTTCACCGATCTGGGCAACACTGCTCCGACTCAGCCGTTCTCCCTGCAGGCCCACCGCGCCCTCGAACCGATCGGTTCGGAATCGATGGCCGCTCTGGCCGAGATGGGTGCCCAGCCGGAGAACTGGCTGCCCGAATACGCTCCCAACCAGTTCGAGCTCACCGTCTCCCCGGCCCCGGCACTCACCGCGGCCGACCGTGCCGTGCTCGTCCGCGATACCGTCGCCGCGGTCTTCGCCGGCCACGACAGGGAAGTCACCTTCACCCCGGTCCCGATCGCCGGCGACGGAGGCTCGGGAGTGCACGTCCATTTCGGCCTCAACGACCTCGACGGCGAGACTCTGGTCTTCGACGCCGACCGTCCCGGGCGGATCTCGGTCAAGGCCGCGAAGTTCGCCGCCGGAATCGTCAAGTACGCCCCGTCGCTGACCGCGATCTTCGCGCCTCTCGTCGTGTCCTACCAGCGGCTGCGCCCACACAACTGGTCGACGGCCGCGTCGTTCCTCGGCCTGCAGAATCGTGAGGCGCTGCTGCGGATCGTGCCCACGAACGAGATCGGCGGAGCAGACCCTCGCCCGCAGCTGCATTTCGAGTTCCGCGGCGGCGACATCGGAGCCAACCCGTACCTTCTGCTGGGCATCCTGCTCAAGGCCGGCATGGAGGGACTGCGGCAGGATCTCGAACCCGCCGAGGTGGTCGTCGGTGACCCCGATGCCGCCGTCAGCGCCGAGGGTCAGCTTCCGACGTCCCTCCGCGAGGCCATCGACCGCCTCGAGTCCGATGATGTGGTCCGTGAGTGGTTCCATCCCGAGCTGCTGGCGACCTACCTGGCCGTCAAGCGTGCGGAGATCGCCGAGTTCGGCGACCTCGAACCCTCACAGCAGTGCGCCGCCTACCGGAAGTTCTACTGAGGACGCCGGCGTGCACTTCGACTGGATGAACGAGCTGGAACTCGTCGACCACCACTGCCACGGCGTGCTCGAACACGACCTCGACCGTGGGGCATTCGAAGACCTCATCACCGAGTCCGACCGTCCGAGCCCTTCAGGCACGACGTTCTTCGACACCCAACTCGGCTTCATGATCCGACGGTACTGTGCCCCGCTCTTGGGACTTCCGGCCTTCGCCGCTCCCGAGGATTACATCGCAGAGAGGACCCGCCTCGGCGCGGTCGAGGTCAACACACGGCTGCTAACCGGGCATGGCTACGGCACCCTCCTCATCGAGACCGGACACCGTGGGGACGAGATCCTCGGTCCCCGTCAGATGGGGGTGCGTGCCGGCACTCAGGTCGCCGAGGTGGTCCGTCTCGAACGCATCGCCGAGGAGCTGGTGGAATCGGGGGTCTCCCCCACCGACTTCCGGTCCGTCTTCACCGACGAGCTCGATGCGCGTCTGCGCACCGCGGTCGGCGTGAAGTCGATCGCCGCCTACCGCATCGGCCTCGACTTCGATCCCGAGCGGCCAACTGCCGAAGAGGTCGACGCAGCGGTCAATGAGTGGATGACAGCGAGCACCGACGGCCCAGCCCGCCTCAAGGACGCGACGATCATCCGTCACCTCATCTGGGAGGCCGTCGACCGAAAGGTGCCGATCCAGTTCCACATCGGCTACGGCGATCCCGATGTCGATCTGCACCGCTGCAATCCACTCCTGCTCACCGAGTTCCTGCGGCTCAGCCGCGGTTCGGGGGCGAGCGTCATGCTGCTCCACTGCTATCCGTATCACCGTGAGGCCGGCTATTTGGCGCACTGCTTCGAGCATGTCTATGCCGATGTCGGTCTGGCCATCAACTACACCGGCGCGCAGGCCGCTCAGGTGATCGCCGAATCGCTTGAGCTCACCCCTTTCCACAAGGCGCTGTTCTCTTCCGACGCGTGGGGAGCCGCCGAGCTCTACAGTCTCGGGTCGATCCTCTTCAGGGACGGACTCGACTCGGTCCTCAACGACTGGGCGACCAGGCATGGCTGGCCGGAGGATGAGCTTCGCCGCATCGCCGGAATGATCGCAGCAGGCAATGCACGTCGGGTCTACGGCCTGACAACGAACGAAGCAGGGCAAGACTGGTGAGTATGGATATCAGGCAGGAGCAGTTCTCGACCGAACGGTCCGCGGAGATCGGCGCCGCATGGCTGGCTGCGGTCGAAGCTGACCTCGACCATGCACTGGATCTTCGCCGTCGCATCCACTCCTCCCCCAACCTCGGTGGTCAGGAACAAGCGACAGCCGAGGTCATCGAGGCCGAGCTCTCCCCGTTCATGTCCCTGGACACGATCGCGGGAACCGGTCGCATCGGACGCATCGGGCCTGCGGATGGTCCTGCTGTGGGGATTCGTGCCGAGCTCGACGCTCTGCCGGGTGAGGAAGCGACCGGAGCAGACTTCGCCTCGACGAACGGAGCGATGCACGCATGCGGGCATGACGTGCACATGGCCGCGCTCGTCGCTGTCATTCGGGCGATCCCCGAGCTCGGTGAACGCACCGGCCAGGCGCTGCCGACCGCCCTGGCGGCGGTCTTCCAACCTCGTGAGGAGTCCTATCCCTCCGGTGCTCTCGACATCGTTTCGGAAAAAGGGCTCGAAAAAGCCTCGATCGCGAGAATGATCGGCGTCCACAACCACCCAGGTGTGCCCTTGGGGCAAGTGGCGATGGGTGAGGGTTATATCAACGCAGCGGCGGACGAGGTCCACATCACCGTGCACGGCCGAGGCGGTCACGGAGCCTATCCGCACAACGCCTCTGACCCGGTGGCGGCGGTCGCAAACGTCGCCCTGTCGCTGCCAGAGATCGTCCGCAGGACTATCGGGCCGATGTCGGCGGCAGTGGTCAGTGTCGGGACGATGAGTGTCGGGGATGGTGCGGCGAACGTGTTGCCCCGCCACGGAAGTATCCGCGCCACTGTGAGGACCACCTCGGCGCAGGAACGCAAGGACATTCAGGCGGCGATCGGGACCATGGCCAGGCGGATCGCGCAGGCCTACGGTCTTGAGGCCGATGTGGCGATCATCGACGGGGAACCGGTGCTCATCAACGACTCCGACCTGGCACGACGTTTCGCAACGCAGGCGCAGGGCCTCGGTGCGTCCGTGGCATCACCGATGCGGTCGCTGGGTGCCGATGATTTTTCTTTCTTCTCAGAGGCCGTCCCCTCGGCCATGAGCTTCGTCGGCACCGGTCAGCCGCAAGCCTCACTCCACAACGCGGGATATCTGCCACCTGAGCGGTCGGTGCTCGACGTGGCGCGGGCGATGATCGCCGGCTATCTGGCCGGGGCCGAATCGATCCTCGGTTCGGGATCCGAGTAGGGGCAGGTATGGGCTCTCTCGCTCGATGCCTCGGCGAATGAGACCCAGTCGGCAACACGGCCTCCTGCGCGGGTCCGCAGGATGGTGGATAATTGCATCATGGTGCGGACCCGGATCTCGCTCACGTCAACCGAGCGACAACTCCTCGATGCTGAGGCCGAGCGAACTGGACGCTCGATCTCCGCGCTAGTCCGGGACGCTGTCACCCAGGTCTACGGGTGCAAATCTGACGCGCATACCGATCTGAACGCAATCAAAACCGCGTTCGGTTCGTGGGCCGAGCAGGCCGAAGATGGAAAGACCTACGTAGACCAATTTCGTTTCGGCTCACGCCTAGAGCATTCGGCTCTTTGATAATGGTGAACGAGGAACGCACGACCCCGGTCAATCGCTACGACTCCACCGTCGCCTGGCGCGAGGTCGACGAATACTTCATCTCGCACCTCACCCCGGAAGACGATGCCCTCGTCGCCGCTCGTGAGTCTGGAGCGGACACGACGATGCCCAATGCCGAGGTGGCAGCCAACCAAGGTGCGCTCCTCGGCCTCATCGCCCAGATCGCGGGCGCGAAGCGGATCCTTGAGTTCGGCACTCTCGCCGGGTACTCGACGATCTGGTTCGCCCGTGCCGTCGGCGACGACGGTCACGTTGTCACCTTCGAACTCGAACCCGACAACGCCGAGGTGGCGCGCGCGAACCTCGACCGCGCAGGGGTGGGCGACCGGGTCGAGATCCACGTCGGGCCCGCCGCAGAATCCGCCCGAACCCTCATCGACAGCGGCACCAGCACTGGCACCGAGCCGTTCGATCTCGTGTTCATCGATGCGGACAAGCCGAACAATCCGAGGTACCTCGAGGCGGCACTCGCACTCACCGAACCCGGTGCGGTCATCATCATCGACAACGTCGTGCGCAACGGCGCGGTCACCGATGAGAACCCGGACGATCCGCGCGTCACCGGAGTGCAGACGGTGACGCGAATGATTGCTGAGAACCCGAATCTCGACGCCACCGCATTGCAGACTGTCGGCGTCAAGGGCTGGGACGGCCTCATCATCGCCCGTCGACGGTAGTCCCGGTTCGCCAACCACCGGTGAACCGACCTCCGGTTGGACCACCTCGGCGGGATTGAGTAACCTGAAAACACAGTGACGAACGGGACGACCCGTTCGCTTCCCACCGCGATGAGGACGGCCTCAGAGAACTGGAACAGACCGTCATGACCGCCGCACTGCGCAGCATCATCACCCCTACCGCGATCATCAGGCTCGCCCTCGGCTGGGGCACCTACCTCGCACTCCTCTTCGCAGGTCACCTCCTCGAACCGCCGGCGCCGGCGCCCCTGCTCATCACCGCGCTCATCGTCATCGTCGCGGTCATCCTCATCTGTGCGTTCGGAGTCGTGCACGAGGCCGAGCACCTGGCCGGCCGCCTCGGCGATCCTTATGGGTCTCTGGTGCTGACGATCTCCATCTGCCTCATCGAGGTCATCCTCATCGCCGCGGTCCTGCTGGGTCCCGGAGATCATGCGACGATCGCGCGCGATTCGGTGATGGCGGTGTCGATGATCATCCTCGGCGCCGTCGTCGGGCTCTGCCTCCTCATCGGCGGCCTGCGCCACGGGGACCTCGCGCACAACCGGACGGGCACCTCGACCTACCTCGGACTCATCGTCGTCCTCTCCGCGCTCGCGTTCGCGCTGCCGGCGGTCATCGGGATCAACGGCAGCTACCTGCCGTGGCAGGGGATCCCGATCATCGTCCTCACTCTCGGCCTCTACGCGTTCTTCCTCACCCGGCAGATGGGGGCGCAGGCCGATGACTTCCGTGAGGTCGATCCCCGCCTCGCCGAGGCGGCCCCCGGTCCGCGCGGACCGTCCGCCGACGGCGCCGCCCCGTCCAGGGTCGCCACCGCCCCGTCCACCGACGCCGAGGCGGTGCGCCCGGGCATCGTCGCAACCCTGTCGACTCACCGGGTCGAGATCCTCACCCGTCTCGGCCTCCTCGTCGTCACCGTGCTGCCCATCGTCCTCCTCTCCCATGACATGGCGGTCCTCCTCGATGACGGGCTCGGCCGCCTCGGCGCCCCGGTCGCGCTCTCGGGCATCGTCATCGCGATGATCGTCTTCCTCCCCGAGACGATCACCGCGATCCGCGCCGCCTGGCAGGGCGAGGTCCAGCGGGTGAGCAACCTCTGCCACGGGGCGCTCGTCTCCACGGTGGGGCTGACGATCCCCGTCGTCCTCGTCATCGGGATGCTCACCGGACAGCAGATCGTCCTCGCCGAGATTCCGACCAACCTTCTGCTCCTGTCCGTCGTCATCGTGCTCTCGGTGACGACGTTCGCCGCGAAGAGGGTCACCGCCGTCCACGGGGCAGCCCTCCTCGTCGTCTTCGCCGTCTACGGGCTCACCGTGTTCGCATAGACGAGGCTCACCTGGGCGAGGTCCGCGTCGACGGGGTTCGCGCCGACGACGTCCGTCTCGTCGCGGCTGTCCACTCGTGTCAGGAGCCGAACCGGTCCGCGCGTGTCAGGGGTTCGTGGCATGGTGGAAGAACACCGGCCGCGGTGAGAGGAGGTCGACGGTGCGCCACGATGCCGAACGGGAGCGCACCCATGCGCTGCTCGACTCCGTTCCCGTGCCCGGGCACTGGGATGAGGTGCTCGCCGACCTGCGCGCCTCTCCCCTGTCGTCCCTGTCGGCTGCCGACATTCTCGCCGAGGCGACCGGCCTCCTCATCGTCGCCCCCACGGCCGAGGTGGTCGAGGCCTGCTTCGGTGAAGTCCTCACGGCTCTCGAGGAGTCCGGAGTCGGCCCCGTCAGCGGTGACAAACCTGGCGATGCTGCCGCCGAACCGTTGGACTTCACCCGCGTCGTCACTCCTGACTCGCTCGTCCCGGCAGACGTCCCCGCGGGGACGTGGGTCCTCCTCCCGCACCGGCGCGACGGATGGGAGGAACTCGAGACCGCCTCGGCGAAGGTGCACCGTGCCCTGGTCAGGGAGAACACCGGCCGCGACCGGGAGGCGACGATCACCGTGATCGAGTACGGGGTCAACCTGTGGCTGTGGGCGGAGCCGCCCTCGACCGGCGGCGACCCGGTCTGCCACGCCGGCGAACTCATCAGCTGGGAGAGCGCGTGGGCGCTCGACGACAACCATACCGAGCAAAGAGAGGTCGAGTCGGACGACTACGGCGACACCGGTACGCCGATCGTGAGCGATGCTCCGAATAAGCCATCTACCACAGCGAGGCCGCCGATCTTCTTCGGACTGCCGCCTATACTCCACCGTCGCCGCAACGGTGGCGCCTAAGCGACCACTGCGACTGCATCGATCTCGATCCGCTTCTCACCTCGGAACCGCGCCACCTCGACCGTCGTGCGTGGAGGAAGGGCGACCGCTCCGAAATAGTCGCAGTAAGCAGAGTTGTAATCGTCGAACTCGCCGAGATCGGCAAGAAAGACCGTCAACTTGACTATGTGCCGCAAGGAAGACTGTGCTGCGACCAGCGCTCGTTCGAGATTGGCAAGTGCCGCAGTCACCTGATCGTGCATCGACTCGGGAACTGATCCGTCTTCGTGGGTAGGTATCTGTCCGCACAGCCACACTATGCCGCCTGCGGTCGCCGAAGCGGCGTACGGCAGGACTTCGCCGCGTGGATTGCTGCGGTAGGTGACCTCGGTCATGGTCTGATCTCCTTGTCCGGTTGGTTGAAGACTGCAGCGATCTTTCGCGTCAGTTCCCACTGCTTGCCAGAGACGCCCATACCGTTACTGGACGCACCAGCTCGACGAGCGATCAGATCTTCAGCCGAATGCGACACACACTGTTCGAAAACCGACGCCCACTCACCGCCGTCGACTGCGACGACAGTCTGACCATCATTGAGTTCCACGGGAAGCCGATCGAGGAAATCGGCCACCTCTCCCCTCATCGTCACCAGGTCGCCCGCAGCCGTCGCACCGCGCAATGACAGCTCGCCCGCGCAGCGCCGAGCCGCGTAGACAGCGCCATCCAGGCGGGATGCGCCCAATCTCAGATGCGCATCGAGCAGTCCGTTGAGCTCATTCATCTCACACCTGACCGCGGTTGCCCGATCTGCGCACGTGGCCAACTCGACCGCGGAGGCCGCGAATGCGAGCAGACAGAGCGGCTGCGAAGAAACGAGATCGACGACCGCAGTCTTCTCAGATTCGAACCAAGTGACCTCACAGGTCGTATCCGACCATCCGTGAGCCGCGATGGCGAGAACCGACTGCAGCCCTATGCCCTCGTTGAGCTCGGCGAACTGCACGGCCTCCGATGCTTCCTGGGCCTCACCATGGCTGGCTCCGAGAACCCTCAATGCGCGATACGAGACCTCTCGCATTTCACGCAGGCTCACGCGTTCGATCATGCACGATGCCGCCATCACGCGATCCTCCTTCCGGGAAGACTTCGTCGAAGAGGCGCAGCCAGTTCTCTCCCAATACGCCTAGGGCCTCCGTCTCCGTGAACCCGACTGCCAGAAGGCCCTCTGTCAGCCTGGGGAAGTCCTCGGGTCCAGTGAACCAGTGCGGCCATGCCGGCCACGTGGCGGTCTCCTGCGACGGGGGACGCCACCGTCCACTGCGCAGCCATTCGACGAATTCGTCGCCCCAGTTCCTAGTGCAGTCGCTGCCGAGGCCGACATGCCCTATGCCGACCTGCTCCGCCAGGCGGTAGACCATCTGACAGAAATCGCTGAGCTGGGCGTGCGCTCCGCCGACGACGTTTGGGTAAAGGCAGGCGCCGATGACACCACCGCGTGATGTCACCGCTTCGATGACAGCATCAGGTTTGTTGCGGGGACTACTGACGAACCAGTCCGGGTTCGAATGGGTGATAGCCACCGGAGATGCCGATGCTTCGGCCGCGTCGATCGACGTGCGGTCGCCTACGTGCGACAGATCGATGAGGACCCCCGCGCGATTCATCTCGTGCACGACGTTGACCCCGAAACGAGTCAGACCGCTGTCAGTGGGTTCGTAGCACGAGCCCCCGACGCTGTTCTGATTGTTGTAGGTCAACTGCACGATCTTGACCCCGAGTTGAGCGAATACTCTGACCAAGCGGTAGTCGTCCCCGTAGAGGCTTGTGTTCTGCGTCCCGAGAATGACCGCGACCCGGCCTTCAGTCTTCGCCCTCCGAATATCCTGGCTCGAACGCGCCAACGTCACGATATCGCTGTTTCGGTCGGCGAACTGGTTCCATTCGCCGATCGCACGGATGCTCTCCTCGATGCCCTCCCACACGCTCACAGTCGCATTGACGGCTGTCACTCCGCCGGAGATCAGTTCCTGGAGAACTGCGCGAGACCAGTTGTTGATCTGCAGTCCATCGACGATGATCGCGTCATGATGGAACTTCCTGCCATGGGTCATGCCTTCCCTGCGCTTTCAGCTCGGTGGTTGGACTCGGGTCGGAGCGGGAACATCCAGTCATCGTCAGCAGTGCCGGCGTTGATGTCCGCCACTCGCGGTGCGCCCGAGAAGAGGGTCACCCGCAGCCAGTCCGTCGATTGCGGGTTGTAGTTGTCCATGCCGTAAACGGCCAGCTGGAGACGCTGCGGATTGAGCGGAAGGAACCCGCTCGAGCGCAGATTGGCTCGCAACTCTCCGAATCTCAACGGACCGACCTTCTGCACTCGTGCGACAGCGGCTCGAAACCTGGGTTGGGAGACGAGGAATTCTGCGACGGTGAGATCGCTTGGCAACGACGCTACCGACTCTCGCAGGTTGTGGATCTCCTCGGCGACGTTGACACCATGTTGCATGTCGAGGCCCTCGTCCGAACCGGTGCAGCCCCTTCGAGGCTCCTCGCTCGTGGCAGAAGTGAACCAGAAGCGGTCGGTCTGCGACGAGTCGGAGAAGTCGAATTCATCGATCCACGAGTAGTCCCTGCCGATCGCATCACGAAGATGCCCGATTCGCCATTTCGGATCGACGTGGCGATCTTCGACGCGGACCAGAGACGCCTCCACCTCCGAGTCGAGGTCACCGGTGAGTTCGGTGATCACAGTGGCTACGATGCCTCTTACTTCGGGGCCCGCGCGATCCGCAGCATCGTGGAGAGTCCGCCAGGGAGTAGCCGTCGCCGTCGAGTTCATGGTGCCGAAGTCGACGTACTCCCTCACAAGAGCGCTCATGGGGTCAATACTTTCGGCCAGTCGTTCGCCGGAGGTGAAGGGCACAGGCTCGTCGGGGCCCTGTTGGCGAAGGTAGGCGGCAATTCGCTCCAACAGCGTTGCCACGGTGAAGACAGGCTCACTCGAGGGCCGATCCTCACGGTCGAGCGCCGTTGCAAGAGGAAACTCTCGCGACCATAGCCAAGCATCGAGGATCTCCGGATGATTGACGACGTACGGTACGAGGCCAAGACCAGTGGCATTGCCCAGACCAAAGTATCGTGCCCATTCTTCGTCGAACGACGCCGCGCCTGGATTCTTTGCCCTGGCGCAGTGTTCGGCTAGGTCGAGACTGAATTCCCTGAATAACCAGGCAGCGATCATGTGTGCTCGGTACGGAACCGCGAGCACATGTTCCGCGGCGAAACCCTCGAAGTCCCTCATGCCGAACTTCCCGTTGCTGTAGAACGCGGTCGACCGGAGGAGATACGGGGACAGACCTAGGATGTCAGCATTCGGCTGCCGACCTGCTGCCAGGTCATTCACTACCTGGTCGAAGAATCGCACGCTCCGATTCGCCCGGCCCCAGATGACCGTGCTCGGCATCGCGCGACCCTCCTCTTGGACGGTCACGTGTGACCGGAGGTCTTCGATGGCACCTGCATCGAGCGAACCTTCGACGAGCGCGCCCGTCACATCCCATCTCTCTGCGATCACTCTGTCAGTGCGCGCATCCTCCGAGATCACCTGGGAGAAGAGGGCAAGTGTGAGAAATTGGTCCTGGCTGGCCGAGATCTCGTAAGCGGCAGTGCCTCGGCCCAAGTCGTCGAGCTCGAAGACGGTTCGCCGAATGGTCCAATGATCGAGCGACATCTTTCGAATGAGCTGTCGCGCGAAACTGTGCCGTGTCGCTCTCGCGCCGCCCATATCAGTCGGGCGGCAGACTTCTGCGGGACTGCGCATGGATACATCCGCAATGTTCGTCATCACTGTCATTCGCCGTCCTCAGGTCACTGGGCTGAGACGCTGGTACGCGGCTTTGGTGATGCTGAAGAACTCGGCTGCAGAGTCACTCGCCTGTTCACGAGGTGCAGGGAATGAAGAGGCGGCAAGGCCGCCGAAGGGCGCGTGAATCTCCGAACCCGTGTTCGGCCCGTTGACTTTGATCAGGCCGGCGGTGAGATCAGCCAAGCAGCGTCGAACGATCCGCTCGTCATCGGTGAACACCGAAGCGGTCAGTCCGAACTCCGTGTCGTTGGCGAGTCCGATTGCGTCGTCGAGATCGTCGGCGCGCATGAGCAGAGGCACTGGGCCGAAGACCTCCTGGCGCGCAATCGCCTGATCCGTGCTTCCCTCGAGAAGAGTCGGAGGCACCCAACACCCGACTGTCGTCGGAATCGGAGCCTGAGCGATGACCTCAGCTCCTTCCGCCACAGCCTGATCGATGGCACTGGTGATCTCTTCCGCCGCACGCGCATTGATGACCGGGCCGAGCTCGCTCTCAGAGTCGGTACCCGGTCCGACGCGAAGTGCCGTGAACCGCCTGACCAGTGCCTCTCGAAGCGGTTCGTAGCTGTTTCCCACTGCGATGATCCGGCGAACTGCCGTGCATTTCTGACCGGTGCTGTTGACTGAGGCGGCGACGATGAGTTCAGCGGCGTTTTCGACATCCGCGTCGGGGAAGACGAGGGCCGGATTGTGTCCGCCGAGTTCCATCTGCAGACGTGCGCCGCGGCCCGTGACCGTCGCCCTGATCTGTTCACCGACTGGGACGGAACCGGTGAACGAGACCGCATCGATCGCCGAGTTGCCAACGAGGTGCGAGCCGAGCGAGCCCGGGGCCAAGACGAGGTTGAGCACCCCGGACGGCACACCTGCCTCGTGGAGGATCTCTGCGAATACCGCCGCGCACGCTGGGGTGTCGCTCGCAGGTTTCCAGACGACGGTGTTTCCCCACAGGAGCGCCGGAGCGATCTTCCACGCCGGGATCATGATGGGGAAGTTCCACGGCGTGATGATGCCCACTACGCCGACCGGTCTGCGCAGTGTGCGCACGACCTCCTCCGGATGAGTAGCAGGGTAGGTGGCCCCGTTCGGACGGCGAGAGGCAGCGGAGTGATAGTGCAGGGTCTCGACTGTGCCGGCGACTTCGATTCGCGAATCCGTGAGGGTCTTTCCGTGCTCACGAGTCATCAGCTGCGCGACCTCATCCGCTCGATCGTCGAGTATGTCCGCAGCCCTTCGCAGGATCGTTCCACGAGCGAGAACGCCCACCTGATCCCACTCTCGCGCGGCCGCTACGGCCGCTCCGACCGCAGCATCGATCTGTTCTTCGGTGACGGCACGATAGGCGGCGACAGCGGCTCCATCCGGGTCGGCCGGATCGAGACTTCGGACATCTCCGCCGTCGCCGTTCACCCACTCTCCGCCGATGAGGCTGCGGATTTTCTGAGGTCCGTTCATCATGTGCTGCTCCTTGCTAGGTCGGTGTGGCGTATAGGGATGTGTACTGACTGGATATTCACGTCGCGGCGTCCGGCTCCACCCGGGGTGCCTCTTCTCGTGTCGCCCGCAGGCCGATCTGCCTTTTCCGCGAAACCACCCCCTGCTCAAGGGCCAAATTCCGCAGAAGGACTGGTGCTGCAACAAGGGAGGGCAGCATGACGAAGCCGACGGGAACAGCGGCGATGACGATCGCAGACTGGAGGGCGCCGACTCCTCCATCGCCGATCGAGATCAGGACTGCGGCAGCTGCTCCGATGAGCACCGCCCAGATCACCCGGAGACGGGGGCCCGGATCTCCTGCGCTCATGCACGACTGAGAGATCGCGAAAGACATCGAATCTGTCGTCGTCGCGACGAAGGTCATCGTCAGCACCAGAAATCCGATGGCGATGGGAACAGACATCGGCAGTTCTGAAGTGATCGCGATGATCGCAGCAGGCAGTCCGTCGTCCGCAAGGGGTCCAGTCACTGCCCCCGGGGCCTTTTGATCCACGTAGATGCCCGTGCCGCCGAGCACGGCGAACCAGACGGTCGTCGCAATCGGCGGCAGGATACTCGTGCCGATGAGCAGGTCCCGAGCGGTCCTCCCCCTTGAGATCCGCGCCACGAAAATGGCCATCAGCGGAGCGTATCCGAGGAACCACCCGAAGAAGAAGACCGTCCAGCTCGCGGTCCATGCGCTGTCACCCTGGAAGAGCGAGAGCGGAACGAAGTTGGCAATGTACAGGCCCAGCCCTCCCAACAGGCCGCGTAAGACATACCAGGCGGAGCCGAGCGCCAGGACTACGGCGATCAACCCCAGAGCTAAGAAGACGTTGACGCTGCTGAGCAGCTGAATGCCCTTGTTGATTCCGGAGAAGACGCTCACGCCTGCAATTGCCGTGAGCACGGCGATCACCATCACCTGAACCCAATAGACGTCTGGGATGCCGAAGAGCGACTCCAGGGCATAGGAGATCTGGAGGCCGAGGAAACCGACAGGACCAATGGTCCCAGCAGCAACGGAAACGATGCACACGACGTCGACCACCGCACCGACACGGCTGGTGGCCGCCTTTCTGCCGAGGATCGGATAGAGCAGGCTCCGCGGACGCAGTGGCAGTCCCTTCTCCGCTGCGATCATCATGACGATTGCACCCAGCGAGCCGAGGATCGCCCAAGCGAGAAAACCCCAGTCAACGAAGCTCACGGCCAGTGCGGCGAATACGCCCTCTTGGCTGCCCTGCTCAGTTCCCGCGAAGTACGGAGGCACGGTCGAATAGTGGTACAGCGGCTCGGCGGCAGCCCAGAACACTCCCCCTCCAGCCAGAAGTGTGGTCATGATCATGGCAATCCATTTGAAGCGACCGTATTCGGGCGCAGCCGATCCTCCGAGACGCGCCTTCGCCCACGGGGTGAAGATGAGCGCAAGTGCGACGAAGAACGTCAACAGGAGAAGCCACTGCCAGTAGAGACCGAACCACGACGTGGCCGCTGCGAAGCCGAATGCGACACCGTCCGCGACGAAGTCGGGCGCGACGAGTGCGGCGACGACGAATGCAGCGAGGATTCCCGTGCTCCACCCTGCAACCGACCAGTCGGCACGGGGACGAGGGTCGTCAGAATCTGCCGGAGCGTAATTGGGGTCTTTGCTCATTGATCGAATCCGTTCATCAAACCGGGCCGCGTTGCCCGAGCTGACACTTCTGCGTGCCGTTTTCATCGTCCAGCGTAGGGAGCTGAATCATTTCAGTCCAAGACTTGTTTAGTATTGATTGATTCATAATTGGCAATACTGCAGAATGTCGATATGGAACTCAGGCAACTCAGATACGCGGTCGCGGTCGCCGAAGATCTGCATTTCGGCCGGGCCGCCGATAGACTCCATGTGGCCCAACCCTCGCTTTCGCGACAGATTCGCGACTTGGAGCGGAGCCTCGACGTTCGAATCTTCGACCGCACGAGTCGCACAGTTGTGCTGACGGCAGCCGGAGAAGCCTTCATTGAAATGGCGCGACGGACAATCCGAATGGCTGATGCGGCAAGTGACACAGCGCGCGCGGCTGCATCAGGGTGGACGGGTCGGGTCGCACTCGGGTTCGTCACCTCAGCTGCCGGAGAGATCCTCCCGCCGCTCGTTTCCTCTCAGCGGCGCATCCGCCCAGCAGTACTACTTGACCTGCGTGAACTCAACTCCTGGCAGCAGGTCGAAGCTCTCCGACGCGGCGAGATCGACCTGGGGATCACTCGCGACGTCGCACCTGCCGACGACCTCACAGTGACGCCGCTCTTCCACGAGCGTCTGGTCGTTGCGGTTTCCGACGCTCACCCGCTTGCCACCTCCGATACAGTCGGTCTGGACGATCTCTCAGGTTTCGACTTCGTCGGCCTCCCACGCCTGAGTGCTCCGCGCACGTGGAGCCTGTTGTCGGGCCTCGCCTTCACCTCGCCCAGCCCCTTCCCGTTTGCTCAAGAAGCGCGGCAGTTCACCACAGTGCTCGCGCTCGTTGCAGCGGAACTGGGAATCGCGATCGTCCCGCACTCCGTGAAGAGCCTGAGACGGGAAGGGATCCGTTATCTGCATTTGCGAGAGCCCGAAGCCTACAGCGAGGTCCAAGTCGCTCGCCGCAGTAAGGAGTCTCAGATCAGCGTCCTTCAGTTCCACGACCTGACTGTCGAAACCCTGAAGTCAGTCGAACTCACCGGAACTCAAGGGACCGGGTGACAAGCTCGAACAGTGCGGTGACACCTAATCGACCAACCGGATTTCGCGAACCCGGCGACCGGTCAAGTACGCCATGGCCCGCCGCAGTGCCTCACGCGATCGCGACGACCGTCCCGGCGACGACGAGGAGGATGAGGTAGCCCCACGCGTGGACGAGGTCGGGGATCCGCGGCACGCGCCTGCGCAGAAGCACGATGATCGGAATCGCCCCGAGGAGGAGGGCGGCCGCCGATCGCACGTCGACGGACCCGACGAAGCCGGGTGCCTCGACCTGCCCGTGCGCGGTGAGCGTGATGATCACCGCCGGGGTCATGATGATGAGCGTGAGCGGGTTCGCCAAGGTCGTCGCCACCGTCATCGTCGCTCCCGAGCGCCGCATCATCGGCACGGTCATCACACTGCCTCCCACCCCGAGGAACGAGGCGAGGCCGCCGATCGGCACACCCCACACCGGTGAGATGCCGCGACCGCCCTCGCCCGTCTCGGCGTCGGCCTCGGGTCTCCTCCGGAAGAATCCCGGGCGCAGCACGATGTCGACGGCCGTGACGGCGACGTAGACGACGAAGCCCCACTGGAGGAGCATCTCGGGGGCGAACCGCGCGGCGAGTGCGCCGAGTCCCCCGCCGAGTGCGAGGAGACCGAAGAGCCACCACCTGCCGGTCAGGTGTGCCAGCGTCTCCCGCCTCGTCGAGACGGTGGCGACGAGGGCGCCGACGAGCATGACGAGCGCCGAGGTGGCCGCGGCCACGCGCGCGGTGTCCGCACCGAGGTCGGCGTCGACGACGGTGATGATCGGCACGGTGACGAACCCGCCGCCGAAGCCGAAGAGCACGGTCGTCAGGCCGACGAGCACCCCGACGAGCACGAGCACCGCGAAGTCCATCTCCCCATCACACCGCACGCGAGCCCGGCGGACAAGGGCTGTGCCACGACCGTCGCTCCCGACGGGACCTCTCCGCGGCGACCGGACAGGGGGACTTGACTCACGGTCGTAGGCTGAGGACATGGAGTTCAGATATCTCGGAAACAGCGGTCTGAAGATCTCGGAGATCACGTACGGCAACTGGCTCACCCACGGTTCCCAGGTCGAGAACGACATCGCCACGCAGTGCGTCCATGCCGCGCTCGACGCCGGCATCTCGACCTTCGACACCGCCGACGTCTACGCGAACACGGCGGCCGAGCAGGTCCTCGGCGATGCGCTGGCCGGCCAGCGTCGCGAGTCGCTCGAGATCTTCACGAAGGTCTACTTCCCCACCGGCCCCAAGGGCCACAACGACACCGGACTGTCACGCAAGCACATCATGGAGTCGATCAACGGGTCGCTCACCAGACTCGGCACCGACTACGTCGACCTCTACCAGGCCCACCGGTACGACTACGAGACGCCGCTCGAGGAGACGATGCAGGCCTTCGCCGACATCGTCCGCGCAGGCAAGGCGCTCTACATCGGGGTGAGCGAGTGGAACGCCGATCAGCTGCGTGCGGCGCACTACCTCGCCCGTGACCTCGGGATCCAGCTCATCTCGAACCAGCCGCAGTACAACATGCTCTGGCGGGTCATCGAGGAGCGGGTGGTGCCGACGTCGAAGGAGCTCGGCATCTCTCAGATCGTGTGGTCGCCGATCGCGCAGGGCGTGCTCACCGGCAAATACAAGGTCGGGCAGCCGGCCCCCGCGGGCTCACGGGCGACCGATGAGAAGGGCGGGGCCGACATGATCTCCCGCTACATGAACGACGAGACGCTCACCGCGGTCGCGAAGCTCGAGCCGATCGCCTCCGACCTCGGGCTGACGATGGGTCAGCTCGCGATCGCGTGGGTGCTCGCCAACGACAACGTCGCCACAGCCCTCGTCGGGGCGTCACGTCCCGAGCAGGTCGAGTCGAATGCGGCCGCCGCCGGGGTCAGACTCGACGCCGAGGTGCTCGCCCGAATCGATGAAGCCCTCGGTGATCTCCCCGAGACCGATCCCGCGAAGACCCAGTCCCCGCCCACCCGCATCGTCTGAGGGCGGTCCCTTCCCCGCCGAGGCGGCTCTGCCGGGCCGTCAGTACGGAAGTCCCGTGAACCGGTCGATCCTCGGGTTCTTCGGCTCGACCGGTTCGACGATGTGGGAGGTCGCGCACGCGGTGAGGACGCCGGCGGGCAGGCCCAGGGCGAGCGCGAAGAGCAGGGCCGACCACTCATACGCGCCGATGTAGTCACCCGGACCCTGGATGATCATTCCGAGGATGTTCAGGGCGACGAGCACGGAGACGAGACCGAGGCCGAAGCAGCAGAGCACCGCGCCGACTCGACTGCGCAGCCGAGGGGCCGCCAGACGCACCGCGAACTCCGCTGGGATGCCCATGACCAGACCGAGTACTCCCCCGAATGCGGTGCTCACAACGAGCATGACGATCTGCCCGGGGTCGAACTCGAGAACGACAAGCGAGATGATGAGGCCGCTCGCGGCGCCGATCCCCGCGGTCAGAAGCACGAACCTGCCGAAGGAGAGCCGCTTGCGAAAAGTCGGAGTCATACCGTCACTCTCTCACGGTCGGTCGTCTCCGTGTCGCGCGGCCAGATCCTCGCTGAGTCCGCGCACGAGCGCTCGTGCCTCGGGCGGGTCGAGGATCTCGATGTGGTCAGCGAACTGGATGAGCTGGCGCACCCCGTCGACCTCGTCGTAGCCGACGGTGATCTTCAGCCCCTGCCGACCCGAATCGTCCGCGCCCCGGCCATAGGCGTCGAATGGTTCGACGCTGAGCAGTCGGCTCCCGAGGATCCGCCGGGCGAGGTCCTCGGTCGCCGTGTCGAGGAGCGCGGTGACGACGACGTCGCGTCGCTGTTCGAGCGCTGAGACGAGGTTGGCAGCCACCTCGGCGAGGGGAGCGCTCGACCGGACCTCCTTCGACTCATCGAGCTCGCGCCACGATTCGAGGCGGGTGAGAGCGAACATCCTCGGGCGCGCGTCGACCTCGGCGATGAGGTACCAGCGCCCGCCGCGGGAGTAGAGGCCGTGAGGATCGACGATGAGGCGCTCGGCATCCGTGCGGCCGCTCGTCCGATACCAGAGGGAGAGACGGTGCCCGCGACGGAGCGCGTCGAGGAGCGATCCGGCCTCGATCGCCCGCTCGGCGTCGAACCAACCCGCGGTGTCGATGGCGACGAGGTCGCTCAGCCCCGGCGACGGACCGTCGGCAGCGGTGCCCCCAGTCCCCGGAGTTCCCGGCCACGGCGCCCGGGTCGAGAGCTTCCGTGCGGCGCTGCGGGTGTGGGCCTCGAGACCCAGCTCGCGCGCACGGGCGACATCGAGGCCGACGAGACCGAGCGCCTCCGTCTCCCTGTCGGAGAGTCGGGCGACGTCGACGTCGGCGGCATAGACGAGCGAGATCCCGCCGTAGCGGCCGCGTTCGGCGACGACGGGGACGTCCGCCTCGGCGAGGGCGTCGATGTCGCGGAGGATGGTGCGCTTGGAGACGGCGAACTGCCCGGCGAGATCGGCCGCCGTCGTCCGCCTGCCTGACTGGAGCACGGTGAGGATCGCGAGGAGTCTCTGCGGGCGCTCCATCGCAGCTCCTCACAATTTCTCGACGACCACACCCAAAGATGACATGGACTGTCACCTTCTGCTGTCACTGTAGTCGGGTCAGCACAGGCATACCAGCAGAGGAGGCAGCCATGCCCACCCCGAACCTCTTCCTCGTCTACGTCACCGACGTCGAGGCCGCGACCGCGTTCTACTCCGACCTTTTCGACATGTCGCCGGCGATGGTCACACCCCGCTATGTCCCCTTCGAGGTCGCCCCGGGTGTCCTCTTCGCCGTGTGGAGCGGGGGCGCCGAGGCGATCACCCGGGCCGGAGCCCGCACCTCCGAGGTCGGACTCATGGTTCCCGGATCCGCTGAGGCGGTCGACGCGGTCTTCGCCGAATGGACGGGCAAGGGCGTCGACGTCGTCGAGGAACCCCACGACGACGTCTTCGGCCGTACCTTCGTCATCGCCGACCCCGACGGCAATCTCATCCGCGTCTCGCCCGTCGACTGAGCTGCGCGTCTACTTGTAGAAGCCCTCGCGGAGGTTGATGCCGTACTCGACCCAGGCCTTGAGCGCGGCGAGCATCCCGGTCCAGCCCATCGAGTTGCCGAAGGCGCCCTCGGCTCCCCCGACGGTCGTCTCCCACGCCTTCTCGGTGATCGTCACCAGGGTCCTGGTCCCGTCGTCGACGGGGGTGAACTCGAAGGTCGTCTCCGTCTTCGGCGCGGTCGTATGCCCGTTGCCCTCCCACGCGATGACGATCCGCTCGTCGGGCACGGCCTCGATGACGTCGACGGGGAACCGGCCGGGGAAGTCCGCAAAGTCCCAGCTCACCTCGGCGCCCTTCTCGAGGCGCCCGCGGGCGCCGCCGGTCGTGAAGTACTTCGAGAGCTGCTCGGGATCGGCGACGGCCTCATAGGTCTCGTGCGGCGTCTTCGAGATGTACCCGGTGACGGTGAAGGAGAGCTCCTCCAGCTGCGCACTCTTGTCGTTCTGCTCATCATTCATGTGATATTTTTATCACATGTCGGTCGGGAAGGGAACAGGTGCGCAGCAGGATTCAGGGGCGGACGCCGATGCTCGTGACGATGCCGTGTTCAAGGCGCTCGCGAACGCCACCCGCCGCCGCATCCTCGACCTCCTCCGAGCGGAGCCGATGACGACGGGTGCCGTCGCCGAGGCGTTCCCCGACCTCGACCGCACCACCGTCCTCCAGCACATCCGCGTCCTCGAACGCGCCGAGCTGCTCACCGGGCGCAGGGTCGGCAAGACGCGGGTGCTCGCGCTCGCACCGCTGCCGATCAAGCGCATCCACGATCGCTGGATCGGCGACTACGCACGGGCGGCGGTCGACATGCTCGCGATGCTCGACGACGAGGGGACCGCGCCGCACGCTGACTGAGACTGCGCGGCTCGGTCGCGCTGGGCGGCTACCTACTGTCAGCGGCTCGGACGACGGTTCGCCGCGAGCCACGAGACGAGACCGGCCAGCAGGAGCACTCCCGTGCACAGAAGGAACGTCGCCGTGTCGCCGAGGTAGGTGAACCCGAGGCCGCCGATGACACCAGCGATGCCGAGTCCGATGTCGAAGCTCATGTTCCACGCGACGCTCGCCCGCCCCGGTGTCCGCGCGGTGATGAAGGCCATGACGAGGCTCGCCGACTGCAGGGTGCCGAGCCCGAGCCCCACGATCACCATCGCGATCCCGAGCACGACTCCCGCGCCGCTGACCGCGGTGACGGTGAGACCGAGAGCGGCCATCCCGACGCCGAGGAGATTGAGGCCCAGAGGCGAGCGCGCATCGGCGACGGCGCCGGCTGCGAACCTGCCGATCACCGAGCACACCTGCATGATGAGGATGTAGACCGCCGGATGGGCGACCTCGCGACCGGGACCGAACCCGACGATGAGGCCGAATGTGATCATGCCGACGAGGAACGGGGCGAGCATGATGAGCAGGCGCAGCGCACCCTGACCGCGCGGCTGCGATGGCGACTCGACCGCCCCCGCGGACTCGGCCGCCCCCGCAGGTTCGACGGCCGACTCGACGGCCTCCGCGGGCTCGTTGTCCTCGGCGCGAGGCACTGTCCCGCCGGGTGGATCGGCCCGCGGCACCGTCCCGCCGCCCACCTCGTCGCCGGGCACCGCCTCGGCGGGCGAGGAGGGGTGAGTACGCCCGGGCAGGAAGCGCACGAGCGTCGGCACCGCAAGCAGAAGCGTCGAGCACGCGACGAGCCGGAACGACCACTCGGGGACGACGCCGATGAGCCACAGCCCGACCGGTGCCCCGACGGCCGCGGCGAGCGAGGTCACCCCGCCGAAGATCCCCAGCGCGCGACCGAGCCTGCCCGCGGACACCGTCCCCGGCACCGCGGCGTTGGCGAGGACGACGAAGAGCCCGAAGCCCATGCCCCCGCTGATCCCGGCGAGGACGAGGCTGAGCAGAGGAGGACCGACGACGAGGCCGAGCACCTGCCCGAGCAGCTGCAGACCGAGGGCGATGAGGAGCGCCGCCCGCAGCCCGAGCCGCTCCCCCAGCCTCGGCGCGAACGGCTGGACGGCGATGACGCCGACCATCATCGTCGTGAGCACGGCCCCGCCGGTGACGGTCGAGAGTCCGTCGGCGACGCCGATCGAGACCATCGTCGAATAGCTGAGGAAGAACCCAGAGAACCCGAACATCGCCGACCACACCAACCCCAGCAGGGCGGGGGTCAGCGTGCGCGTCTCATCGGTTCCGGAGGCCATAGTCGGACCTTACCGCCCCACCTCGCCGAGGCGGTCCCTGGTCTCACATCGCCCATGGTCACCTGCCCTTCCGCGCTCCCCGCTCTGGGTCCGGCGGCCGTTCATCCGGTGTCCCTCGACGTTCTGTAGAATCGCGGCATGACCTCGTCGCAGCTTCCCGAGAACACGTCCTCCGGCCTCATCGACACAGGTTTCGTCCTCCGCTTCGAACCGCTCTACGACCTCTCCGACCTCGAAGCCGAGATCTTCGACGACATCGCCCCCAAGGTCGTGCGCCGCGAGGGCTACAAGCGCAAGAACTTCCTCAAGGTCGTCGAGTGGAAGGCCGTGGCCGTGCTGCCGACCGCCGAGGAGCTCTCCGGCGACGACATCGACTACGTCACCGGGGTCGCCCTCGACGAGGACACCCCGAACCATCTGCGCCTGCCCTTCCTCAAGGTCCTGCCCGGGGTCGGCAATCCGCTCGCCAGCGCCCTGCTCACCGTCTTCGATCCGAAGAAGTACTCGATCCTCGACTCCCGCGCCGTCGGGGTCCTCCACGACCATGGTCTCCTTGAGACGTCCAACCCGAGCAGGGTCGACTACACGGCATACCGGAAGCTCATGAAGTCCCTTGCCAAGGGGGCGAACTGCGCCCCGCTCGACCTCTACCGGGCGCTCATCGCCTACTCCCGTCAGCCGCAGGGCTGACCGGAGCCGCCGGGCTGACCGGGACCACTGGACTGACACGGCCGGCGGTGCGGGTCACCGCGGGGTCAGAGGTGCGCTCAGAGGACGCCCTGCTCGGCGAGCGCGGGGACGACGCGGTCGCGGGTGAGCGGGGCGAACTGCCGCTCGGCGGTGTCGGCGGGCATCGGATCATAGGGGAACCAGCCGGCAGCGGCGATCTCCGCCTGATGGCTGATGTCGACGATGTCGAGGCCCACCGGCAGCCCGTCGTAGCGGAAGACGTCGCCGATGACCCGGTGGTCGGCTTCGTTCGCGGCCGCCGCAGTGAAGGTGCCCACGGGGATGAGCCTCGCCGGGTCGAGCTCGAGCCCGAGCTCCTCGGCGATCTCCCTGATGATCGTCGCCTCGGCGCTCTCCCCCGTCTCCGGCTTGCCTCCGGGGAGCATGAACGATGTCGTGCCCGTCTTGCGCACCATGAGGATCTCGGGACGTTCGGGATGGGTGACGACGAGCGCGCTGACGCGGATGTCCTTCATCGGTTCCTTATCTCCTGCTGACGGAAGGGATCTCTTGCTGACGGGAGGGTCGATCGCTTGCCGGCGGGAAGGTTGGCTCCGGCACGGCGCTCACGCGGGCCAGACCCCGGAGGCGCCGCGACGGTGAGAGCCGATGAGGTGCGTGTCGACCATGCCGATGGCCTCCATGAGCGCGTACATCGTCGTCGGCCCGACGAACCGGAAGCCCCGCTTCTTCAGCGCCTTCGACAGGGCAACGGATTCCGGTCCGGTCGTCGGCACCTCGGCGACCGTCGCGGGTCGGGGCGTGTCGGCAGGCTGGAAGCTCCAGATGAAGTCGGCGATGCCGCCGTCGGAGCGCATCTCGAGGATCGCCTGCGCATTGCCGATGCACGCCTCGATCTTGCCGCGGTGGCGGATGATGCCGGGGTCGGAGAGCAGCGCCTCGATCTCGGTGTCGCCGAAGCCGGCGACCGCCTCGGCGTCGAAGCCGGCGAACACCTCCCGGAAGCGTTCGCGCTTGCGCAGGATCGTCAGCCACGACAGTCCCGCCTGGAAGCCTTCGAGGCTGAGGCGCTCGAAGAGCCCGGACTCGTCGCGGACGGGCAGACCCCATTCGGTGTCGTAGTACGTCAGGAGCAGCGGGTCGCCGTACGCCCACGGAGTGCGGGCGAGGCCGTCCTCGCCGACGACGGGACCACCGGCGGCCGCCCTGCCGTCCGCCGGCGCGCCGCCGGCCTTCGCGCCGTCACCGTCTGTCGCCGTGGGCGTCGAACTCTCCGCCATCCTCAGTCCGTTCCGCCGGTGATGTTTTCCTGCATCTGGAGGAATTCGACGTGGCGTTCGTACTTGTCGAGGACGTCGTCGATGAGCTGGTCCTTCGTGTAGCCCATGATGTCGTAGCCCTGACCGGCACCGCCGTCGAGGTAGACCTCCATCCGGTAGTAGTCCTCCGTCCCGCGCGGGACCCGCCCGCCGAACGAGGGCACACTGACCTTGTGCGGCCACACCTGGTAGCGGAACGGGTACTGTCCCTCTCCGTCGACCTCGAGTTCGACGAGATCGCCGTTCTCGTCGAAACGGCCCTCCGAATCGACGCGTCCGCAGCGCGCGGAGATGCCGCGCTCCCGCATCTCCGCGGCGATCTCGGCAAGCGTCGGCAGGAGGACGTTCTGCTCGTAGTCGCGGACCTTGCTGCCGCTGGGGAACGCGAGGACGCGGGAGAGCTGCTTCTTCCACGTCTCATGCCCCCGGGTCGAGCGTCGGGCCAGGGATCCGGAGAGGCTCTGCTCGACGCTGTCGACCCGGTTGCCTTCGACCCGCAGGGCTCGGTAGAGGCCGATCATGACGAGGATGATGACGAAGGCGAACGGCAGACCCATGATCACCGTCGCGCTCTGCAGCGCCCCGATCCCGCCGACGATGAGCATCGCGACGGTGAGCGCACCGGTGAGCACGGCCCAGAAGATGCGCAGCGACGCCCGCCCGTCGTCCTGCGGGGTGGGCAGGAACGAGGACAAGTTGGCCATGACGAGGGCAGCGGAGTCCGCCGAGGTGACGTAGAAGAGCAGGGCCGTGAGCGTGGCGAGGGCCGCGACGACGACGAAGAACGGGTACTGGGCGAGGAGCTCGTAGAAGCCGCCTTCGGGGTTGAGCATCGTCTGCTCGCCGAACTCCCTGTTGCCGCTGCGGATGATGTCGAGGGCGGAGTTCCCGTAGATCGAGATCCACATGAAGATGTAGATGAAGGGGATCGTCAGAGTGCCGATGACGAACTGGCGGATCGTCCGGCCGCGGGAGATGCGGGCGAGGAAGAGTCCGACGAACGATGCCCAGGCGATCCACCACGCCCAGAAGAACAGGGTCCAGTCCGTCATCCACGTGCCGGTGTCCTCGAAGGCGAAGGTCTGGCCGACCATGTTCGGGAAGAGGCGGAAGAAGTCGGCGACGTTGAGGACGAACGCGTTGAGGAGGAACTTCGTGTTCCCGGCCACGAGCACCCAGAGGCTGAGCGCGATCGCGGCGAAGACGTTGAGCAGGGAGAGGAACTTGATGCCCTTGTCGACGCCGGAGACGGCCGAGAGCGTGGCCACGGCGACGCCGACGACGACGATCGCGATCTGCGAGGCCGTGCTCACGGGCAGCCCGAAGACGACGTTCAGGCCGACGTTGACCATGACGACGCCGATGCCCAGCGAGGTGGCGACACCGAAGATCGTGCCGAGCAGGGCCGCGAAGTCGACGGTGTCGCCGAGCGTGCCCTGCACGCGTTTGCCGAAGATCGGGGCGAGCGCCGACCGGATCGCCAACGGCATGTTCATCCGGTAGGCGAAGTAGGCCAGCGCGATGCCCATGAGCGCGTAGAGACCCCAGCCGCTGAGCCCGTAGTGGAAGAGCGTCCACACGGTCGCCTCGCGGGCCGCGTCGACGGTTTCGGGCTGGGTGCTCGGCGGGGTGAGGTACTGGGTGACGGGTTCGGCGACGGCGAAGAACATGAGGTCGGTGCTGATGCCGGCGGCGAACAGCATCGCCGCCCACGGCAGGAGACCGAACTCGGGCTTCGAATGCTCGGGCCCGAGCTTCGTCGACCCGTATCGGGAGGCGGCGAGGTAGATGACGAAGACGAGGACGATGGCGACGAGGAGGACGTAGAACCAGCCGAACCAGTCCGAGGTCCAGCCCACGACCGCGCCGAGCACGGCTTGGGCGTTGGCCGGGGCGAGGAACGCCCACAGGGTGATGCCGACCGTGCCGACCGCCGCGGAGATGAACACGCGCTTGTTCACCGGCGGCAGCTTCTTCCCGCCCTTCGCGTCGTCCGTGGACTGCTGTGTCTGTGGTGACATCTGCTCGCTCCCTCGTCCGGCGCTGGAGCGCCCCGACATCTCGACTCAGTGCTCTGGCCCGGCGCCGCGCCCAGTCAAGGGGTGGAGGATCAGGTCCGCCTGCGACTTCGTGGGCAACCAACGATGGAGGCTACCATATCGTAATTCCCGGTAGCCTCACAGTGCCGGTGCGGTGACCTCACAGAGACACCTCACAGAGACACGAGCAGCAGCGCGAGCGCCATGACGACTCCGGAGCCGAGGAACGTGATGAACGTGTAGCCGAGGATGTCGCGCATCTTCAGCCCCGCGATCGCGAGCACCGGCAGGGCCCAGAACGGCTGGAGCATGTTCGTCCACTGGTCCCCGTAGGACACGGCCATGATCGCGATCGACGGATCGACGCCGAGCTGGTTGGCCGCGTCGAGCATGATCGGGCCCTGCACAGCGAACTGGCCGCCGCCGGAGGGGACGAAGAAGTTGACGAGTCCGGCCGAGAGCAGGGCGAGGACGCCGAAGGAGACCGGGTTGGCGATCGAGACGAAGGCGTCGGAGAACACCGCAATGAGTCCGGTGCCGCTCATGATGCCGAGGATGCCTGCGTAGAGCGGGAACTGCAGGAGGATCTCGCCGACGTTCGAGGCCGCGTTCTTCGTCAGGTGGATGAGCTCGAAGGGGTTCTTCACGAGCAGGAAGATGAGCGCGAGGAACGACCAGTTGACGATGTCGAGGGTCAGCCCCCCGCCCTGCGCGAAGTGGACGATGAGGTAGGCGACGAGGGCGAGACCGACGATGAGGGTGAGGATGCGGGAGGCGTCGATGCGGTCGGCGGGAGTGAGGACCTCCTCGGCGAAGGAGGGCTGCGCCGAGGGATCGACGGATTCGGGCATCAGGTAGACCGGGGCGTCGCCCTTGGGGGCGATGAGGTAGAAGAGGACGCTGCAGACGATGAGGACGCCGAGGATGGCGAGCAGGTTCCACGTGGAGAAGATCGTCTGGCTCACCGGCACGATCTGCCCGCCGAGGGACTCGGCGAGGAACGAATCCGGGGTGGCCGCGGTGAGCGGACCCGAGCCCGAGTACCCCATGTGCCAGACGACCATGCCGGAGTAGCCGGCGGCGACGAGGAGCGGGAAGTGGACCTTGATTCCGCGCTGCCGGGCCTGGACGGCGACTTCGCGGGCGAGCAGGGCGCCGACGACGAGGCCGAGGCCCCACGTGATGAGGCTGGCGATCGCGGCGACGAGGAAGACGAAGACGTAGGCGAAGGCGGCGCTGCCGGGGACGCGGGCGAGCCGGGTGAGCAGCGCCTGCACGGGTCCCGTGTTCGCGAGGATGTGGCCGAGGAGGAGGATGAGGCACATCTGGGTCATGAATTCGAGCAGACCCGACAGGCCCACGCCCCAGCTCGTGACGACCTCGAGCGGGCTCGCCCCGGTGAGGACGAAGGCGAGGATCGCGACGATGAGGGTGAGGACGATGGCGAAGGTCAGCGCCGAGGGGATCCACCTCTCGAGGACGCGGTTGATCGGGCGCATCACACCCTTCGAGACCGCGGCGTTCTTCTGCTGTGACGGCGACGGTGCCGACATGGGGACCTCCTGCTGGGAAAGTGCTGTGTATCACATCAGGATACAGTGAAGGCGCCGTCCGATCGGACGGCGCCTTCCCCATGCTCGCCGAGGTGGTCGGGCCACGGTCGCCGGTGCGCGGACCCCTCAGCTCACCTCACGCGTGCGATCTCAGGAGTTCTTCTGGAACACGAGCTGCTTGTTGACGAACTCGTCCATGGCCAGCGGCCCGAGCTCACGGCCGACGCCCGAGCGCTTGACCCCGCCGAAGGGCAGGTACTCGCGTGAGCCTTCGGGTGCGTTGATGAAGACCATGCCCGAGTCGATCTGCGCCCCGACCCGCTCCGCGCGTTCGACGTCGCCGGAGAAGACCGCGGCGCCGAGGCCGAACGGGGTGTCGTTGGCGAGTTCGACGGCCTCCTCCTCACTGCCCACCTTGTAGACGATGACGGCCGGGCCGAAGAGCTCCTCGTAGTACCCGCGCATGCCCTTCTCGACGTCGGCGAGGACGACGGGTTCGACGTACGCGCCGCCGCCGTCGTACTTCTTCCCGCCCGCGAGCAGGGTCGCGCCCTGGCTGACGGTGTCCTGGACCTGCTCGACGAAGCGGTCGGCGGCGGCGACCGAGGACAGCGGGGAGAGACGGGACCCCTCCTCGCCGGGCACTTCCGGGGTGGCCTTCTTCGCCGCCTCGGTGATCGAGGTGAGGAACTCGTCGTAGACGTCGTCCATGACGATCATCCGCTTGGGCGAGTTGCATGCCTGTCCCGTGTTGCCCATGCGGGTGTTGAAGAACGTCTTCGCGCTCTTCGCCACGTCAGCGGTGTCGAGGAGGATGTAGGGGTCGGAGCCGCCGAGTTCGAGGACGACCTTCTTGAGGTTCTTCCCCGCCTCGGCGGCCACGGCCGCGCCCGCACGCTCGGACCCGGTGAGGGACACGCCCTGGTTGCGGGGGTCGGGGAGGATGAGATCGGCGACCTGCTCGTTGCTCGCGTAGATGTTGATGTACGCGCCCTCGGGCAGTCCCGCCTCGATGAAGATCTCCTCCATGATCCTCGCCGACCGCGGGCACTGCGGGGCGTGCTTGAGCAGGATCGTGTTGCCGAGCGCGAGGTTGGGCGCGGCGAACCGGGCGACCTGATAGTAGGGGAAGTTCCACGGCATGATGCCCAGCAGCGACCCGACGGGCTTGCGGCGGATCCACGCGGTGCCGTCCTCGGGTCCGCGCAGGGGCTCATCGGCCATGAACGCCTCGGCGTTGTCGGCGAAATAGCGGTAGATGTTCGAGCTCAGAGCGACCTCGCCCTTGCCTTCGGGCACGGCCTTGCCCATCTCGAGCCGGATCACCTCGGCGAGCTCTTCGGCCCGTTCGGCGTAGATCTCGGCGACCCGGGTGAGCAGTCTCGCCCGTTCGGCGACCGGCGTCTGACTCCACTGGGTGAACGTCGTCGCCGACCGGTCGAGGGCCGCGAGGATCTCCGCGTCGGTCGCCGTCGGGAACTCTTCGACGACCTCACCGGTCGCCGGGTCGGTCACGCGATACAGGGTGGACATGATGGACCTCTTCTCTGCTTCGATGCCGGGAATCGCCGGTGACCGCAGACCTCGCCGAGGTGGTCACCGCGTGTTCGTCCCACGCTATGACCGATCCGCGTCCGCGGCAATTCCCCCGCCGAATTCCCAGGGCGCCCTGCAGCCTCCAGGTGCCTGTGCGCGATCGCGCAGGCGGGGACTGCTAAGTTGTCGCTATGACCTCAGTCACAGATCTCGTCAAGCGCTACTACACGACCGTCGACGCCGGCGACCCGGTCGCCACCTCGGCGCTCTTCGCCGCCGACGCCTCATACGACCGCCCCGGCTATCCGACGATGGTCGGCCAGCAGATCACCGACTTCTACCTGGGCGCCCGGGTCATCGAATCCGGGGCGCACGAGCTCACGGAGATCCTCGTCGACCGCGACCGTGCGGCCAGTCGCGGGATCTTCGCGGGACGGCTCAAGGACGGCTCGGAGACCCGCGTCGGGTTCGCCGACTTCTTCCGCTTCGACGATGACGGCCTCATCGCCGAACGGACGACGTACTTCTACACCGCCGCCGTCTGAACTGCGCGCAGTCAGGCACTGCGCCACCAGAGCCCCCGCGCCGTCTGAGCTGCGCGCAGTCAGGCACTGCGCCTCCTCAGTCCGCCTGTCCCCGGGCCTGGAGCACTGCCCGTTGGATGCGGTCGCGCTCAGCGGCTGCCGCAGCGCTCGGCGTCGTCCCGTAGGCGTCTTCGACCTGCGCGTACACCTGCTCCATGGCTGCGTCCCCGAGGTCGAGCGGCAGCGGGTCGATCGCGGCGAACGAGGGTCCGATGTGGTGCATGAATCCGCGGATCCCCTCCTCTCCCCCGCCGAGGTGCATGCCCGCGAACTGTCCCACGGCCGCCCAGCGCAGCCCCAGCGAATTCCGCATCACCGCATCGAGTTCGGCCGCGGTGACGACGCCGTTCTCTACGAGCGCGACCGCCTCCTTCATCAGCGCGTTCTGCAACCGGTTGCCGACGAACCCGCGCACCTCGCGGCGCAGGACGACGGGTTCGCGCCCGCAGCTGCGGTAGAACGCCACCGCGGCCGCGACGGTGTCCTCGCTCGTCCGCGGTGAGGGGACGACCTCGACGAGCGGCATGAGGTGCGGCGGGTTGAAGGGATGGCCGACGATGATCCGGGCCGCGACCGCATCGGGCAGGTCTGCGGCGATGAGCGAGGCCGGGATCGTCGACGACGAGGTGGCGAGCACGGCCTGGGCCGGCGCCGCCTCGGCGAGACGGGCGAAGAGCCTCGGCTTCTCGACCGGGTCCTCGGGTCCCGACTCCTGGACGAATCCCGCCGAGGCGACCGCCTCCTCAAGCGTGGCCGCGGACTCGATCTCCCCGCCGGTCTGCCCGGGCCTGTCCGCGAGATCGGCGGCGACGTCCTCACGGATGCCGGCGACCACCTCGGCGAGGTCATCCCGGGGATCCCACACCCGCACCGGATGCCCGGAGGCAGCGAAGAGGCGGGCGAAGGAGCGGCCGATGGTTCCGGCGCCGATGACGGCGGCAGTCGATGTCATGGGATCAGGCTATACCTCGACCCCGACCAGCGTCCGAGTCGGATTTTCCCTTCGCCGACGCCTCTGACAGGGAGGTTCGGTGGCACAATGTCACCATGGAAACGCGTGCAGGACTGAGAACGGTCGACTCGGAGATCATCGCCCTGGCCGAGGACGAATTCGAGGCCGCCGCCGAGGGTGCGGGCATCATCGTCCGTGAGATCCACACCGCCGCCGAGGCGGCCGAGGCCTCCCTGCTCCTCGACGAGGTGTGGAACGTCGACAAGACGGGCACGAACGTCTTCGAACCCGGACTCATCGTCGCCTTCGCCCACGCCGGCAACTACGTCTCCGCCGCGTTCAGCGCCGACGACCCTGAGGAGATGATCGGCGTGACCGTCGGGTTCTTCGGGCAGCCGCTGGGCACCGTCATGCATTCGCACATCGCCGGGGTCCGTCACGGGCACGTCGGGCACGGGGCCGGGTCGGCGATGAAGCTCCATCAGCGGCTGTGGTGCCTCGAACTCGGGATCACGGAGATGACGTGGACGTTCGATCCGCTCATCGCCCGCAACGCGTACTTCAACTTCCAGCGCCTCGGCGTGAGCATGGTCGAATACCTCGAGGACTTCTACGGGCAGATGCGCGACGGCCTCAACGAGGGTCAGGCGAGTGACCGGATGATGGTCTCGTGGCCGCTCGACCGGCCTGCGCGGGTGCCCGCGGTGCCCGCAGACAGTGCGTTCGCGTGCCTGCGCGCCGATGCGTCCGGCGAACCGCTCATCTCCGAGGTCCCCCGGGAGGCCGCTGTCGTCTCCCTCGACTTCCCCTCCGACATCGAGAACCTGCGCCGCCATGATGCCAAGCTCGCCGCCCGCTGGCGGGTGGCCCTGCGCGATTCGCTCACCGCGCTCATCGCCGACGGCTGGGTCGTCGACACGTGCCTCAAGGGCGGGACGTACCTCCTCCACCATCCGTGAGGCATCGTTCACCTCGACGTCATGTTCGCCCCGTTGAATGGGGCCTCAGCGCCGGTCGCCTCGGTGCGTGAATGTCAGTCGAGAGGAACAGATGAGCAACCGGCACCCCGGCACCGTCGGCGAGGTCTTCCGGATCTTCCTCCGCCTCGGGCTCACCTCCTTCGGCGGACCCGTCGCCCATCTCGGATACTTCCGGGAGACGTTCGTGGCCAGGCGGAAGTGGCTGGACGATGACGCCTACGCCGACCTCGTCGCCCTCTGCCAGTTCCTGCCCGGCCCGGCATCCTCGCAGGTGGGCATGGCGATCGGCCTGCAACGTGCAGGGTACTGGGGTCTGCTCGCGGCATGGTTCGCGTTCACCATGCCCTCGGCGATCCTGCTCGTCGCCTTCGCCGTCGGCATCGACGCCTTCGGGGACGCGATGGGCACCGGATGGCTGGCCGGGGTCAAGGCCGCCGCGGTCGCGATCGTCGCCGGTGCCGTCCTCGGCATGGCGAAGTCCCTGACCCCCGACGCCAAACGCGCGACGATCGCCGGCATCGCGGCCATCATCGTCCTCCTCGTCCCCTCCCCCGCCGTCCAGGTGCTTGCGATCGTCGTCGGCGCCGTGCTCGGTCTGACCTGGCTGCGCGCCGAGGCGGCCGCACGGACCGTGGACAGCGCGCGGTCCGAGTCGACCGCCGCCTCCGAGTCGACCGCCGCCGCAGCGCAGGCGCCTGCCGCCGCGCCGTCGGGCTTCCGGGTCCCGGTCTCGAAGCGGGCAGGGGCGGCAGCGCTCATCACGTGTGCCGCGCTGCTCATCGTCCTGCCCATCGCCTCGGCGCTCACCGGAGATCCGGCCCTGCGACTGGCTGACATCTTCTCCCGGGCGGGCGCCCTCGTCTTCGGCGGCGGGCACGTCGTCCTCCCGCTGCTCGAGACCGAGACCGTGCGCACCGGGCTGGTCGACCACGACACGTTCCTCGCCGGCTACGGTGCCGCTCAGGCGGTGCCCGGTCCGCTGTTCACGTTCGCCGCGTTCCTCGGCGCCTCGACGACAAGCGGCCCGACCGGGGTGCTCGGGGCGACGATCGCCCTCGTTGCGATCTTCCTGCCGGCCGGTCTGCTCACGGTCGGCGCACTGCCGTTCTGGCAGGGTCTGCACCGTTCGGTCCACGCGCGCCGGGCGCTGCTGGGTGTGAATGCGGCGGTCGTCGGCCTCCTCGGCGCGGCCCTCTTCGACCCCGTGTTCGTCGAAGGCGTCACCTCCCCGGCCACTCTCGCGATCGCTCTGGCCGCATTCATCGCCCTCACACGGTGGAATGTGCCCGCGTGGGCGATCGTGCTCGGTGCCGCAGGCATCGGGGCCATCGCCCTCTGAGGTCTACAGGCCTGACTCGAGCCTCGCTCGGGCGCGACCCACGAGTGACTCAGCCGTGCGCGCTGTTCACCCCTGCGTGAGCGCGAGGGAGAACTCGACGACTCCGGAGTCCTCGACGGAGACGAAGCCGAGGTTGGGCGGGGCCACCCCGAAGTCCTGCCACGTGACGTCGATGGCGCCGACGACGCTGAGTCCGTCGTTCGTCCGCGTCGTCGTCGCCTGCGCGGTCGTCTCCTGACTCTGCCCGTTGATCTCGAGGGTGCCGGGGATCTCGACCTCGGCCGACCCCGAGTCCCCGACGGCGGAGAGGTCGACGGGACCGGTGGCGGTGAACGTCGCCTCGGGGTTGGCGCTCGTGTCGATGGCCTGCGAGGTGAAGTAGCCGTCGCGGCGCGAATTGTCGGTGGCCACGGTGCGCAGGTCGACCGTGACGGTGCCTGCCGTGAGCTCGGTGCCCTCCACGGTCACGGAGCCCGTGACGTCCTCGGTGCGTCCGACGACGGTGACGTTCTCACCGTTGAGCACCTCGTCGACGCGGTACCCGGCCTCAGAGCCGTCCCCGATCGTCCATTCCCCGGCGATCGCTCCCGCCGAGGCGCCCCCGGTCCCGGTCTCGGCCGCGACGTCCTCCTCGGCGAAGGACTCCGGTGCGGCCGAGTTCTGGGAGGAGGCGTAGAGCCGGGTGCCGATGATGGCCCCGCCGATGAGCAGGACGATGACGAGGATCGCGATGATCCAGGTGAGCGGTCGGGAGCGGAGCGGATGGCGAGAGTTCGTCATGCAACCACGGTACAAACTTCAACTACCTGCTCGGAAGACCTTCCGTCCTGCCGAATCCCTGGGACTCCAGCGCAGGATTCCCAGGGATTCGACAGTCGGCGGGGATTCGTCCCACCCGCAGGACCTCTCAGCGAAGAACCTTCAGCCCTCGTTCTCCCAGTTCTTCCGCAGCAGCTTCTTGTCGAGCTTGCCCACCGAGGTGCGCGGAAGCTCCTCGGTGACGATGATCTCGTCGGGCAGCTGCCACTTGGCGAAGCGGTCGCCGAGCACCTGAACGATCTTCTCCCGGGTCACCTCGGCGCCGTCATTGGCCACGACGTAGGCGACGGGACGCTCCTGCCACTTCTCGTCGGGGACGCCGATGACGGCGGCCTCCTTGACGTCGGGGCTGTCGAGGATCGCGTTCTCCATGTCGATCGAGGAGATCCACTCGCCGCCGGACTTGATGACGTCCTTGAGGCGGTCGGTGAGCTTGAGGTAGCCGTTGGGGTAGATGACGCCGACGTCGCCCGAACGCCACCAGCCGTCGAGGAACCGCTCGGAGTTGTCCGGCAGCTGGAAGTAGGATTCGGTGATCCACGGTCCCCGCATGAGCACTTCGCCCATCGACTTGCCGTCGCGGGGCAGCTCCTCACCGGTGGGGTCGACGACCTTGACCTCGACGCCGATGACCGGCAGACCCTGGTAGCGCTTGAAGTCCCAGCGCTCCTCCTCGTCCATGTCGAGGCTCGGTTTGATGTGCCAGTTCGTCGTCGCCAGCGGCGTCGTCTCCGTCGCCCCGTAGCCGTGGATGACGTCGGCGCCGGTGATCTCCTTGAACCCGCGCATCATCGACAGCGGCGGCTCGGACGACCCGGAGACGAGGCGGACACCGCTGAGGTCCGGGGGTTCGGGCATGTTCTTCATCATCTGGAGCATGGGGGCGAAGATCGCCGGCGCGCCGTTGGCCAGGGTGACCTTCTCGGCGATGAACGCCTGGGCGATCGCCCCGAACTCCTCGGCGGCGAACTTGCCGGGCAGGACGAGTTTGGCTCCGGCGGCCACCGCGTTCTGCGGGAAGCCCCAGGACAGGACGTGGAACATCGGGGTGATCGGCATGACGGTGTCGGAGAACGTCGCCCCGAGGGCGGCGAGCCCGCCCATGGTGTGCAGGTAGATCGAACGGTGCGAGTAGTACACGCCCTTGGGCCGACCGGTGGTGCCCGTCGTGTAGCCGGCGTAGGCGGCCGTCTTCTCGTCGACGACCGGCCAGTCGTAGGTATCGGGCTTGTCGCCGATGAGGTCTTCGTAGAAGACGACGTTGTCCAGGGTCGTCTCGATCTCCGCCGACGGCTTGTCGGTCATGACGACCCAGCCCTTGACGTCGAGCTTCGGGGCGAGCTTCTCGGCCACCGGCAGCAGCGACTCGTCGACGAAGATCCAGTCGGACTTCGAGTGGCTGACGACGTAGGCGAGGTCCTCGGGTGCGAGGCGGAGGTTGAGCTGGAGCATCGTGGCCGCGAGGCCGGGCACGGCGAAGTAAAGCTCGAAGTGACGGCGGGAGTTCCAGTCGAGGACGCCGACCATGGAGCCGGCGCCGACGCCGAGTTCGCTCAGCCCGTGGGCGAGCTGGGCCATCCGGCGCCATTCGTCGGCGTAGTTCGACCGTCCCCACGAGCCGTCGGAGCGGCGGTAGACGACTTCCTGTTCGCCGAAGGTCAGGGCGGCGTGCCGGATCATCGAGGTGGTGTTGAGCTGGTAGCTGTCGCCGAGGGTCGACGGGATGCCAGTGAGCATGGGACTCCTTTGTTCGTTCACTCGTCTGCGGTGGCGGGGATGTGGCTGCGGGGAGGCCGGGTCGGGCGATCGCCCTGGGGTGGGCGTCTATTCTCCTCGGAAGCGAGGGGTGCGTTTCTCGATGAAGGCCGACACCCCCTCGGCGAAGTCGCGGGTGCCGCGCAGGTACGTCTGGTCGGCGGATTCGCGGGCGAAGGCGTCCTCGAGCGAGGTCAGGCTCGCCTCGTTGATGGCCGACTTCGTGCGGGAGAACGCGAGCGGCGCGCCCTGCGCCCACTGTCCGGCGAGCTCTCGGGCACGGTTGAGCTGCTCACCGGCGGGTACGACTTCGCTCGCGAGTCCCCAGTCGAGGGCTTCGGGTGCCCACACCTTCTTCGCCGTCAGCGCCATCGCCATCGCCCGGTGCCGTCCCGCCGAGGCGGCCACCAGTGCGGTGGCTCCGCCGTCGGGCATGAGGCCGATCTTCGCGAACGCGAGCATGAGGTAGGACTGTTCGCTCATGACGACGTAGTCGCAGGCCAGCGCCAGCGAGCAGCCGATGCCGGCGGCCGGTCCGGAGACGGCGGCGATCGTCGGGACGGGGACGTCGATGAGGGTGCGGATGATCGCGTTCGCCTCGTCGAGGTCGAGGCTGACGTCTCGGCCCTGCCCGGTGTCTTCGGCGCTGACCGAGCTCTGCAGGTCGGCTCCGGAGCTGAAGGACCGGTCGTTGCCGGTGAGGACGATGGCGCGAGCACTCTCGGCTGCCTCGGTGATCGCGTCGCCGAGGTCGCGGAAGGCCTCGCCGGTGAGCGCGTTGAGGGTGTCGGGACGGTTGATCGTGATGGTGGCGACACCGTCGCTGTGATCGGCGAGAACACTCGGGGGCAAGGCGGCTCCTTCGGACGCGGACGTTTTCCCTGCCGCAAGCTTAACGCACGTTAAGTTGATCTGGGTCACAGTTTCGCAAACGTCGCCCGGCAGACGAGGACCTACCGCAGGGTCGCGGGCAGCTGCGCCGGCGTGAGCTCCCGGTTGGCGTAGACGAGGCGCACGGCGGTGGCATCGGGATTGCCCGCGTCGGGTCCGCGGTAGCGCAGCCGCAGGCCGACCTTCTCGGCGACCCGGGCCGAGGCCGTGTTGTGCTCGAGCAGGTAGGCGACGACCGGCAGCGTGGGGTCGACCTGACGGGCGCGGTCGATGGCCAGCAGCGACACCGCGGTCGCCAGTCCCCGCCCCTGTGCCTCGGGCGCGAAGCGGTATCCGAGGTTCCAGAACGCGTCGGGACCCTTCGGCTCGGCCTCGGTGCCCCCGCGCAGGCTGCACCCGGCGAAGCCGATGATCGGACCCGACGCGACCTCGCGGACCATCCACATCTCCAGACCGTCGCGTTCCCACCTGCTCATCCGCCGGGCCAGTGTCGCCGCCGCGTCCTCGCGCCGGGTCACGCGTCCCGAGGGGAAGTGAGTCCACACGCGCGGGTCGCTCTCGATGGCGAAGATCTCATCGACATCGTTCGGGGTCGGCCGGTCGAGGACGAAGTCATCGGCGGTGATCTCAGGCATCAGCGCGCACCTTTGCCCCCGCCCGTCGCCGCGATCGCTGCGCTGATCGCCGAGTCGAGGTCGGCCCAGAGGTCGTCGACATGTTCGATGCCGACACTCAGTCGCAGCAGGCCCTCGGGCACGGACGTCGGCTCGGAGGCGTGGCGGCGCCTGCGTTCGATGAGGGATTCGACCCCGCCCAGCGAGGTCGCCGGAGTCCACAGGCGCACCGCCTCGGCGATGGCGGTGGCGGTCTCGGCCGAGGCGACGGTGAACGCGACGATCGCCCCGAATCCCGACATCTGCGCGGCTGCGCGCGCATGACCGGGGTCGCCGGGCAGACCCGGGTAGCGGACCTCGAGGATGTCGGGGCGGGCGGCGAGGCGTTCGGCGATGGCCTGCGCATTGGCCTGTGCCCGCTCGAGGCGGACGGAGAGCGTGCGCATCCCCCGCAGTGCGAGCCACACCTCGAAGGGGCCAGCGATCGCCCCGCGCATCGCCCGCTCGGTCAGGAGCGTCTCGCGCAACCCGGGGTCGCGTGAGACGACCGCGCCGAGGACGACATCGGAGTGCCCGGCGAGGTACTTCGTCACCGAGTGGACGACGATGTCCGCGCCGAGGTCGAGCGGGGTCTGGAGCAGCGGGGTCGCGAAGGTGTTGTCGACGGCGACGAGGATCCCGCGCTGCCGGGCCGCGTCGATGAGGGCGGGAACGTCGGCGACCTCGAGCATCGGGTTCGTCGGGGATTCGATCCACAGCATCGCCGAGGCGGTCGTGCCCGTCCCGGCGGACGCACCCGTACCGGTGGACCTACCCGACTCGGCAGCCGAATCGAGGGCGGCGACGACAGCCTCGGTGTCGGCGATGTCGACGCTGAGGACCGCGAACCCGGCACGCTCGGCGAGCTCCTCCGCCGACTGCAGCGAACCCTGGTACGCGTGCCGGGGCATGATGAGCGTGCCGCCGCGGGGAATGAGACTGAGCACGGCGGCGATCGCGGCGAGGCCCGAACCGAAGACGAGGGCCGGCACCTCGGCGTGCTCGAGCTCGGCGAGCGCCTCCTCGAACGGTGTCCATGCGGGGGTCGCGAAGCGCCCGTAGCCGAAGGGCGCATCACCCATGTCGGTCGTGCCGATGAAGGTCGAGGAGAGCTCGACGGGAGGATTGACCGAGGCTCCGGGGACACGAGGCGGCCTGGCCGCTTCGACGAGAACGGTCTCCGGTGAGTAGGCGGGTTCGCGAGTCGTCATGGGCCCAATATAGGGGGTCGGTCCGCTGCCGCGCCGCGGCCGCTCACCCGCGGGCGCTCGTCATGTGCTCGAGCAGCGCTCGGGCGCCTGCCGAGAGCCGCCGCTTCGGCGACCACAGCGCGTGCAGCAGCCGGTCGAGGTCGAGCGAATCGTCGACCGGCAGGGGCACCAGGCGGTTGGAGAGGACGTCATCGCGCAGAGCGAGCTCGGAGAGGACGACCGGGGCGACCCCGGTCGCCGCCGCCACCTTGAGCGCCGAGTTCGACCGGTACTCCCCTGCCACGCTCGCCCCGCCGAATTCGGCGAGCGCGGTGTCGATGGCCTCCCTGGTCCCCGACCCGACCTCCCGGACGAGGAGCGGTGTGGCGGCGAGCGCCTCGGCGGACAGGGGCTCGGTCCACCGCCCGGGGAACGTCGGGGCGGCGGCGATGAGGAGACGGTCGCGGCCGATCACGGCCGTGGGGAAGCCGGCGGGCAGGGACACCGATTCGACGAGTCCCAGATCGCAGCGCTGCGCGCGGACCTCGGCGACGACGGCGGCGGAGTTCTCCACCCCGAGTCCGACGTCGACCCCCGGGTGCGCCGAGGTGAAGGTCGCGAGATACCCGGGCAGGAGGTACTCGGCGACGGTGAGGGAGGCGCACACCCGCACCGTGCCGGCCCGCGCCTCCTGGATCGCACGGGTGCCCGCGTTGAGGGCGCTGTAGGCGTCGATGACCTGGGCGGCCCATTCGGCCACGGCCTGGCCTTCGGCGGTGAGCTCGGTGCCCCGCGGTGAGCGCTTGAGCAGCGGGACCTTCAGGTCCCGTTCGAGGTTCGACAGGCTCCGGGAGGCGTTGGGCTGGGCGAGTCCGACCGCCTCGGCGGCCTGGCCGATCGAACCGGCGCCCCCGGCGAGGGCGACGAGAAGCCCGAGGGCCCGCAGCTCCGGCCACCGCTGCATGTCCGAGACGTCGCGCATACCCTCCATCATGGCATATCAGATCGATATGGGTCGAGACGTTTTCGCTGTCTACCGCCGAGGTTGCCGACGGGGAAGACTGAGAGCATGCACCGCATCACTCCCCTGCTCCCCGGTCTCGGGCTCGCCGCGCTCGCCGCGGCGATCGCGTGGCCGCTGTCCATGCTCGCCCCGGTGATCTCCCCGCTGCTCGTCGCCATCATCCTCGGCATCGCGCTCGGCAACGCCGCCCCCGACCTGCCCGCAGCGCTCAAACCCGGACTCGACTTCGCCGCGAAGCCGCTGCTGCGCTTGGGCATCGTCGCCCTCGGGGCGCAGGTCGTCTTCGGCGACATCCTCGACCTCGGCTGGCCGGTCATCGTGCTCGCCGCCGTCGTCGTCGCCGTCGGCGTCGGCACGAGCATGCTGCTGGCGCGGGTGACCCGCGTCGACGGCGATCTCGCCCTCCTCATCGGCTGCGGGTTCGGCATCTGCGGCGCCGCCGCCGTCGCCGGCATCGAATCGACGGTGCGCGCGAAGAAGGAGGACGTCGCCGCCGCGATCGGCCTCGTCGTGCTCTTCGGCACCGTGATGATCGCCGCCGTCCCGCTCATCAGCTCGGGCCTGGGTCTGAGCGAGGCGACCGCGGGCATGTGGGCCGGCGCCTCGACGCACGAGGTCGCCCAGGTCGTCGCGATCGGCGGCATCATCGGCCCGGCCGCCCTCGAGGTCGCCGTCCTCGTCAAGCTCGCCCGCGTCATCATGCTCGCCCCGACCGTGGCGATCATCGGACTCGCGATGCGCCGTGCGGAGAACCGGGGGCGGTCCTTCCTCGCCGAGGAGGCCGTGCCGTCCGCCTCGTCCCCGACCTCCGAGACGTCCCTGACCTCCGAGGCTGCGCGGGGTTCCGGTCCCGGAGCAGCCGACTCTCCGGCACCCGCCGCGACCGCCACTGCCGCCTCGGCGAAGCGGCCCCCGATCGTTCCCCTCTTCGTCCTCGGATTCCTCCTCATGGCCGCCCTGCGGACTGTCGGCCTGCTGCCTGAGGCAGCCGTGACCGGTCTCGGCTGGCTGCAGACCGCGTGCCTGTCGATGGCGATGTTCGCCCTCGGCCGCGGGGTGCAGTGGCGTGCGCTGCGCAGCCTCGGCGCCGGCCCGATCGCGCTCGCGACGATCACCACCGTCGTCGTCGCCCTCGTCGCCCTCGGCGGTGCGCTGCTGCTCACCTGAGCCCGCACCGCCTCGGCGGGACGGACACTTGCGGCCTGCCTCGGCGGGATGATCACTTCTCAGTGGACCCCGCGGTTCGCGTACCGACTGATGGGAAGTCCGCGTGCCGAACCCCGCAGCTGCCGGGCCCGGCGGGGACCGGCTGGTAGTCTCGCAGCGGATCACCGCTTGCACAGAGACTGCTCAGCCGACTGGGGAACGACATGCTCGCACAGCTCATCGCACTAGGCGTCTTCATCGCACTCTTCGCCCTCGGGGCGATCCGCGGGGTGCACATCGGCGTGCTCATGCTCGTCGGCGCCGCCGGCACCGGCCTGCTGCTCGCCGACATGACGGTCGAGGACATCATCGCCGGGTTCCCGCTCTCGATCATGGTGCTCCTCGCCGGAGTCACCTACTTCTTCGCGATCGCACAGGAGAACGGCACGGTCGACACGATCATCGACTGGGCGCTGGAGAAGGTCGGGTCATCGGCCGTCCTCCTGCCCGTCGTCTTCTTCGTCATCACCGCGGGCATCGCCTCGATGGGCGCGCCCCTGGCAGGTCTGGTCATGATGCCGGTGGGCATGCAGGTGGCCCGGAAGTACCAGGTCGACTACGCGCTCATGGGTCTGGCGATCTGCTTCGCGATCGGCGCCGGCGGCTTCGCCCCCACAAGCCTCTACGGCATCGTCACGTACAGCACCGCCGCCGACGCCGGGATCGGGCTCTCCCCGTTCCTCCTCTTCGGCATCGCCGTCGCCGTCTACCTCCTCATGCTCCTCGCCGCCTACCTCATGTTCGGGCGCCGGCTCTTCTCCCGGAAGTCCGCGGCCGCCCTCGCGGCGAACGGCGGGCCGGGGTCGGCCACCGGGTCGGCGGCCGGAGGATCCGGTGAGGCACAGGCCTCGGGCAGCACCACATCGGCGAGCGGGACCCGGATCTCCCGGGGCAGCGCCTCGACGACGTCGGTGGCCTTCGGTGAGGACGACGAGGACGAAGCGCTCTTCGACTCCTCCGCCGCCGGGGCACCATCCGAGTCGACGGCTTCAGGATCGACGCCGTTCACCGGGGTGCAGATCCTCACGGTCGTGCTCATGGTCGCCCTCATCGGCTCGGTCGTCGTCCTCGCCGCCTTCGGCCAGGACCCCGACATCGGTCTCCTCTGCTTCCTCTTCGGGGCGATCCTCGCGATCGTCGACCCGGCGACGGGCAAGGCCGCGATCCCGAAGATCGACTGGTCGACGGTCCTCCTCGTCGGCGGGATCATCACGTTCGTCAGCGTGCTGCAGGACATGGGCGCGGTCGACCTCCTCGGCGAAGGGGCGAAGGCGATCGGCTCCCCGCTCGTCGCCGCCCTCGTCCTCTGCGTCGTCGGCGGCCTGGTCTCCGCATTCGCGTCGACGACGGGCATCCTCGCGGCCCTCGTCCCACTCGCCCTGCCGCTCATCGACGCCGGGGGCGTGCCCGGGTGGGCGCTCATCGCCGCGCTCGGGATCTGCTCGGCCGTCGTCGACGTCTCACCGTTCTCGACCCTCGGCGCCACCGTCGTCGCGACCGCTCCCGCCGAGGAGAAGCCGCGCCTCACACGCATCCTCGTGAAGTTCGGGATGTCGATGGTCGTCATCGGCCCGATCGTCCTCGTCGGCGGACTTGTCGTCCCCGCGATGCTGTTCTGATCCGTCGGGCGCGGCTGGTGCCCGCGGAGGCGACCGTCGCCGTGCGGCCGCCTGCCCCGTGTCAGTCGAGGGGCTTGACGAGGGTGACGAACTCGAGATCGTCGACCATCGGCACGCCGAAGCGTTCGTCGCCGTACGGGAAGGGCTCGGTCTCGCCGGTGCGCTCGTAGCCGCGGCGTTCGTAGTAGGCGATGAGCTCCGAGCGCTTGTTGATCACGCTCATCTGCAGGGCCCGGGCACCCCAGCGTTCGGCCACCCACGCCTCGGCGAGGTTCATCAGCGCCGACCCCACACCCTGGCCCTGGCCGAGCGGCGAGACCGCGAGGACGCCGAGGTAGGCGACCGAGTCGACGGGTTCGCGCAGGTACACGCTGGCCACGGCGGGGCCGTCGACCGAGCGGACGAGGATCATCGTCGAATCCGCCTCGGCGAGCATCTCCCGGGCCATCGCCTCATCGAGTCGCTGCCCGCTGAGCAGGTCCGCCTCCGTCGTCCACCCCTGCTTCGAGGCCTCACCGCGGTAGGCGGAGGCGACGAGGGCGACATAGTCGTCGATGTCGGCGTCGGTGAGCACGCTGACGACGTAGCCCGACTCGTTGAGGATGAGTTCGTGGGCGTCGACGAGGGTGGCCGGGGGCTGCGAGGTCATGCGGGACGACTCCTTGGGGCGGCGGCGGGTCACGGCCCGCCGGGATCTTCAACACTCCCCACCAAGATTAGTGGGTAGTCTCGGAAGCGGGAACAGCCCCCCTTGAGAGAACAGGATCAGCCATGGACATCGACATCGACGGCGAGACCTTCACCTTCGCCGAGGACTCCGCGCAGTCCCGCTTCACGGTCTCCCACGACGGCCAGGTCATCGGCCTCATCGACTACATCGACACCGCCGACGGCCCGGGCGACGTCCCGACCGCGCGGACGTTCACCCACACCGAGGTCTCCCCGGCATTCGGTGGTCGCGGGATCGCCGCCCACCTCGTGCGCTTCGCCCTGGAGACCACCACCGAGGCGGGTCTGCGGTTCCGCACGACCTGTTCGTACGTCATGCGGTTCCTCGAGAAGAACCACGAGTTCGACGCGTCCCTCGCCTGACGAGCAGTCGCCGCGGCCTCAGTCGCTGTCGTCACGCTCGTAGACGGACCGGACGACCCGGGCCGGTGCGCCGACGACGACGGCACCGGCCGGCACATCGCGGGTGACGACTGCGGCCGCCGCCACGACCGCGTCATCGCCGATGGTCACTCCGGGCAGCACCGTGACGTTCGCTCCGATCCACACGCCCCGACCGATGACGATCGGCGCCGGGCGCATATCCGCCCGCCGGCTCGGATCGAGGTCGTGGTTGAGGGTCGCGAGCACCGCGTTGTGACCGATGAGCGCGTCGTCGCCGATCGTGATGCCGCCCTGGTCCTGGAACCGTGCACCGGAGTTGATGAAGACCCTCTCGCCGAGGCGGATGTTCCGCCCGAAGTCCGCGGAGAACGGCGGGAACACCGTCACCGAGGCGGGAACCGGTCGAGCCGTGAGGGTCGACAGCAGCATCCGCACCTCCTCGGGACTGCGGTATCCGGTGTTGAGTTCGGCTGTGATCCGCAGCGCCTCCTGGCTCGCTGAGTGCATGGCCCGGTGCAGCGGGGAGCCTGAGACGATCGTCTCCCCCGCGTCGAGCGCCGTGATGAGCGCGTCGATGTCGGCGATGTCTCCGCCGCCAGGTTCGGAGTCACCGTTCGAACTGGTCTCTGTCTCACTCATCGTCTCTCCTCGAGGTTGTGCGCAGTGGTGTCCGGTCAGGGCCGCTCAGTGGTCTCACGGGGTGAGGAGGACCTTGATCGCGCGGCGTTCGTCCATCGCCGCGTACGCCTCGGCGGCCTCATCGAGCGGCAGCCGCATGTCGAAGACCCGGCCGGGGTCGATCGTCCGCGTCCAGATGAGGTCGATGAGCTCGGGCAGGTAGCGGCGCACGGGTGCTGGGCCGCCGTGGAGGTGGACGAGGCCGAAGAAGAGTTCGTCTCCGGGCAGGGCGACGTCGTGGGAGACGCCGACGTAGCCGATGTGACCGCCGGGCCGCGTCGCGCGGATCGCCTGCATCATCGACTCCTGTGTGCCGACGGCTTCGATCGCGGAGTCGACGCCGAGTCCGTCGGTGAGCTCCTTGATCGCCGCCACCCCGGCGTCGCCGCGGTCGGCGACGATGTGCGTGGCGCCGAATTCGCGGGCGAGGCGCTGCCGATCCTTGTGCCGGCTCATTGCGATGATCGTCTCCGCTCCCATCTGCCGCGCGGCGAGGACGCCCATGAGTCCGACCGCGCCGTCGCCGATGACGGCGACGCTCGAGCCGGGACCCACCTCGGCGGCGTCGGCGGCGAACCATCCGGTGCCGAGGACGTCGGAGGCGGCGAGCAGCGAGGGGATGAGGTCGTCATCGGGATGGCCGGGGGTGGCGACGAGGGTACCGTCGGCGTGCGGGATGCGGGCGTATTCGGCTTGGGTGCCGATCGCGCCGTCGACGAAGATCCCGTTGACGCAGCGCGACTGGTATCCGGCGGTGCAGATGGGGCACGTGTTGTCGGAGATGACGAAGGATCCGACGACGAAGTCCCCGACGCTCAACGTCGAGACCTCCTCGCCGATCTCCTCGACGACGCCGACGTATTCGTGCCCCATGAGCTTCGCATCAGGAGTGTCCGCGCCGCGGTAGGGCCACAGGTCGGACCCGCACACGCAGGCGGCGACGATGCGGATGACGGCATCGGTCGGGTCGATGATCTGCGGGTGGTCCCGCTCTTCGATGCGAACGTCTCCGGGGGCGTGCATGATGACTCCGCGCATGGTTGTGCTCCTTCGGTGGGGGTGGAACGGGTGCGGTGGTGGACACCGAATCCGGTGGGTGGGATACGGAGGTGCCTAGAGCTCGTCGGCGGTGCTCACTGTGGTCTCGTGTTCCGTGGTCTCGTGCGCTCCGGTCTCAGGTTCGCCCGTCTCGCGGACCCCGCCCGGTCTCGCCTCTGCGGTGAGCGAGGAGAGCAGGCGCAGCTTCTCCTCCGACCGGGATCCGGGTTCGGGAGTGTAGACGAGGAGGACGAGTCCCGCCTCGGCGGTGATCCTCAGCTCTTCGTAGGCGAGCTCGATCTCTCCGATGTCCGGGTGGACGAACCTCTTCATCCCCGCCCCGTGGGTGCGCACATCGTGGGCCGCCCAGAGCTCCCGGAAGGTCTCGCTGCGGGTCGAGAGCTCCCCGACGAGCTCCTGGATCCCGCGGTCATGCGGATCCCTGCCGGCTTCGGCCCGGATCACGGCGACGCACATCTGGGCGAAGAGGTCCCAGTCGGGGTAGAAGTCCCGGGAGGCGGAGTCGAGGAACTGGAACCGGGCGAGGTTGGGTATCCGTCCGCCGTCGCCGATGACCGGGGAGTAGAACGCCCGGCCGAGGTCGTTGACGGCGACGATGTTCTGCGCGGCGTCGCGGACGAAGGCGACGGACTCGGTCATCGCCTCGAGCATCCAGTGAAGCGTCTCGTGCGGTGTCCGGGCCGCCGAGCGCGGACGACGACGCCGTCCCGAGGTCGGCACCCCGTCAGCGGCACGGGCGAGGTCGACGAGGTGGCCGCGTTCGGTGTCGGTGAGCTGCAGCGCATCGGCGAGCGAGTCGAGGACCGCTGCGGAGGCTCCGCCGATGGCTCCCCGTTCGAGCTTCGCGTAGTACTCGACGCTCATGCCCGCCAGGGTCGCGACTTCGCTCCGGCGCAGCCCGGGCACACGACGTCGGCCGTCCGCCGGCAGCCCGGCGGCCGCGGGCGTGATCTTCGCCCGGCGTGACATGAGGAACTCCCTCACCTCGGCCCTGTTGTCCATGCATTCGAGCGTAGACCTCTCACGCCCCGGGAGGGATACCCTGCGAGTACACCCCTGGCGAGTGCACCGCAAGGGCCCGCACCCTCAAGCGGCCGTCGCCGACTGCGCAGCGGACCGAACGATGCCGGGGCGGGATCTGCGCACGGGGACGAACCGCAGTACGCAGACCACCCAGACGGTGGCCGCGATGATCACGGATGCGAGGATCGTCCAGAAGAGCACGGGGTCGCCGACGGCGAGCCGAGGGATCTCGCGACCGGGAATGACGACGGCGAAGGTCCCGGCGATGAGGGCGCCGATCCACGATCCGACCATGAGGAAGACGTGGGTGCGCAGTCGGCCGCGGCGGATGGCGATGACCCCCAGCGTCGTCGTCGCGAAGGTGTAGATCGCCAGGGCATGGAAGACCGTGAATGCCCCGGTGAGCGAGTAGATGAACATCCCGCTCACGCAGACGAGGTACATGAGCACGACCCACGAGCGGCCGATGGTCTTGTGCCGGTTGTCCTTGGGTCGGCGGATCAGCTGCACGGGGGCCAGGAGCACGACACCGGCGGCGGCGATGGCGTGGACGGCGATGATGAGTGTCATCATGGGATTAAGATAGTCATGCTATCCAAGCACTGGCAACGTGGATAGTCGACCGCCTGAGCACTATCCAAGGCAGTTCTCCGATCGGCACTGCGGATCTCGAAGGGACACGATGAAGCTGCGCGAACTCGCCCGCCGCACCGATGTGTCCACGGCGAGCATCAAGTACTACATCCGCCTCGGCGTGCTGGGCACCGGTGAGAAGCGCAACGCCACGACGGCGGTCTACGGGGATGCCCATGTGCACCGTCTCGCGCTCATCACGTGGCTCCGTCGCGAACTCGCCCTGCCGATGTCGTCTATCGCCGTACTCACGCACGCGATCGACGACGAAACCCTGGACAATCTCGAACTGATGGGCGTCTGCCAGCGCCTCGCCCTCGGTCTCGACAGCTGTCTCGACAGCGCGCCTGAGCCTCAGCCCACCGCGACGCCGCCGACGGAAGGGACCGGCGATGCCGCCGCACCGCCTCGGCGAAACGACCCCGACGTGATCACAGACCTGGACGCCGAAGTCGGTGACGTCCTCTCCGACCTCGGCTGGCCCGACGTCTCCCCCACCGCTCGCGCCGCGGTCGCCGTCTGCCTGCGCGATCTCATCGACGCCGGCTACGACGTGGGGCGGGACATCGTGATGACCCATGCCACGGCTCTGGCACAGATCGCCCGGGAGAACACGCTGCCCATCAGCGACTCCCTCACCCGCGACGAGATCGCTCTCGCCGTCATCCGCGGCATCACCCTGCACAATCGGCTCCTCATCTCGATGAGCACGCTCGTCCACGCTGCGATGTCCGCGCAGGCACGGAAACCGCGCGACTGACGCTCTCACACTGCGAAATCCGCATCGATTCCGCCCCTGCGGACCTTTACACTGAACGAGGCGCCGGGCGATCTTGCGCTCTGCCGCCTCGACACAACAACCAAGGGAGGATCAGTCGTGGACATCACGCCGATCATCGACAAGCTCAACACCGGACTGTTCATCAACGGACAGTGGCGTGATGCCGAGGGCGGAAAGACCATCGACGTCATCAACCCCGCAACCGGTGACGTCATCACCACCGTCGCCGACGGTTCCGCCGCCGACGCCGAGGCCGCCATCAAGGCCGCCGGTGACGCGCAGGCCGACTGGGCCGCCACCGCACCCCGTGACCGGGCCGAGATCCTGCGCCGCGCCTTCGAACTCCTCATCGAGCGCTCCGACGACATCGCCGCCGTCATGACCGCTGAGATGGGCAAGCCCTTCGCCGAGTCCAAGGGAGAGGTCGCCTACGGCGCCGAGTTCTTCCGCTGGTTCTCCGAGGAGGCCGTGCGCATCAGCGGCGACTACATGCTCTCCACCGACGGCAAGAACCGCCTCATGGTCTCCCGCGAACCCGTGGGCCCCTGCGTGCTCATCACCCCGTGGAACTTCCCGCTGGCCATGGGCACCCGCAAGATCGGACCGGCCATCGCCGCGGGCTGCACGATGGTCTTCAAGCCCGCGAAGCTCACCCCGCTGACCTCGCTCATGCTCGTCGACGTCCTCACCGAGGCAGGGCTGCCGGCCGGCGTCCTCAACGTCGTCACCTCGGAGTCGGCCCGTCGGGTCGTCACCCCGTGGATGGAGTCGGGCATCGCCCGCAAGGTCACCTTCACCGGGTCGACCGAGGTGGGCATCAACCTGCTCAAGCAGGCTGCCGACAATGTCATGAAGTCCTCGATGGAGCTCGGCGGCAACGCGCCGTTCGTCGTCTGCGAGGACGCCGATCTCGACAAGGCCGTCGACGGTGCGGTGCTCGCGAAGATGCGCAACGGCGGCGAGGCCTGCACCGCGGCCAACCGCCTCTTCGTCCACTCCTCGATCGCCGATGAGTTCTCGCAGAAGCTCGCCGAGCGCATCGGTTCGATGAAGGTCGGCAACGGCCTCCATGAGGGCACCGAGGTGGGACCGCTCGTCGACCAGGAGTCGCTGGACAAGGTCGCGGCCCTCGTCGACGACGCCGTCGCCGGAGGTGCGACGGTGCTCACGGGCGGTTCGAAGATCGAAGGCGACGGGTTCTTCTTCGACCCGACCGTCATCACCAACGTCCCGGCCGGTTCGGAGATCCGCACGACCGAGATCTTCGGCCCCGTCGCCCCGATCGTCACCTTCGACACCGACGAGCAGGCGATCGCGCTGGCCAATGAGACCGAGTATGGGCTTGCCGGCTACCTGTTCAGCGAGAACATCAACCGTGCGCTCAGCCTCGCCGAGAAGCTCGAGGTCGGCATGATCGGCCTCAACACCGGTCTCGTCTCGAACCCGGCCGCCCCGTTCGGCGGCGTGAAGATGTCGGGTCTCGGCCGTGAGGGCGGACGCGTCGGCATCGACGAGTACCTCGAGATCAAGTACGTGGCCACGCCGCGCTCCTGATCCCCTCTCCTGGTCCCGTGCGGCCGCCGGTTGAGCCGGCCCGCCGGGGATGAGAGCGCCGAGGGGGGGGGGNCCGCGTTCCCGGGGGTCCGCGACGTCGAGCAGGGTCGTTGACCGTCCCGGGCCCTATGGTCCTTACCCGGACTGGCCTACACTCAGGCACTGTGAGCACAGTGACGGAGAAGTCCCTTCCATCGACCTGCCCGAACGTTCACGCCGAGGAGGTCGTTCGGTGATCCTCTCCCCCGACCGGGATCCCCGGCTGATCACGATCCGCCGAGGCGGCACCCTCACCGACGACCACCACCAGCTTCTCGCCCTGTGGGCCGCCGACTGCGCCGAGCATGTCCTGTCGCTCTTCGCCGCCGTCGCCCCGGACGACCCGCGCCCGAGCGAGGCCATCGCCGCCGCGCGGAAGTGGGCTGACGGGCAGATGCCGATGATGACCGCCCGTGCCGCCGGAGGCCATGCGATGGGGGCTGCGCGACCCTTGACCGGGGCCGCCCGCTTCGCTGCGTACGCGGCCGGTCAGGCTGCATGCGTGGGACATGTCGCCGAGCACGATCTCGGCGCGGCTGCCTACGCGATCAAGGCCGTCGCCGCCGCACACCCGAACGATCCGGATGCGGCAGCGGCGGAGCGTGACCGGCAGCGTGAACGCCTGCCCAAGGCGGTCCGTGAGCTTGTCCTCGACGATCAGGCGCGTCGCAACAGCATCTGCTGGAACGTCTTCACCGACTGAGCGTTCATCTGTCGGGAGGCCGTCCCACGATGGCCGACGTCAGGGCAGGTGAATGCCTGCGCCGGTCAGCTCACGCCCGGCGGCGGGCGAGGACGTCGTTGACGGCATCGAGTGCCGGTGCCCTGTCGGCACGAATCGCTTTGCGGCCGTGCTCGAGCGGGCTGTCCTCACGTGCCGAGTCGCTCAACTCGGCACGGTATCCGAGCTCCTCGGCGAACTGTGCGGCAATGTCCTCTCGGCTGCGCGCCTGCGTCTCATACGAACTCGCATCGGCGGCCTTGGGCGTCGGCACAGCGTGCTCGGCCTCCTGGGCGCCGACGTAGCTCGGCACCGGCAGAGGCGTCGGGGACCATCCGTCGCGGGCCTTGAGCCGCTGCTGGAACGGGTCGTTGACCGCCGCCTCGGCGGCACTCTTCGCGGCCGCGCTCCGCTGAGCGCTCTGCACGACGGTGTCGGCGAGGTCCGCTGCGACCGAGGTCGTCGACGCAGCGACAACCTCTGAGGCCTCGTCTGCGGCAGCCACAGGTGAGGAGGTCTCGGCCGGAGTCGTGTCCGCCTTCTCTGCGGCATTGGTCACTGCCGCAGGCTCCGCGATGACCGGGATCGGACCGGTGAGCAGGATCTGGCGAGTCGTGTGGCCCTCGGCGGATTCGTTGCGGATGCGCACAACCGGGATCTCACCGGTGACCGCTTCCTCGCGGGCGTACTTGGCCGTCGCACTGCGCTGCTGGAGCGCGCGTTCACGAGCGGCCTTCGCCGTCGTCGCCTTCTCGTCCGCAGATGACGTCTTCGTCTCGGATGCCGTCGTGCGCGACGTCGCCGCAGCCTTGGCCGCCATCGCCTGCGCCCGTGCCGCCGTGGACCCGACGGTCGACGACTTCGTCGACCCGGCCGTCTGCGCAGCGGTCGTCGCTGTCGACCGAGCTGTCTCAGCCGCACGCGGCACGTCAGCCGCACGCGAAGTCGCTGCCGCCTCGGTCATCCGGCGCAGCCGCTTCCTGATCTCGCGCTTGCGCATGTTGAGGGTGCGGACGATGAAGAGGGAGACGACCGCGAGCCCGGCGAAGACGCCGATGAGCGCGGGATGGACGACGGAGAAGAACGCGAGCACCGATGTGACGATCACCCCGAGCACCGATGCGAGGAACGTCAGCGCGAACCCGCGGACCATCGTCCCGATCGAACGCAGGGACTCACGCAGCGGGGCGGTGCTCTCGGTCATCGTGGGATCCTCATCGGGTCGGGAAGTGGGCTCTGTCGTGGGGTCTGACCCGCCGAGGCGGTCCTGGCCGCCTCCGGGCGGCATCCGGCGCGCCCGGTTGGCAGTCGCTGCAGCCTGCGCCCGGACCGCCCGCTGCTGACCGGCGCCGAGGCGGCTCACCGACTCGGCGGCGCGCCCCTCGTTCTGTCGGCCGGAACCGGTTCCGCCGGTCTGCGCGAACACGGCATGGACGGCCGGGTGAAGGGGGCGCACATTGTCGGCCCCGGACGCCCGGTCGTGTCCGCCTGCGAGGAACGCCGAGCGGGTCTCGCCCACGGCGACCGGAAGGACAGCGGGCTGGGATTCGGGTTCCGGCTGGGACTCAGGCACTGCCTCGGCGGTCTGGGCGTCACCGTCGATGACGGAGAGTTCGGGGGTGCCGGCGGAGAGCCGCAGGTTCGGGGCGATCCCGGCGGCGGCATGGTCGGCACTCGGCACGGAGGGCTTGACCGCCTCGGCGCGGAAGACGGCGACCCGCTCGCCGAGGTCACGGCAGGGATTCTGGGATTCGGCGCGCACGACCTGGGCATCATCGGGCAGGCGGTCGAGGTCGACGCGGGAGAGCTCGGTGGCCGACCGGCGGATCATTGCGGGCACGACGACGACGAAGACCACGGCGATGGCGATGACGACGATGATGCTGGTGTCCACACTGCAGAGCCTAGAGGTCACGATTGGACAACAGCGTGAACGGCGGTGGTGTGTCGGTCATTCCGACACGAAGTTCACAAGGAGCGCGAGCCCGGCCCCTCACCTCGACTGTGCCGGTACGCGGAGAGGATGCCGTGGGGGATGTCCTCGACGGTGAGGGCGAAGGTGCGGTGGTCGCTCCACTGTCCGTCGATGTGCATGTAGTTCCTCCGCAGTCCCTCGTCGCGGAAGCCGAGCTTCTCGACGACGCGGAGGCTCGCAGTGTTCTCCGGTCGGATGTTGATCTCGATGCGGTGGAGGCCGAGCGCGAACAGGCAGTGGTCGGTGGCCATCGCCACGGCCAGCGGTGTGATGCCGCGACCGGCGACGCGGGAGTCGACCCAGTAGCCGATCTGGCCGCTGAGGATCGACCCCCACGTGATGCCGGAGACGGTCAGCTGGCCGCGGAAGCGGCCGTCGACCTCGATCGCGAACGGCACGCTCTGCGCCCGTTTGGCCTGCTTGTCGTACATCCGCACCATCGCGCGGAAGTTCGGCGTGACCTGACCGGGGATCGGCAGGGTCGCATCCCACGGACGCAGCCAGTCCCGGTTGAACCGCCGGACCTCACGCCACTCGGATTCGTCGCTGCGGCGCAGGGGTCGAAGGACGACGCCCGCGGTGGCATCGCGCAGCTCGATCGGCCAGAACGGGCCGCCCATCACGGTCGTCCCCGCTCAGCGTCCTCGCGCGGCATCAGCGTCCCCGCGCGAGGCCAGACAGCGAAGCCACGGGCACTCAGTCGAGTTCGGCCACGTACTCTTTGAGCCATCCCTTGAGATCCTCGCCGAGGTCGTCGCGCGAGCACGCGATCTGCACGACGGCCTTGAGGTAGTCGAGCTTGTCGCCCGTGTCGTAGCGGTCGCCGGAGAAGACGACGCCGTAGACGCCGTGGCTGGACTCATCCTCGGCGAGCGTCTGCAGGGCGTCGGTGAGCTGGATCTCGTTGCCGCGGCCGGGCGCGGTCGTCTCGAGGACGTCGAAGATCTCCGGAGCGAGGACGTAGCGGCCGATGATCGCGAGGTTCGACGGCGCCTCCTCCTGTGCCGGCTTCTCGACGAGGCCGGTGATCCTGACGACGCCGTCCTCGTCGGTCTCCTCGACGGCCGCGCAGCCGTAGAGGTGGATCGACTCCGGGGGAACCTCCATGAGCGCCACGACGCTGCCGCCGGTCCGCTCCGTGACGTCGATCATCGTCGGCAGGATCGGGCTGCGTTCGTCGATGAGGTCATCGCCGAGGAGGACCGCGAACGGCTCGTCGCCGACGTGCTGGCGGCCCTTGAGCACAGCATGGCCGAGACCCTTGGGGTCGCCCTGCCGGACGTAGTGGATGTCTCCGAGCTCCGAGGAGTGCCGAACGGCGGCGAGCTTCTTGTCGTCGCCCTTCTTCGCCAGCGCCGCTTCGAGTCCGTCGACGCGGTCGAAGTGGTCCTCGAGGGGGCGCTTGTTGCGCCCGGTGATCATGAGGACGTCCTGCAGACCCGCAGACACCGCCTCCTCGACGACGTACTGGATGGCCGGCTTGTCGACGACGGGGAGCATCTCCTTCGGCGTCGCCTTCGTCGCGGGGAGGAAGCGGGTTCCCAGGCCGGCCACGGGGATCACGGCCTTGCGCACGGTGCTGCGAGATTGATCAGTCATGCCCTTCATCTTAGCCATGCCCGCCCCACCGGTTAGGCTGAAGGGCGTGGATCCCGTCTCCTCGAAGGCAGAGCTGCGGGCCCTGATCCGGGCCCGCCGGTCAGCTCGTGCGCGTCAGTGGGGCGCGCACAGTGACGATTCCGGTGCCTCTCCCGCCGAGGCGGCCGCCCCCGCCTCGTCGGTCGCCGACCTGCGATCGCCGCCCCCCGCGCCTCCATCGTCTGCCCTCTCCCCGTCGATCTCCGACGCCGTGCGCTCGACGCTCGACCACTGGTGGCCGAGCGCCGACCTCTCCGGACGGATCGTCGTCGCGTATGCGGCCCTTCCCGGTGAGCCCGATGTCGACACCGTCGTCGACGGCCTGCGGGAGCGCGGGGCCCGGGTCTTCCTCCCTGTCGTCACCCGCATCGGTGAGGCCCTCCAATTCGGCGAGGTGAGAGCACCGATGGCCGAACTCACCCCGCAGGGCCGGTGGGGCATCCGCGAACCGCGGGCCGAGCACAGTGCGTCGAGCCTCTTCGCCGAGGCGGCGCCCGACCTCCTCCTCGTCCCTGCCCTCGGCTTCGGTGCCGGCGGGGCACGGTTGGGCAACGGCGGAGGGTTCTACGACAGGACGTTCGGGCCGCTGGGAGAGGTGCCGCTGGGCGACGTGCCGCCCCTGGACGCATCTATCGGGGATGCGCCGCCCGGGCCGTCGCGCTCGCACGCACAGCCCCCCGATTCTGCGGGTCCGCGCGTGGTCGGTGTGTGCTTCGCCGAGGAGGCCGATCTGCCCGGCCTCGTCGTCGAACCGTGGGATCTCCGAGTCCCGGAGGCGATCACCGAGGACGGTCTGCGCGTGCTCTGAACGGGGTCGCCGGCGACAGGTCGTCCTCACCGTCCGGCCTCGATCGCCCGCGAAATAAACCCCCACTCGTGCGCGTTGGACTGTGGAGAAGCGCACAGGGTCGGTGAGAGCGAGAGACGGCGGAACGGGCCGGTGCACTATACTCTTCACGTTGAGGAAAGGTTCTCTATGCCCGTCTATTCGTACGCATGCAAGAGCTGCGGCCACAAATTCGATGTCCACCAGGACTTCAGCGACGATTCGCTGACGATCTGCCCGGAATGCCAGGGCCAGCTGAAGAAGGTCTTCGGCACCGTGGGCATCAGCTTCAAGGGCTCGGGCTTCTATGCCACCGACTCCCGCAAGAGCACCTCGAGCTCGGTCGCCCCGGCAAGCTCCTCGTCGAAGGACTCGAGCTCCACCTCCTCCGACTCTGCGTCGAAGTCAGAGTCGTCGGCAGCCCCGGCGAAGGCGGGCGCTTCAGCGACGAACTGAGCCGCTCGGCTCCCCTGCGACTCATGTGCGCACGGCTGGGGACGGCCCGGCCACTCATGCTCAGATCCCCTGTGGACGACAGATGACTGTCCACAGGGGATTTCTCATCCCTTGCCATCGACCGTCTGGGTTGCGCACGCTCAGAGCATGAAGCTCCTCGATCGGCTCACGGCTCGAGCGGCAGGCGGTCCGCTGTCCCTGCGGGTGCGACCGCGCAGGCTCCTCGCCGCAGTGTGCATCGCCCTCGCCTGCGCCCTGCTCGCGTGGCAGCTCACCCCGAGCCAGGGCGACACTCCGGTGGTCGTCGCCGCCGCTGACCTCGCCCCCGGCACTCAGCTCACCGCCGCCGACCTCGCGCTCGTCGACTATCCCCGTGACTTCGTGCCGAGCAAATCGTTCACCGCCGTCGACGACGCTCTGGACAAGCGCACCTCCGCGGGTGTGTCGAAGGGATCGCCTCTGACCCGGGCGGCTGTCCTCGACCAGCAGGCGCTGCCCGACGGCACCACCGACCTCATCATGCCGGTGCGGCTCGCCGACGACGAGTCCGCCGGACTCCTCGCCCCCGGTCAGCGGATCCGTCTGTTCAGCTCCCTTCCCGAGGGCGGTTCCGAGGTCGTCGTCGACGAGGTCACGATCGCCCGGATCATCGAGAAGGAGAACGGCGTCACAGCAGAATCAGGACAGCTTGTCTCGGTAATCCTCTCCCCCGACGATGCGGGTCGGATTGCGGAATTCGCGGGGTTGCCGATCAGCTTTGCAATCCTGCCGCAATGAGCCCGTTCTCGAATTGCCGAAACCGGCAGCGGCGGCATCCTGGCGGGCCCTGGTGACCCCGATTAGTCATTGGCTATTCGCATGTCAACAGTGTTGGGATGTGGAGTTGGTGTGTACTATGTAACCTTCATTGCAAGATTAGAGTCGCATTATTGCTCACACCACCGAAAGGGTGCCGCTAATGCTTAAGGGTTTCAGGGACTTCATTCTCCAGGGGAATGTCGTCGAACTGGCGACCGCTGTCATCATCGGCAGCGCGTTCACCGCCATCGTCACGGCGTTCTCCGACAAGATCATCAACCCCCTCATCGCTGCCGTCGGCGGCGCAGAAGGCCCCGCATTGAGCTTCACGCTCAAGCCCGGCGTGCCTGAGACGACGATCGACATCGGTGCGGTCATCACCGCCGCGATCAACTTCCTCATCGTCGCCGCCATCGTCTACTTCATCATCATCGTTCCGATGAACAAGCTCAACGAGATGCGCAAGCGCGGCGTGCCCGAGTCCGAGGTGCCCCCGACCGCTGAGGACCTCCTCGGCGACATCCGCGATCTCCTCCGCAACCAGGCCGCCGCCAACGCCGGTCCTGCAGGCGGCACCCCGGGTCAGGGTGGATACACCGACCCGAACGAACCGCCGCGCCACTGATCCGACCGTGATCGGTGCAGCCCCTGAGGCTGCACATGCACGAGGGCCCGCTTCCCACACTGGGAAGCGGGCCCTCGTCGCTGTCCGGGGTCCTCGTCACCCCGGTATGTCGGCCGGCCGAGCCGGCATCAGCCGTACCGCGTCACCAGTGCGGGGGTTTCTGCGACCGGTAGTGTTCGGCACTGAATCCTGTCGTGCCCGATTCGGCTTCGTTGCGCAGCGTCGCTCGATACGCGCGCAGCGCACGCTCGAGGCGCGCCTTCTTCTCACGCTCATCGTCGCCCTCGTCGGACGAGCCCGAGGTGCCGGTCTCGCCGTCAGGCGAATCGGATTCGGGCTCACTCTCGGACCCGGGATCACGCCCAGGCTCGGACTCGGGCTCAGGCTCGCGCTCGGGATCACGCCCGGGCTCGGACTCTGCCCCGGGCTCAGGGTCGGTCATCGGTGCTCGCCGAGGAGTCCCGGCCGTCCGCCGATCCCGAACCCGACTCGGAATCGACGTCGTCGGCCTCGATGAGCCCCGCGTCGCGCAGCGATTCGGCACGGATCTGTTCGGTGTCGAAGGTGGGGATGACCTCGCCCTCGACGGGACCGCGCGCATCGGCGGAGGGGATGAACACCTCGGCGCCGGTGACCTTCTTCGCCTGCGCATGGCGCTGACGATAGCGGTCGACGGCTGCCTGCAGCTGGGTCTCCCCGCGGGGTGTGTTGCTCTTCTGGGCGAGCGCCGTGCGCAGGAGCTCCTTGATCTCTCCGTCGCCGCGGACGACGGCATCGGACTGGATCCAGTCGATCATCTCGTCAAGACCCTGGTCGGAGTACTTGTGCATCGGCAGGCCGGGGACGAGCTTCGGGCGGCTGCCGGTGCGTCCGACGACGACGGAGGCAGCGCGGGCGGCGTTGAGGATCGCCTGCGGGCTCATCGTCTCCACCGTGGACTTCCAGGCGTCGAAGATCTTCTCGGTCTCGGCCTGCGGGTCGACGAACGCATCGGTCGACCACACGCGCATGAACTTCCATCCGCGGCGTTCGAGCTGCTCGGGAACAACCCGGTCGCGCTGGCGCAGACTGCGGATCGAGGCGTAGTCGGGGCCGTCTCCGGAGACGGCGATGATCATCCCGTGCTCGTCCTCGGCGGAGTTCGCCACGGCCAGGTCGATGCCGTTGTAGTGCTCGTGGGCGACGACGCCGAGCTGGAGGAGACGGTCGGCGATGTCGTTGAACAGCGGGTCGTAGATCTCCCCGTGGGGGCCGGGCTGGCGGACGCCGCCGCCGGCGATCTCCTCGAACAGGCGCGGCAGCAGCTGTGCTCCTCCGCTGAGCTTCGCCGCGTCGAAGTCCTCGGCCTCGATGCTCGAGACCACGGTGAGTCGTTTGCGTGCGCGGGTGACGACGGCGGCGAGGATGCGGTCGCCGTCGGGGCCGGAGAGCGGACCGAAGTCGTTGATGACCCGGCCGTGGACGGTGCGCCCGTAGCCGAGCGAGAAGATCACGGCATCCCGTGACATCCCCTGGACGCGTTCGGCGTCGGTGACGACGAACGGCTCCTTCGCGGGGTCGTTGAAGAAGGCTGCCACGTACGGCAGATCCTTCATCGCCCGCGAGATCGCTGTGGCGATCCGCTGCGCATGGTGCGGGGTGAGGGCGACCACGGCCAGGGACTCCCTGGACCGGGTCCGCGCATGTTTGAGCACGAGTTCGACGACGCGTTTGACCTCGGCGTCCGGGCTTTCGACCCGGCCCGTGCCGATGTCGGTGGGCCCGCGCCCATCGGCGACGTAGGAGAACTCGAGCCCGGTTCCCTCGCCGGTGTGCGCGGTCGGCAGGGTCGAGATCGTCGAATCGTAGAAGTGCCTGTTCGCGAGGTCGATGAGACCCACCGGTGAGAGGCGGTAGGAGTTCGCCAGCCGCATCCGCGGCAGGAATTCGCCGAGGCGGTCCTGCACCGAGTCCGGATGCTCGGCTTCGTCGGGTCCCCACCGGTCGACGGCGATCGAGAACGGGCGCGGTCCCAGCAGCCGCGAGTCGCCGAGCGAGACGACCTGGCGGGCACGCGTGATGCCGGGGACGACGTCGGCGATCGAGAGCCGCCCGCCGTCGGCGATGACGACGGCGTCGAAGAGCGGGAGTGCCGCGAAGAGCTCGGGCACCGTGTACGGGCTGGCCATCCACACCGGCGCGAGCGTGGTGAGCAGTTCGGGCGCCTTCGTCGACATCCGCTGGACGGAGGTGTGCGGGGAGAGCAGCTCCTGCTTGATGACCCCGGCAGCGATCGGGTCGGCGTCGATGCCGCGCTTCCACGCCTGCGAATGGTTGTAGCGCAGGCGCCCGGCGCCGGCGGCGACGAAGGCCCGGTCGTTCTCCCGGAATCCTTCGGCGACCTCGTGGAGGGCAGCACCGTCGTGGCGGCCGATCTTCGGATCCTCGCCGGCCATCGACTGGAGGACCGACGCCCAATAGGCGAGATCGAATTCGGGTCCGACGAGGTGGTTCTCGACCTTGCGCCGGCGCAGGTCGGTCATGAGTTCGGAGAGGCCCTCATCGGTGAGCTCCCGCTGCAGGCGTGAGCGTTCGGGCAGGTCCGCGAGGTTCTCCGAGTCCCCGCCCATCGCCTCGGCGCGCGCGGTGAGCTCTTCGATGAGCATCGCGCCGAGGTCGCCGCCGTCGGGGGTCGTCTCGAGCACAGGGGCGAGTTTCGCGACGTCGGCTTCGACCCCCTGGAGGATCTCGTCGGCTTCGAGCACACCGCGCGGGATCTGCGGACGGCCGTCGTGACCGGCGAGGTCGCGGAGGATGACCCGTTGAGCGCGGACGTCGATGAGCGCCGAGTGGAGGTCGGCGACGTCGGCGCCGGGGCGGAGGAACTCCTGCGCGGACTTCTTCAGCCGCTTGCGCTGGAGCATGCCCATCTCGACGCCGAGTTCGGCCCGGTAGTCCGCGGTCCCGGTCGCGGCGATGAGGTCGTCGAGGCGGTGGTCGTAGACGTCGGGGGCGAAGCTGTCGAGGGTCGTGCGCACCCGGAGGAGGACCTTGATCGCCCGCGACCAGTCGTCGAGGTTGCGGCGGGGGTTGAGCTTGGCCTTGGCGAGCACGGGTTCGACGGCGGTGACGAGGTCGGGCAGCGTGCGGCCGAGGCGTTCGGCCACGGTGCGGGCGGCTTCGGCCTCGTCGACGGATTTGAGGTCGGCGCCGAACCAGACGGTGTCCTCGACGTCGAGGGTGAAGGCGCCGAGTCCGGCGAGCTCACCGAGTTTCCCGCGCAGTGCGTGCCGGCGGTCGTCGCTGGCTTCGAGGATGTCCTCACCGAAGCGCACACCGGTCTGCGGCGAGTCGTCGCCGGAGGTGAGTTCGGCGAGGTGCTGCATAGTCTCGTAGACGGAGACGTCCCACGGCTGGCGCCGCCGGTGCAGAGAGGTGACGTGGTCGGTCAGGGTAGCCCGCTGCTCGTTGAGTTCGGAGAGCAGGCCGCCGAGGTCGGGGCGTTCGGCTCGTTCCGCGGAGCCGATGAGGTCGATGAGCTGACGTTTGATGTGCTCGGCGCCTTCGCGGGTGTCGACGGCGAAGTCGCCCAGCCCGACCTCGCCGAGGCGGGCCGAGAAGTCGTCGAGGGCATCGGCGGTCTGGGCGAGGAAGAGCACGCTCTTGCCCGTGTGCGCCAGCGTCGTCGCGACGGCGACGGCGACCTGGGTGGCGCCGGTTCCCGGAGGGGTGTCGACGACGACGGAGCGACCCGAGACCGCCGCATCGACGACGGCCTGCTGGTCGCCGTCGACGTCGATGACGAGGAACTCCTCCTGCGGCTTCCGGTCGGGCAGCGGGGTGACGGGTTCCTTGAGGGCGGCGGGCACGAAGTCCTCATCGGCCGCAGCCTGCCGAGCGTCGGTGGCCGAGGGGTCCTCGGTGCGCACAGCCGAGGGTTCCTGTGCCGTTCGGTGCGAAGTCGTGGCTGAGCCAGAGCTCGCCGAGGTGATCGGCACCGTCGGTTCGCCGAGTTCGTCCTCGTCATCGGTTGCCGGTGCAGCGGCAGTCCTCGACGCGGGACCGGAGGACGGCTTCCCACCGGTGTCAGTCTTCGCGTCGACATCGTCTTCGGTGCCGGCGTCGGCCGTGATTTTGGTGCCGGCATCGGCCGTGATGTCGGCTTTCGCGTCAGCGATGCCGGCTTCGGTGTCAGCCTTCGGCTTGGCATCGGCTGTGGAGTCGGCGTCCGTCTTGGCGTCGGTGTCGTTCTTGGTGTCGGTCTTCGCGCCGACGTCGTTCTTGGTGCCGGTGTTGGCTTCGGATGCGCCACCGCCGGAGTCCTTCTCACGGGCCGGCGCTTTGGGGTCATCTTCCGAGCTCCCTGCGTCCGCAGCGGCATCGCTCTTCCCGACTTCTGTCCCAGCAGGTGCCTGAGCACTGCCCGACTTCGCGTCGCCAGCCGTGGTCGAGTCGTCACCTGTCTTCGAGTCGCCGCCAGCGGTGGTCGCGTCGTCACCCGCCTTCGGGTCGTCGCCAGCGGTCGAGTCGCTGCCTACCGTCGAGTCCCCGCCTGCCGTCGAACCGTCGCCGGCGGTCGAAGAATCAGTCGACCTCGAAGAGACCCCGGTCGATGCCGGTGTCGCTGCCGATGCAGTCTCACCGGATTTCGCCGTCGGTGTCACACCGGTCGACTCGGCGCTCCGCTCGTCGGACGTCGACGAGTCACCGGATGTCTTCGCCGGCGACGTCGACTCAACCGACTCGGCTGACTCCGCCGGCCCGGCACCCCTTTCCGAGGCCTTCTTCGCCGTGTCACCCGTTGAGCGTGGGGTGCGGCAGGGCACGGTCGAACCGCCGCCGAACTGTCCGCGGACCTCGTCGTCGCCGGCCAGCGCCCGGAGGATGGGATGCTGCGTGGGCAGGTAGTCGCCGGTGAAGGCGCTTGCGATGTTCGCGAACGTCGAGACGATGAACCGGTGGTTGATGCGCAGGCCCGGCACGGCCTGGGCGAGGTCGCGGAGGCGGTCGAGGGCCGGGCCCGGGTCGAAGCCGTGGGGTCCCCCGGTGGCGTCGACCCATTCGTCGACGGGCACGTCGAGGTCGTACACCTCGGCGAGGTGGCGGACGAGGGCCGGGTTGATGGTGATCTCGTTGCCGAGGACGATCTCGTAGTCCTCGACGCGCGAACCGCGCGGCACCAGCGTGATGTGGCGCAGCACGACGGGGGCGTTGAACTTGAACTTGGAGTCCTTCTCCGTCCACGACGCGAAGCCGATGGCCAGATGCGCGGCGCGGATGCCGCGTTCGTTGTCGAGCTGTTCTGCCTTCGACCGGATCGACCGGGCTCGACGGCGGGCGTCGGCGAGGATCTCGTGGTCGCGGATCAGGCTCGAGAGTCGGGTGGGGCGACCGGCGAGCAGCTGGGCGAGGCCCGACGGATGTGCTCCGGAGAGGTCGATGCTGCCGTCGCGAGAGTCCCGGAAATGGAGCATGGTGTCGCGACCGCCGAGGTGGGCGGCCTGCTCTTTCCACTCGGCGAACGCGCCCCCGAGCTCTGGGTACTGATCGTCAACAACGGTATCTGGCACAGTTCGACCCTAACGAGAAACTACGCATAACAGGTGCTGGCACACCGTGGAACATCGAGGTTTCTTCTACGCTACACTGGGTGATCGTGGTTGACGACAGCCACATCGCCCCCGTAGCTCAGGGGATAGAGCACCGCTCTCCTAAAGCGGGTGTCGCGCGTTCGAATCGCGCCGGGGGCGCCACGCATTTCATCATCGCAGCGAACGCGGCAGCAATCGCTTCGACGGAGCAGCCTCCAGCACCGCATCGGCGCTGTTCTCGCCGCAGCTCTTCCCGCCACACCACCTCACGTCAGCGCGAGCACGAGCAGTCCGGCGAGCACCGACCCGATCATCACAGCGATTCCCATGGCCAACGTCGCCTTCCAGCCCATCGTCCTGCCGACCATGACCATCGAGGGAAGGCTCAGCGCAGGCAGCGCGATGAGCAGCGCACCCGTCGTTCCCGCGCCGGCACCGGCGGCCAGCAGCGTGAGGATGATCGGGATCTCTCCCCCGGTCGGGATGACGAGCAGCGTGCCGACGACGGCGGCGACGATGATCGCGACCGCCCCGAGCTGCGCCTCCACACCGTAGAGTCCGGTCAGCCACGGAGCGATGAGGCCGATGACGAAGACGAGCACGAGATGCTCAGGGACGAGGATGAGGGTGAACCGCGACAGCGACCGCAGGTATCGCCGAGGCATCGACGAGAGTTCCGCAGGCTCGTCCGGCTGCGGGACGTTGACGTCCCTGCCGCGTCCCGCAATCCAGGTTCCGATGAGGGCACTCGCCCCGACAGCGATGAGCAGCCCGACGACGAGGCGCACGCCCAGGTACTGCCACGGCAGGACGAGGGCGAGGAAGACGAGGACCGCAGGGTTGAGCAGCGGATTGCCCACCCAGTACGCCAGCGCAGCGCTGCGCGTCACCCCGGTCCGGCGCAGGCCCGCTGCCACGGGAGCCGCACAGCACGTGCACATCATCGACGGCAGGGACAGAGTCGCCCCGACGAGCGACTGGGTTGCGGCATGCCGCCGGTTCATCACCCGCAGCAGCCAGTCCCGGGGCACGAGCGCGTCGATGGCCGCGGCGACGAGGAGGGCGACGACGAGCGCCTTCCACACGGCCAGGAAATACGCGAGCGTGAAGTCCCACGCCCCGGACACGGACATCGCCTGACCGGCGACGTCGAAGAGCGGGGCACCCTCCCAGACCGAGGTCTCGGACATCGTCTGGGCTTTGTCCCAGTACGGCAGCCATTTCGACCAGGTCAGGCCCACGCCGAGGAGGATGACGAGGATCGTCAGTCCCGCCCAGTCCGCGGCGCGCAACCGGCGACGCTCAGCCGCCGGGGCCGCAGGTACGGCCGCTGTCCGGGCAGCCGCAGCCGCGGACTCGTTCGTCGTCGATTCCACCGATCAGAGACCCGGTTCGGGGATCTCTCCGTCCTCACGGCGCTTGTTGGCATCGCGAGAGACCCGGACGACCATCGTCGGGCACTGCGAGTACGGCAGCACCGACTGCGAGGTCGACCCGAGCAGGAGGCCGGCGAACCCGCCGCGTCCGCGTGAACCGATGACGAGCACCTCGGCGGTGTCGGAGGCCCGAACGAGCACCTCGGCGGGCTGACCGTCGAAGAGGGTCCACGTGACGTCGAGGTCGGGGAACTCCGCCTTCACGCGCTGCTTGGCGACGACGAGTTTGTCGGCGCCTTCGTTGATGAGGCGCTCGAGGTCGGCGGTGCTCGGCAGCCATTCGGGACCGATCACGGTCGTCGTGATGACGGCGACGATGTGCAGGGGCGAACCGCGGCGCACGGCCAGGCGAGCTGCCTTCCACAGGGCGGGCGACTCGGCGCCGAGGGAGTCGACCCCGACGACGACCTTGCCGTCGAAGCGCAGACCCTCGACCGCCTCGGCGTCGGGATCGGACTCCTCGACCTCGAAGCCGTCCTGACGGATCGGACGCGACGATGTCGGATGGGCCGGCTTCTCGGTGTCGGCCTGCCATGATGCGGGGACGACGACGGTCGGGCACGCGGAGTGGGCCGGCAGCGCACTCGAGACCGTGCCGAGGAGGCGACCGGCGAACCCGCCCCGACCACGGGAGCCGACGACGGTCAGGCACGCGGACTTCGATTCGTCGATGAGGACCCCGGCGGCATCCCCGACTTCGATGACGGCTTCGACGGGCACGCCGGCGGCCTTGACCTCGGCGGCGGCCTCCTTGAGGGTGTTCGTCACCGACGCGCGGATCGCGGAGTCGTCGATGGGGACGTAGGAGACGTCGATGGCCGCGGCAGCGACGCTGGGAATGGTGTAGGCGCCGACGAGCCGGATCGGCTTGCCCAGGGAACGGGCCTCCTGGATCGCCCAGTTGAGCGCGTTCCTCGACGGGGGCGAGCCGTCGATGCCGACGACCACCGCTTCGGGCTCACCGGCAGGCGACGACGTGGCATCGTGACTGCGGTCCTGCTCTGACATCGCACGCTCCTCAAGTCGCAGCGAATTTCTCTGAGTCCACCCTAGATCACAAAGATGTCAGCACGGCTGACGATGTCACATCGTTATCCGTTTCTGGTCACACTGCGGACGGCATCCTCACCGGTCAGACGCCTGCCGGTAGGGTGCGCCGGCGCTCGGCGCACCACCCCTGAGGCAACGCGGACTCAGGCCGCGTGGTTCATCTCGAGGAAGGGCCGCCACTGTTCGACGGGCTTATCGATCCCGCGCATCCAGAACTGTCCCACGCGCGGCTCCTTCGGGCAGAAGCCGAGCTTCCAGCCGATCTCGGACAGCGTGCGGTCGCCTTTGCGGTTGTTGCAGTCTCGGCAGCACGCGACGAGGTTCTCCCACGTGTTGCCGCCTCCGCGGGACCGGGGGACGACGTGGTCGACGGTGCTCGCCGGTCGCGTGCAGTACGCGCAGCGATGGTTGTCCCGGCGCAGGACTCCGCGACGCGACAGTGAGACCCTGCGATCGCGCGGGGGTCTGACGTAGCGGGTGAGGAGGATGACCGAGGGCTGGTCGAGACTCACGTGCTGCGATCTCACCGGAGCGTCATCGGCGGCCAGCACCGTCGCCTTGCCTGTGAGCACCAGAACGACGGCTCTGGTGAACGGCACGACCGACAGCGGCTCGTATCCGGCATTGAGCACGAGAGTCTTCATATCCCGCCCCCTCTTCTCATGGGCGATGGGGAGCCGATGGCGGACGCCGGTCCGCTCCCTGAGCGCAGCGCCGCAGACGCAGCCGGGCCAGGGAACGCAAAAGGCGTCGTGCACCAGCACAACGCCTTGGAATCGGACACAGACACAGATATGTACTCCGCACCAGAACCTGGAGCGGTCGTCCGGAATATTCGACTATGTCCCATCGGATTTCCCATCGCTTACGGAACTCAATCTTCTCAAGAGTAACGCCGATCGCCCCTGTGACCGAATTCATACCCCTCCGGTCACGGAATCTTTCCCGCGCGTTCACCTGCACCCGACCGTCCCGCGAGGCCAGAGCGCCGTCATCCCGCGCGACCACGGCACCGAGGCGGGTGCACAGATGCGAAAACTCCCCGCCGCACTCGAGGACCGTCGAGTGCAACGGGGAGTTCCCGTCAGAGCGTGATCAGAGGACGCGGACGAATTTCGCGCCGCCGGCGATCATCCAGTCGATGCTGCGGTAGCTGGTGTCGACGCGCGGGTTGCCGGCGTCGTACATCATGCCGTTGCCGGCGTAGATGCCGATGTGTCCCGGCTTCCAGATGAGGTCGCCCGGCTTGGCTTCGGACTTCGAGACGGTCGCCCCGGCGCTGCCCTGGGCACCCGAGGTGCGGGGCAGGTTGACGCCGACCTTGGCGTAGACGTACGAGTTGAAGCCGGAGCAGTCCCAGCCGCTGGGCGAGGTGCCGCCCGAGACGTAGGGGGTGCCGACGTACTGCTTGGCGATGGCGAGGACCTGCTGGGCCTTCGAACCGTCGGGGATCTTGACGTCGCCGGAACCGGAGTCCTTCGACGCACCCTTGTCGCTCTTCGACTTGGACGAGGCCTTCGAGGAGTCGGAATCGCTCGAGGCCGCAGCGGAGCTCTTCGGCTTCGGCTCGGGCTTAGGAGCAGGCTTGGCGGTGACGGTCTGGACGTCGACGCTGAAGGACGAGTCGTCCTTCTTGTCCTTGGCGCTGCCGTCGGGGACGACGGTGGCGGCCTGGTTCTGGAATTCGGCGACCTGGGTCTTCGAGTCGGCGGAGACAGCGACGTTGTCGTCTCCGGCCTGACCGGCAGCGGGGAGAACGGCTGCGGTGAGCAGTCCACCGCTGGCGGCGACGACGGCCGCGCGACGTCCGAAGACGGCGGAGTTGGCGTTCAGGAGTTCAGTCAGCTCGGTCAGCGGAGTCTTGACCTTGGTCTCTGCGGCGCGGCGGCCATGGTGCTTAGTTGCCACGTTTTCCTCTCGTCACCTATCGGATCTCTCCGACCGCCACTTCGGTCCTTGGGTGTGTATCGCATCAGGCGTGGCGTGCGGTTCCCGGTGCGAAGCCGCCGCTTGCGCGGACGACCTCAACAACTGTAACCAATCAGTGATCAATTGTCACGTTTCTGTCACAACCACGGTGGGGAAACCCCGAGGTTTTCCATAAGCCTGCAGGTGAGAGCGGTGAATGAGATTCATTTCTCCGTAACATTGACCGTTACAGAAGCCGGCCCGGAGGGTGGATGTCCACTCTCCGGGCCGGCTGCGGTCAGGCTTTCGTTACAGGCCGAGACCTGTCCGCGATCATTCTGTGACCGCCATCACATCGCTCGCCTCACTTCTTGTGGGCGAAGACGTGCGAGGCGGTTTCGACGGGAAGATCGAGGACATCCTCGGCGCCGGGAACCTGCACGGTGATGTACTCCCCGTTGCGGGTGATCTCGACGTCGGTGCCGGGCATGACCCCGGCCACCTGGAACTGCTGGAGCAGGTGGGTGTCGACCTGCAGGGGTTCGGCCAGCCACGCGATCCTCAGCTGCGTCGCACCGTCACGGGCGACGGCGGTCGCGAGGTCGACCACCTCGGCGCCGGTGTTCGCCTCCGCGCCGATGACGTCGAGTCCGGGGATCGGGTTGCCGTACGGGCCGGAGCTCGTGTCGGGCAGGAGTGCGACGAGCTTGCGCTCGACCTGCTCGCTCATCACGTGCTCCCACCGGCAGGCCTCATCGTGGACGAGCTCCCACTCGAGGCCGACGACGTCGGCGAGCAGGCGTTCGGCCAGACGGTGCTTGCGCATCACCTCGGTGGCGATGCGGCGTCCTTCGGGGGTGAGCTCGAGGTGCCGGTCATTGCTCACGTGGAGCAGTCCGTCGCGCTCCATGCGGGCCACGGTCTGCGACACGGTCGGACCGGAGTGGTCCAGTCGCTCCGCGATCCGGGCGCGCAGCGGCACGATCGACTGCTCTTCGAGCTCGATGATCGATTTGAGGTACATTTCGGTTGTATCGACGAGGTCGTTCACTTAAGACCAGCCACTCCACTCTTCGTCTTCAGGTCATGTGACCATGTCAGGCGTTCTCACACTTCAGAGGTCTTGCGACCCCGCAACGACTGCGATGCCTCGCAGCCGCTGCGATCCGTCTCGATTCTATCGCGGCGGTTGCCTGGGCCGCTTCTCAGCCCGCGTTGACGTACGCCGTCTTGTGCACCGTGTAGAACTCGCGCGCCGCCCGTGCCTGCTCCCGGGGACCGTAGCTCGATCCCTTCCGACCCCCGAAGGAGACGTGGTAGTCGACACCGGCGGTGGGGGCGTTGACCATGACCATTCCAGCTTGCGCATAACGCTTGAAGTGCGTCGAATATTTCAGCGACGAGGTGAAGATGCCCGCCGAGAGCCCGAAGGCCGTGTCGTTGGCCACGGCGAGGGCTTCGTCGTAGTCCGCGACCCGGATCACCGAGGCGACGGGACCGAAGACCTCTTCGACGTTGATCGTGTCCCCAGCCGAGGTCCCGGTGACGAGGGCGGGGGCGAGGAAGTACCCGTCGGTGGCCGCGTCGACGAGGTCGCCGCCGGTGACCTCTCCCCCTTCGTCGCGGGCGATGCCGATGTAGCGCAGGTCCTGCTGCAGCTGGTCCTCGGAGACGACGGGGCCGATGTCGGTGCCCTCGGCGCGGGCGTCGCCGACCGTCAGGCCCGCCATGCGCTCCTTGAGCAGTCCGACGAACTCGTCGTGGACGTCGTCGGTGACGATGAGTCGGGACGAGGCCGTGCACCGTTGGCCGGTGGAGAAGAAGGCCCCGTTGACCGCGGCGTCGGCGGCGGCCTCGAGGTCGGCATCGCCGAGGACGACGAGCGGGTTCTTCCCTCCCATCTCGCACTGGACGCGGATGCCGTGCTCGCTCGCTGCGGCGATGACGCCGCGTCCCACGGCGACGGAGCCGGTGAAGGTCACCGCATCGACGTCCGCCGAGGTGGTGAGGACCTCCCCGACGATCCGTCCGGGTCCCATGACGAGGTTGATGACGCCGTCGGGCAGTCCCGCCTCGACGAGGATGTCGACGAGGGCCGAGGCCGAGCCGGGTACGAGTTCGGCGGGCTTGAAGACGACGGTGTTGCCGTAGGCGAGCGCCGGGGCGATCTTCCAGGCCGGGATGGCGATGGGGAAGTTCCACGGGGTGATGACTCCGACGACACCGATGGGTTCGTGGGTCATCTCGGCGGTGAGGCCGGGGCGGACGGAGTCGATGATCTCCCCGGTGTTGCGGATGGTCTCCCCGGCGAAGAACTTGAAGATCTGGGAGGCGCGCAGCACCTCACCGCGGGATTCGCCGAGCTGCTTGCCCTCTTCCCGGGCGAGGAGGTCGGCGAGTTCGTCGGCGCGCTCGGCGATGAGGGTGCCGGCCGTGTCGAGGATCGCGAACCGCTGCTGAGCGGGGAAGTCCGCCCAGGCCGGTGCCGCGGCATTGGCGGCGGCGATGGCGTCCTCGACGGTCTGCGCATCGGCGCGGGCGAAGCTGCCGATGACGTCGGACGGGTCCGACGGATTGCGGTTGAGGCTGCGGTCCTCGGATCCGCGGCGCTGTCCGCCGATGAGGTTGTCGAACAGGGCCTCGGTTCCGGTCGTGGTGGCTGCTGATGTCTGGGTCATCGACGCTCCTTAGCGCGGGTCGGCGTTCCCTGGGGCCGGCTCACCTCGCTGCGAGCGGCCGGGGGACGCGGGGGTTCTTCTGGTGTCTGTGTCGGTGTTCGAGGACTGCGGTTCAGTGTCTGTCTGAAACAGGGTCTGTATATAAGGGACTGTATACACGGACTCTAGTGGTGTGGGCGGACTTCGGGGAACGGGTGGTCAGGGAGTGAGGCGCTGGGAGGGGATGGCTAAGGGCGCAGAGTCCTGGTGCTTACGGGTAGAGGCGGACAAGGTCCCAGTCCTGCGACCGGGCGAGGTCGCCGGGGTCATGACTGCCATCGGCACGGCGGAAGACCCAGCGGTCGTGGAAGCGGTTCTGCTGACCCTGCCAGAATTCGATCTCGAACGGCCGGATGCGGAAGCCGCCCCAGTGTTCGGGACGGGGCACGTCGCGGCCGGCGAGCTCCGCCTCGGCGGCGGCGTACTCGGACTCCATCTGCTCCCGCCCGCCGACCGGCTGGGACTGCTTCGAGACGCTCGCAGCGATCTGCGACCCGCGGGGGCGGACGGAGAAGTAGGCGTCGGACTCGGCGGGGGCGACCTCCTCGGCGAGGCCCCGGATGCGGATCTGCCGGTGCATGTCCTGCCAGGGGAAGTTCGCCGCGACCCGCGGATCCGCGCGCAGCTGACGCCCCTTGGCCGAGTCGTAGTCGGTGAAGAAGACGAAGCCTGCGGGGTCGACGCCCTTGAGGAGAACGATGCGGGCGACCGGGCCCCACTCGTCGAGCGTCGAGACGGTCATCGCGTTGGGTTCGCGGACCTGGCCGGCGGCTTCGTCGTACCACGTGCGGAACAGCTCGAGCGGGGAGACCTCGGGACGATCGAACGAGGACGAGATGTAGGAGGCCCGGGTCTGGGCCAGTCGGTCGACAGGCTCACTCATGGCTCCACTCTACGGGCCGCGGTCCGTCGGGGTTGCGCGGACCGTCGACAGCAGGGGCCGAGGACGTCCGTTCGCGCATGGTGAGACGGCCCGCGGGCGGGGACTCGCGTGCCCCTAGAATGGCGAGCGTGACTGCTGCGAACCTGACGATCCCAGACGAACTCCTGCCCGCCGACGGACGATTCGGATCGGGTCCCGCCCGCATCCGCGCGGCCCAGATCGAGGCCCTGAACTCCGCGGCGACGACCGTGCTCGGCACGAGCCACCGACAGGCGCCGGTCAAAAGCCTCGTCGCCCGGATCCGCTCCGGACTGACCGAGCTCTTCGACCTGCCCGAGGGCTACGAGGTCGTCCTCGGCAACGGCGGATCGACGGCGTTCTGGGACGTCGCGGCCTTCGGACTCGTGAGGCAGCGCGCTGCGCATGCGACCTTCGGCGAGTTCGGACAGAAGTTCGCCAAGGCCACCGACACCGCACCCCACCTCGAACGATCGCTCATCCTGACAGCCGAGCCGGGCACCTCGGCGATCCCGTCCCCGGCAGCGCTCGAGGCGGCAGGCCTCGGCGACAGCGAGGTCAGCGCTGACGTCTACGCGTGGCCGCACAACGAGACCTCGACCGGGGTGGCGACGACGATCGCCCGCCCCGAGGGCATCGACGAGGATGCACTCGTCGTCATCGATGCGACCTCCGGCGCCGGCGGTCTGCCCGTCGACATCGCCGAGACCGACGTCTACTACTTCGCCCCGCAGAAGAACATGGGCTCCGACGGCGGACTGTGGGTCGCGATCCTCTCCCCCAAGGCCGTTGCCCGGGCGGAGGAGATCAAGGAGTCCGGGCGCTGGATCCCGGCGTCGCTCGACCTCGTTACCGCGATCGAGAACTCGCGCAAGGACCAGACGTACAACACCCCTGCGGTGGCCACGCTGCTCCTGCTCGCCGAGCAGATCGAGTGGATCAACGGCAACGGCGGCCTCGACTGGGCCACCGAGCGCACCAGTGAGACCTCCGGTTACGTCTACGACTGGGCCGATGCCGCCGAGGTGGCCCACCCCTATGTCGCCGATCCCGCCGACCGGTCCTCGGTCGTCGCCACCGTCGACTTCGACGACTCGGTCGATGCCGCGCGCGTGGCTTCGGTACTGCGGGCCAACGGCATCGTCGACGTCGAACCGTACCGGAAGCTCGGGCGCAATCAGCTGCGCATCGCGACGTTCGTCTCGGTCGACCCGGCAGACGTCAAGGCGCTGCTGAACTGCCTCGACTTCGTCATCGACGCCCTCGCGTAGCGGGCGCGCGCCGGCGTTCTACCGCAACCCTCACCCTTAGCGCCATGAACCACCTTTGCACGGGTGGTGTGTCGAGCTAAAGGTGCGGTGAGCGGAGCCAGACCTCTGAAATGCCGCTTGGGGTGCGAGAAACGGTTACAGGTGTGCCGTGACTCTCGAGGTGCCAAGTGACGCGGCGACTATCGAGGTGCGGAGTAGCGCGCGCCGTTCGCACTGCGACGTGCGGCTCAGAGGAAGTGGATGAGCAGTCCGATGCAGAAGGCGACTGCGGCGAGCAGGGCGAGGAAGAGCTCGATGACCGTGCCGAGTCCGATCGCCTTGATCGATCCCCAGCTCGAGGACCACGCGGTCGTCGGGTCCTTGAGCCGCGCGTACTCGGCGAGATAGAGCCCGAGGACGAAGCCGAGCGGCAGCCCGAGAACCGGGATGACGAAGAAGCCGACGATTGCGAGCACACCGGCGACAGCCACCGACCGGTTCGGCACCTCCATCTCCTTGAGCTTGCGCCCGGTGAGGACGAAGGACGCGCTCATGCCGCCGGCCACGAGGACCGCGACGATCGCGAAGACGATCCATGCCGCCGGGGTGCCGATGACGAACGCCCAGATGAGCACCGCGACGGCGATGAGGATGGAGCCGGGCAGCACGGGAACGATGATGCCGAGGCACCCCACGAGCACGGCGATGCCGACGAGCAGGGAGGTCACAGTGTCCACGTTCACGACATATCCGATCTCTTCGACGGGGGTCTCTTCGACGATGGTCTGTTCAAGAGTGCTCTCATCAGGGCTCTCTTCAGCTCCGCTCGCAGCCGACCAGGTGCGCTCAGCGCAGATCCGATCCTAGGGGACCCGGTTGTGAGGACGCAGAACCGGACCTGTCTGTGAGGACGCAGAGTCAGATGAGCAGCCGCACCGCCGACCGCGCTACGGATGCCCGAGGTAGCTCACGTGCAGCCGGATCCGCGACTTCGGATCGTAGCTCAGGCGCAGGTTCTTCGCGACGATCATCCACACGAGTCCGACGCCGAACGCCAGCACACCCGAGGCAGCGCCCACCCCCATCGCCATGCGGGGTCCGAAGGAGTCCGCGACCCATCCGGCCAGGGGCGCCCCGATCGGAGTGCCGCCCATGACGACGGCCGCGTAGATCGCCATCACCCGACCGCGATAGTTCGGCGGGGTCGTCGTCTGCACATAGGCGTTCGCCGAGGTCATCATCGTCAGCGAGCTGAATCCGACGAGGATGAGAGCGGCGGCGAAGACATAGTAGTTCGTGATCAGCGAGGCGAGTCCGACAGCCAGACCGAAGCCGCCGGCAGCCCCGAAGATGAACCGCAGCCGCGGCTTCTCCCGTTTCGCCGAGGCGAGCGCACCGGCCACGGACCCGATCGCCATGACGGAGTTGAGCAGTCCGAACCCGCTCGCGTCCTTGCCGAACTCGATCCGCGCCATCGTCGCCGTGTAGATGTTGAAGTTGAACCCGAAGGTCGCGACGATGAAGAGCACGAGGAGGACGACCGTGACGTCCGGTCGTCTGCGCAGGTAGCGGAATCCGCCGAGCACCCCGCCGCCACCTCGGCGACTCGAGGGATGCAGTCGTGCCGTGTCGAGGCGGATGAGCACGGTGAGGGTGGCGGCGAACCCCAGCCCGCTGATGAGGAAGACGGGCCCGGCGCCGACGAGGGCGGTGAGGACACCGGCGACGGCGGGGCCGATCATCCGGGCGCCGTTGAACGACGCGGAGTTGAGGCTCACCGCGTTCGGCAGGAGCTTCTCCCCCACGAGTTCGGAGACGAACGCCTGCCGGGCGGGGGTGTCGAGGGTGGCGAGGATGCCGAGGACGAGGGCCAGGACGTAGACCTGCCACAGCTCGATGGTGTCGGTGATGACGAGGACGAAGAGCAGCAGGCCGACCGCGCCGAGGAGGGCCTGGGTGACCATGAGCAGCCTGCGCTTGGAGAACCGGTCGGCCAGGGCTCCGGCGAACGGGAACATGATGAGCTGGGGACCCATCTGCAGGGCCATCGTGATGCCGAGCGCCGAGGCGTTGTTGTTCGTCAGGTAGGTGAGGACGAGCCAGTCCTGCGCTGTCCTCTGCATCCACGTTCCGGTGTTCGAGATGAGCGCGCCGGCGAACCAATGTCTGTAGTTCGGCTCCGCCAGCGACCGGAACGTGTGCGCCATCTGGTGCTTCAGCCCTCCTGGAGCTCGAGTTCGCCGCGCGCGTAGTCGTCGACGACCGCCTCGGCGGGGCTGGTGTCCTGACGTCTGACGTCGGTCTCCGAATGCGCCCCGCACCCGGAGTCGAGTTGGACGACGCGCCCGTCGAAGGGCGACCACGCATTCGCGCACACCCCGAAGCTCTCGCGCAGGGATCCGGCGATCGGCATGAAGTAACCGCAGGTCACGCAGTGCGCCGAGGCGCGGGCGGCGAATTCGCCGTCAGCTCCGGCCTCGGATTCGGCCCACCGGGTCGCCGCAGCCGTGATCCCCTCGGCGGAGAGCACGCGTTCGCGGCCGATGCCGAACTCGAAGTTCGCGATCTGGTCGATGTTGTCCGCCGAGTTGTCCTCGGTCTGCTGGTAGCCCGGCTGGAGGTTCGGATCCTCGTCGACCTTGGGCAGGGTGTCGCGCGGGGTGAGGTCGCCGGGTTCGAGGCGCTGATCCCACGGCACCCATTCGGGAGCGACGAGGGCGTCGGGTCCCGGCAGCAGCGCCGTCTCGCACACGGTGACCTTCTTCGAGCGCGGGGCGCGGGCGAGCACAGCCACCCAGCGCCAGCCACGGTAGCTGGGGTCGGTGCACACGAAGTAATGGGTGACGAGTCGGGTGCCTTCGGCGACCGCGCCGAGGTGCTCGCCGATGACCGAGCTGCCGGCCACCTCGGCGATGGCGGATCGGGCGATGTCGATCGCAGCGGCCAGCTGGGCGTCGAGGACGACCTTCTCGGGGCTCGTCCGGGCAGGCTTCTGCGCTGGGGCCGCAGCCTCATCCGCCGCGCCGGAGGCAACCTCGGCGGGAACAGCCTCAGCGGCCGCACTCGTCTCGGCAACCTCGGCGGGAACAGCCTCAGCCGCAACCGTCGCCTCCGCGCCCGTCGCCGCCGCGTCCGCGTGCTCCGGGGCCCGCAGGTCGGCGAGCCATGTCGTGAACAGTGAGGACATCATGACTCCAGATCGTCGGCGATCGCCCGCAGCAGCGAGGCGACCTTGTTCCCGTGGTCGCGGTCGGGGTAGCGCCCGTGCTGCAGACCGTTGTTGAGGTCATCGAGGACCTTGATGACGTCTTCCACCATAACCGCCATGTCCTCGGCCGAGCGGCGTCGAGCCTTCGCGACCTTCGCCGGAGCCGAGAGCACACGGGCCTTGAGCACCTGCGCGCCGCGGCGGGAGTCGACGACGTCGTAGTCGAGGCGGGTGCCCTTGGTGATCTCCGTGCCCTCGGGCAGGGAGGAGGAGTGGAGGAAGGCCTGGGAGCCGTCTTCGGCGACGACGAAGCCGTAGCCCTTGTCGGCGTCGAACCATTTCACGCGTCCGGTTGGCATGGTGTCCTTTCCTGATGTGGTGCAGTGCCCTAAGGGCCTCCGGGGCGGAGGCCGGTTCTCGTGCCGGGCTGTGCCGGCGGTGCTCGTGCCGGGCAGGCCCGGCGGTGGTCGATGTCGGTGTCTGTGCGTCGGGATCGTCCCGTCCTCGCCGAGGCGGGTGGCGCATTCGCCGAGGTGTCCCGCCGATTCGCCTCGAAGCTGCGGAGGGGGTCTGTGTCCGGATCCGACCGGTCCGCTCAGAGTGCTCTCAGCCCGTCGGTGACAGGCACCGACTCACGGTGTCCTCGGCCGCATCCCGATCCGCAGTCCGGCGGATTCGGTTCAGCTCGGGCCCACCTCGGTCTGCCTGCGCCGCAGGACCGCGCGGATCACGGCCGCGGTGGCCAGGGCGAAGGCGATCGGGAGGAGGATCATCGGCAGGAACGTCAGCAGCTGCGAGGGGGTGTACCCCATCCACGCCTGACCCAGAACGCCGAGCAGACCGGCCGCTCCGATGACGGCTGCGGTGACTGCCACGACGACGATGGCCGTGTCGACACGCTTGGCTGACAATGCTCGTCCCTTTCGGATTGTGCTCTCCTGACCCCACCATCATACCCCTGGGGATACACTGAACCGCGATGTCAACGACCTTCAGCGCCTGGCTGACCCACAGCTCCGAGGAGGACTTTGAGTCCTTCGTGCGGACGCGCCGCGACCTGCTCCAACCCGAGTCGCCGACGCTCGGGGCACTCGCCGCCGCCGCGTCCTCGCGCATCGGCGTCTCCCGCGGCATCGAGGCGCTCACCGCTGACCAGCTCGACCTCTTCATCGACCTCGCCACCGCCGCCCGCACCGGCCCCGACATCGACCTCGAAGCGCTGTCGTCGTCGGCCTCGGCCCGTCCCGGGTCCGCCCAGCCGGATTCGGCTCCCGCCCGCACCGACCGTTCCCGTCCGGGGCCTTCCCCCGCCGAGGCGGATCTCACTCGTCTGCGCGACCTCGGTCTCGCGTGGCCGACGTCGACGGCGGGCACGTGGCGCATCCAGTCCGAGGCGATCACCCTGCTGCCCACCTCGGCGGCCGAGTCGACGCGCACCCGACCCTGGCATGTCGCTGCCGACGGCGTCGATGCGAGTGCGACGACGATTCCGCAGGCGCTCATCCACAACAGCGAACAGGCGGCCGTCGCCGAGGTGATCTCCTCCCTGCGCGGCCTCGTCGACTCCCTCGAGACCGACCCGGTCTCGCGTCTGACCAGCGGCGGGATCTCCAAACGCGATGTCAGTCGCCTCGCCCGGTCACTCGAGCTCGGCACCGGCCAGACGATCACCCTGCTGCTCGCGGCGAAGGCGCTCGGGCTCATCGGGGTCCTCGACGATCCGCTCGACCCGGCGTGGACGGCGAGCGAGACCGCGGCAGCCCAGCTCGCCGCCGACCGCGCCGAGCTCTGGGCCGCGCTCGTGGGGGCATGGCTGCGGGAGTCGCAGGAGGTCACCCAGCTCGTCGCCGGGGCGAGCGCGAACGAACGCCTCACGGTGCTCGCGACCCCGAAGAAGTCCCTGTTCAAAGGCTTCGCCCAATCCGTTCCGGCGATGCCGCTGCTGCGCTCCGCGGTGCTCACCGTCCTCCACGACATCGGCCTCGGCTCGTCCCGGTCGGCTGCGTGGATCCACCGGGAGGTCCTGCGACGGCATCCGCTGCTGCCCGCGCATGAGACCGCGATGACCGCCGAGGTGCTCAGCACCACCGTCATGCTCGGCCTCGCCACGACCCCGCTCCAGCAGCCCGACCACTTCGGGCCCAGCCGGTTCGGGTCGATGCTCGCCGCCGGGCTCACCCGCACCATGGCCGACGAGGCGCGCCGTGACCCGGCGATCGCGCCCCTGGGACTGAGCGTTGCCGCGCTCACCGTGCCCGCCGAGGTCGTCGCCGAGGTGCGCCACGGTCTCGTCCCCGAAGTCGAGTCCGTGCTCATCCAGTCCGACCTCACCGCGGTCGCGACCGGCCCGATCGACCCGAGCGTCCACCATGTGCTGCGTCGCTTCGCCGTCGTCGAGGCGCGCGGGCAGGGCACCGTCTACCGCATCGACGCGGACACGATCGAGGCGAGCATGCAGTCGGGCATCGACGCCGCCGAGGCGCTCTCCCAGCTGCGGGCGATCAGCGCCGAAGACCTGCCGTCGACCCTTGAGTTCCTCGTGACGAACACCGCGGCGAAGCTGCGTCGGGTTCGGGTCGCAGGCTCCCGGGCGGTCCTCGTCGTCGACGACCCCGTGGACCTCGACGTCATCCTCGCCGACCCGCTCATGGTGCCCGCCGGCCTCGAGCGCCTCGCCCCGACCGTGGCGATCAGCCAGCTCGGCCCCGAACGGACGATGCACCTCCTCGAGACCGGTGACCACCATGCCCTCCTCCACTCCCCGACCGGTCCTGTGCGCCGCCGTTCGGTGATCACCGAGACCCAACCCGAGGTGACGACGAGGAGACGGGCCCGGGTCAGCGATGACCGCCTCGGCGACTACATCCGGATCCTGCGCTCCCCTGCGGCCGCGGTCGCCCAGCAGTCCTCGAGCGACGAACCGCTCGGGCACCTCGACCGGCTGCGGGAGGCCGCGGCGACGAAGTCGCTCGTGACGATCCGGCTCGCGGATTCGCACGGGCACGAACGCACCGTCGAGATGCGTCCGACCACGGTCAACGGGGGTCGCGTGCGGGGCACGGTGACGTCGACGGGCGCCGAGGCGTCCCTGTCGGTCGCGCGCATCTTGAGCGTCGCGACGGCGGGGGAACAATCGGGACCGCACGGGCGTTGACCACCTCGGTGTCACCTCGGCGAAGGAAGATATGAACGGACCTCTCATCGTCCAGTCCGACCGGACTGTGCTCCTCGAATCGGGCCATCCCCTGGCCGTCGAGGCGGCCGTGGCGATCGCCCCGTTCGCGCAGCTCGCGCGCACCCCGGAGTACATCCACACGTACACGATCACGCCGCTGGGACTGTGGAACGCCCGCGCCAGCGGCCATGATGCGGAGTCCGTCGTCGACGTCCTCCTCGAGTTCGCGAAGTACCCGGTGCCGCACGAACTCCTCGTCGACATCGTCGACATCATGGACCGCTTCGGGGTGCTCACGCTCATCGATCACCCGATCCACGGGCTGACCCTGACCTCGACGGAGACGGAGCTGCTCGACCGACTCGTCGACCAGCCGGACCTCGTGGGCAAGTTCGGCAGGCGCCTCGACGCCGAATCGGTCCTCGTCCATCCCTCGGAGCGCGGGGAGCTCAAGCACGCCCTCCTCCAGCTCGGGCATCCGGTCTCCGACCATGCCGGCTACGTCGACGGCGAAGCCCACGACATCGAACTCAGCGACGACGCACACGGCGGCGGCTGGCATCTGCGCGACTATCAGCGGGAGGCGATCGACCACTCCCTGGCCGGGGAGTCCGGGGTCGTCGTCCTGCCGTGCGGGGCCGGGAAGACCGTTGTCGGGGTCGCGACGATGTCGCGGGTGCAGACGACGACGCTCATCCTCGTGACGAACTCGGTCTCGGCGAAGCAGTGGAAGGACGAGATCCTTGCGCGCACGACGCTGACCGAGGACGAGATCGGGGAGTACTCGGGGTCGGTCAAGGAGATCCGGCCGATCACGATCGCCACCTATCAGGTGCTCACGACGAGGCGGAAGGGCTCGTACCTCCACCTCGAACTCCTCGATGCCAAGGACTGGGGGCTCGTCATCTACGACGAGGTGCACCTCCTGCCGGCCCCGATCTTCCGGCTCACCGCGAGCCTGCAGGCCAGGCGGCGGCTGGGCCTGACCGCGACGCTGGTGCGTGAGGACGGCCGGGAGGACGAGGTGTTCTCCCTCATCGGGCCCAAGCAGTACGAGGTGCCGTGGAAGGAACTCGAGCGCCTGGGGTTCATCGCCACCGCGGCCTGCCATGAAGTCCGGGTCCGCCTCGACGGGGGCACCCGAACCGTCTATGCCCGCGCCGACGGTGAGGACCGGTACCGGTTGGCGGCGACCTCGGATGCGAAGCTGCCCGTCGTCGAGGACCTCGTCGCCGAGCATCCGGATGCGCAGATCCTCGTCATCGGCCAGTACCTCGACCAGCTCGAGGAGATCGGGGCGGCCCTCGGCGCCCCGGTGCTCACGGGGCAGACCCCGGAGTCGCAACGTCAGCAGCTCTTCCGTGACTTCCGTTCGGGGGCCATCCGCGTCCTCGTCGTGTCGAAGGTCGCGAACTTCTCCGTCGACCTGCCCGCCGCCTCGGTGGCGATCCAGGTCTCCGGCGCCTTCGGGTCACGGCAGGAGGAGGCACAGCGTCTGGGCCGGATCCTGCGGCCGAAGGAGGATGCGGGTTCGGCGACGTTCTACACCGTCGTCGCCGCCGACACCGTCGACGAGCACTTCGCAGCCCAGCGCCGCCGCTTCCTCACCGAGCAGGGCTACAGCTACGACATCGAAGTCCGGTAACCCCTCCGCAAACTTCACCCGACGTCCCAAATGCGATGCGGCGCCGCCCGCGTTTTGGGACGTCGGGTGAAGTTTGCGGGTGCCTCACCCGCGGGTGCGGACGACGCGGCCCTCGTCCCACACCGGTTCGCTCGACTCGTAGACCTCGCCGTCGGAGCCGAAGACGAGGAACCGGTCGAAGTCGCGGGCGAACCAGCGGTCGTGGGTGACTGCGAGCACCGTGCCGTCGAAGGCCGCGAGCGCATCCTGGAGGGCCTCGGCGGAGACGAGGTCGAGGTTGTCGGTCGGTTCGTCGAGGAGGAGCAGGGTGGCCCCGGCGAGTTCGAGCAGGAGGATCTGGAACCGTGCCTGCTGACCCCCGGAGAGCGAGTCGAAGGTCTGTTCGGCTGCCCCGGCCAGCTCGTAGCGGGCGAGCGCCCGGGACGCCGGTTCCCGCGGCAGCCCGTTGCGGTGCTCGTCGCCTCGGTGGAGGATCTCGAGCAGGCTGCGCCCGCCGAGGTCCGGTCGCCCGTGGGTCTGCGCGAACCAGCCGGGCCGCACCCTCGCACCCAGCCGCACTCGTCCCTCATGGTCGACGGCGGGGATGTCGATGTCGCTGACCGGCCGATGCTCGGCCTCGGGATCGGTGCCGCCGGCGGCGAGCAGGCGGAGGAAATGGGACTTGCCCGACCCGTTGGATCCGAGCACCGCGACCCGATCGCCGTAGTGGACCTCGAGGTCGAAGGGCAGCATGAGGCCTGTGAGTTCGAGGTCGTCGGCGACGATCGCGATCTTCCCGGTCCGTCCCCCGCCGAGGCGGATGCCCAGGTTCTGCTCGCGCGGAATCGCCTCGGGCGGGCCGGCGGTCTCGAAGCGCTCGAGCCGTGTCTGGGCCGCCCGGTACCGTGAGGTCATGTCCGAGTTGTAGGCGGCCTTCTGCTTGTACATCTGGACGAGGGCACGCAGCTTCGCGTGCTCCTCGTCCCAGCGCTTGCGCAGCTCCTCGAGCCGGTCGAAGCGCGCCGCCCGGGCGTCGTGGTACGTGCCGAAGCCGCCCGAGTGCACCCACGCGGAGTTGCCTGCCGCGGAGAGTTCGAGCGTGATGATCTCCGTCGCCGCCTGCGCGAGGAGCTCCCGGTCGTGGGAGACGAAGAGGACGCTCTTGTCCGTCTCCTTCAGCTGTGCCTCGAGCCACCGTTTGCCGGGCACATCGAGGAAGTTGTCCGGTTCGTCGAGGATGAGGACCTCATCGGTCCCACGCAGCAGCGCCTCGAGCACGAGCTTCTTCTGCTCCCCGCCCGAGAGCGTGGAGATCGCACGGTCCCGGCACTTGTCGAAGGGGATTCCCAGCGCCGAGGTGGTGCACGTGTCCCAGAGGACCTCGGCGTCGTAGCCTCCCGCATCCGCCCATTCGCTCAGCGCGTTCGCGTACGCCATCTGCACCTCGGTGGTCTCCCCGCCGGGACCGAGCAGACGGTTCTCGGCCCGCCTGACGAGGGCCGCGGCGGCGCGGATCCGCTTGGGGGCGAGCTCTTCGAGCGCCTCTGAGACGGTGTCGGCGGTGATGAACTGGCGCATGAGACCTACCGAGCCCGTGTGTGAGACGGAACCGGTCTCCGGGGCGAGCTCACCGGTGAGGATGCGCAGCAGCGTCGTCTTCCCGGCGCCGTTCGCGCCGATGAGCGCGGCTTTCGCACCGTCGCCGACCCGGAAGGACACTCCGGCCAGGAGGGGTCGGCCGTCGGCCAGGGTGTACGAGACGTCGCTGATGTCGATGTGGCCCATGGCCTCAAGCTATCAGCAGCGGCGCGGACCAGCCCTCACACCTCGGCGAAGGCCTCCGACCGGGCGACGACCTCACGGGTCGCGACCCGCCGGGCCAGACGTGCCTCGCCCCACTTGATGAAGCCGACGCCGCCGAGGATGAAGACACCGCCGGCGAGCTGGATCGGGGCGGGCATCTCGGACAGCAGGAGCCACGCGACGATGACGGAGAACGGCACCTCGATGAGGTTGACGAACGAGCCGACGGTCGCACCGATGTAGCGCAGCCCGAGGATGCCGGTGATGTAGGCGCCCGCGGTGAAGAGGACGATGAGGGCCATCGGCAGGATCCACGAGGCCTGGACGCCGCCGAAGTCGACGTCGTCGGTCGTCGCGCCCCACGGCATGATCCCGGTGAGCACGATGACGCCCATGACGAGCGCGCCCACGCCCATGCCGAGTCCCGTCAGCGCCACCGGGGGCACGTTGATCGTGTCCTTGGCCGAGACGAGGAAGTACGAGGCGAGGCAGACGGCGGCGGCGAGCGCCATGACGACGCCGAGGATGCTGATCGAGGCGTCACGCAGGTTGAGGACGAGGATGAGGCCGAACATCGAGACGAGGACGCCGATGAAGGTCACGGTCGCCGGCCGGGTGCGGGTGCGGCCCCAGATCCAGAAGACGATGAGCATCGGCGCGGTCATCTCGAGCAGCAGGGCCACGGCGACAGTGAGGTGTTCGACGGCGATGAAGTAGAACCCCTGCACGCCGGCCATCGAGACGAGGCCGTAGGTGACGACGGTCTTCCAGTGCGTGCGCACCTCCGACCAGCGCCCGCGCAGGGCGATGAGAGTGGGGATGAGCAGGAGCAGAGCCGAACCGGTGAGCCGGATGAGCACGACGGAGCCCGGCGTCCACCCGACCGCGTACATCGTCTTCGCGATCGGTCCCGAGACCGCGAAGAAGAAGGCGGAGACCAGGGTGAGGGCGAACCCCATGACCACGGCGCGACTCATTTCCAACCTCCTGAAGTGTGCGGGCCGTCGACGGGTTCGCCGAGGCGGCCGAGAGTTCCGCTGTGACGGGCGTCACTGCGGGTCAGAGGCGGTGTCCGGGGTCGTTCGCGGATGCCTCGACTTCAGTATTTCCCACCGGGATGAAATGAGTCAAGTGCATTTTGCTCCTTACGAGATATGACACAATGGTCGCCATCATGACTTTCCCCTATGACATCCGCTCGAACCTGATGATGCTCGTCGACCTCCTCAACACCGCAGGCGGCATCGCCGAGTCAGGCGACGAGCTGACCACGACCACGGGCCTGCGCGACTTCGCCGCCCGGCACGACTTCTCCGGACCGCTCACGGCGACGAAGGCCGACGTCGAGGCGACGAGGCGGCTGCGCAACCGCTTCGACGCGGCGTTCTCGATGGACCCCGACGCCGAGGCCGTCAGCAGCGTCGATCCCGAAGCGGAGGAGACAGCGGCCCGTGACGCTCTCGAGCGTCGCATCGTCGACGAGGTCAACCTCACGCTGAGAGAGACGGACGCCCTGCCGCAGCTCGTCCGCCACGACGACTGGGACTGGCATCTCCATGCCGCCGGCGCCGAGGCGAGCCTCGCCGACCGGGTCGCCGTCGACGTCGCACTCGTCCTCATCGACCTCATCCGCTCCGGCGACCTCGACCGCCTCGGCCGCTGCGCCGCCCCGGACTGCCGCGCCTACCTCGCTGACTTCAGCCGCAACCGCTCGAAGCGCTTCTGCGACACCGGCAACTGCGCCAACCGCACCCACGTTGCCGCCTTCCGGGCCCGCCGGAGCGAAGCGGGCTGACACCGTCGGGCCAATTCCCTCCGACTGACCCCGGACCGCAGACCCACCGGCCGCAGGCACCGACCCCCGACCGCAGCCAACCCCAACCCCACCCTGACCACAGCATGCATACGAGCTGAAGAATCCCGCAATTCACGCCTCCGTTCCTGAGAGCCTGAGAGCCGGATCGGACCCGAACGGACTTTCCTGAGAGTTTTCCAGTGACCTCGGTCACAATCGCATTCAGGAATCATCCAAGTGACTCTCAGACTCGCTCTCCACACTGGTCACATGACTGCACAGAATGAAACCGACATCGAAGCCACCCTCCTCGTTGTCGACGATGAGCCCAACATCCGCGAACTCCTCTCGACGAGCCTGCGCTTCGCAGGCTTCGACGTCGTCTCCGCCGCCAACGGAGCCGAGGCCCTGCGTCTGGCGGAGCAGACCAACCCCGACCTTCTCGTCCTCGACGTGATGCTGCCCGATATGGACGGCTTCACCGTCACCCGCCGGCTCCGACAGATCGGCATGAATGCCCCCGTCGTCTTCCTCACCGCCCGTGATGACACCTCGGACAAGATCACGGGGCTGACCGTCGGCGGCGATGACTACGTCACGAAGCCCTTCAGCCTCGAAGAGGTCGTCGCCCGCATCCGCGCGGTGCTGCGCCGCACCCGCAGCCTCGAGGACGAGGAGAACGCCGTGATCGTGGCGGGTGACCTCGAACTCGACGACGACACGCACGAGGTGCGCCGGTCGGGAATCCTCATCGACCTCTCCCCCACCGAGTTCAAGCTCCTGCGCTACCTCATGCTCAACGCCAACCGCGTGCTGTCGAAGTCGCAGATCCTCGACCACGTCTGGGAGTACGACTTCGGCGGCGACACAGGGATCGTCGAGTCCTACATCTCCTACCTGCGCCGCAAAATCGACGTCACCCCGGAGACGGATGCCGCCGGGCACCCTGTCGAAATGGAGTGGACGCCGATGATCCAGACGAAGCGCGGGGTCGGCTACATGCTGCGCACACCGGAATCCAAGTAGTCGTCCAAGCACGGACGCTAGATTACTCACGTGGCAACAAAACACACGCGTCCCTCCCGCCCCGGCTTCTGGGAGGAGTGGTCTCTGACCACGAAGCTCCTGGGGATCATGATGCTGCTCATGCTGCTCGTCCTCTCGGGGACGAGCGCGTGGGTGCTCGAGAACCTCCGCTACAGCCTCATCGAACGCACCGACGAACGGCTCATCAGCGCCTCGGAGACCCTGGCCAAACAGGCGTATCAGGATGTCTTCCAGCCCGCGCAGCTGCAGTCGACGGATGCGACGAAGAACGGGACGGCGAGTCCCACGACGATCGACTCCGATTCGTGGAAGCAGCTCAAGGACCTGCTGCCGGGCGGGTTCTACGTCCAGTTCTTCGACACCTCAGGCAACCCGATCAGCGATCCCGTCGCCCCGTCGCCGAAGAACCACCCGATCCTCCCGCGCATCACCGAAGCCGACGTCTATGAGAGGGCCGGTGAGCCCTTCACGGTCTCCGGCACGAAGTCGCAGTGGCGGGCGCGGGCGATGAAGGTGCAGAACACGCAGGTGCTCGTCACCATCGCGGTGCCCTTCGACCGCGAGATCGACAACATCAACGAGCGCTCCCGGAACACGATGATCGGCATCGGACTGCTCGCCCTCGCTCTCGTCGCAGGTGTCGGGTACTGGGCGATCAACAACACGTTCCGCCCGCTGCGCGACATCGAGAAGACGGCGTCGCGGATCGCCGGCGGCGACCTCAGTCAGCGTGTGCCGACGTTCCCGCGCAACACCGAGCTCGGCCGGCTCTCGGCGGCTCTGAACACGATGCTCGGACGCATCGAGGACTCCTTCGACGGGCAGACGCGGTCGGAGAAGCGGATCCGGCAGTTCGTCTCCGACGCCTCACATGAGCTGCGCACCCCGCTCGTGACAATCCGCGGCTATGCGGAGCTCTACCGGCAGGGCGCGATCACCAAGCCCGACGACATCGCCCAGGCGATGGAGCGCATGGAGTCGGAGGCCAAGCGGATGGGCGTGCTCGTCGACGACCTCGTCGTCCTCGCCCGCCTCGACGAGCAGCGTCCGACCGAGATCGGACCGATCGACCTGTTCAAGGTCGTCCGGGACGCCGCCGCCGACGCCGCAGCACAGGCCCCGGACCGCGATATCAGCTTCATCGGCCTCGACGGCTCGGATGCGCAGCCGGTGCCGCTCATCCGCGGCTCGGAGTCGAAGATCCGTCAGGTCATCGTCAACCTCGCCGGCAACGCCGTGCGCCACACCCCGGAGAGCGCGGCGATCGAGTTCGCCGTAGGCGTCCTCGGACGGCCGTCGTCTGCCGAGGCCAACGGCAACGGCGGCGGCGAGGACCCGTCCAAGGCGGGCGCGAAGGAGAAGTCCCGTGAACGCGGCTTCGTCACCGGCGGGGTCCGCATCTTCCGCCGAGGCGACTCGAGCGGTGCCGACGCCACCGACGCGCAGGAGCCGGCGGGCATCGTCCCCAACGTCACGGCGGCGGGAACCCTGGCCGTCGACGATTCGCTGCGGGGCTTCCCCAACGGCCGCATCCGCTTCGAGGTGCGCGACCACGGCGAGGGCATCGACCCCGAGATGGTCCCGCGGATCTTCGAACGGTTCTACCGGCTCGACGTCTCCCGGACCCGCGACACCGGCGGTTCCGGACTCGGTCTCTCGATCGTCAAGGCGATCGTCGAGAATCACCACGGAGTCATCTCCGTCCATGAAACTCCGGGCGGCGGCGCGACCTTCCGCGTCGACCTCCCCATACCCGAGAACGAAGACAGTGCTCCAGACGCGCGAAAGGACGAGCGATGAGCAGCAACGACGGCAACACTCCCCGCAACCGGGGACGACACGGAGACGACGACTACCGCACGTTCCCTCGTGGCTCTTCCGAGGTCCCGCGCACGTTCCCGACCGATGCGAACGGCAATCCCTCCTCGCCGAGGCGGGACTCGAGTCAGGCCGGACAGGGAACCGGCCAGTCCGGTCAGGGCTCGGAGCAGCCGACGCGCAGCTACCCGGCGACGACCGGTTTCGGTGCCTCGAGCGGCGATGAGCAGACCCGGATCCAGCCGACTCATGCTCAAACCCCTGTGGACAGTGCACGGCCAGGAGCCGGTTCGAGCGCGTCGGGGCAGAACTCGTCCGGGGTGAACTCGTCGAGCACAGGCACCTCGAACACCAGTTCGGCAAGCACAGGTTTGTCGGGACAGAGCACTTCCGGCGGGCAGGGCAGCGGCTACGGCCAGACCAGCCAGTACGGCCAGGCCAGTGCCTCCGGTCAGCCGAACCCCTACTCTCAGTCCGGCTCCCACTCCCAGTCCGGTGCCTCCGGTACCGGCCAGTCGAGCACGCACTCCCAACCCGGTTCCTCCGGCTTCGGTCAGTCGAGCTCGTCCGGCGGCTACGGTCAGTCGAGCGCGTACGGTCAGGGAGCCAAGGGCAGCGCGAGCGGCGGACAGTATTCGTCGCCCGGCCAGTCCTCGGGCGCTCCCGGCGGCGCGGCAGCCGCCGGCTTCGGTGCGGCGGCCGGTTACGGAGCAGGCCAGCAGACCGCAGGCCAGTCCGGTGCAGGCCAGTACGGTTCGGGTCAGCCGGGCACAGGCCAGCAGAGCTCGGTCCAGTCTGGTGCCGGCACCTATGGCTCCGGGCAGTCTGCGACCGGCCAGTCCGGCGCAGCGCAGTACGGCTCCGGGCAGTCGGCATCCGGTCAGTACGGTGCGGGCCAGTACGGTTCCGGTCAGTCCGGCTCCGGGCAGTACGGCGCATCGGGGCAGGGCCAGTACGCCGCGGCAGGCGCGAACCCCTACGGCATCGACCCCAACGGTGCGGGCGCAGGTTCCGGACAGCCGCCTCGGCGGACGAAGCGCGGACCCGGCTGGGGCGCGACGATCGCCATCGCCCTCATCGCCGCCCTCATCGGCGGCGGGGCAGCGTTCGGCGGCAGCTACGCGGTGACGGCGATGCAGGACGACACCGAGTCGCGCAAGGTCGCCGATCAGACGATCGAGACCCCCGACTGGACCGAGGTCGCCAAGACCGCCTCGGAGGGCGTCGTCTCGATCCAGGCCGCCGCCGGCGGCCGCGTCGTCGCCCTCGGCTCGGGTTCGCTCTACGACGACCAGGGCCGGGTCATCACGAACAACCACGTCGTCGCCCCCTCGGACACTCCGGGCGGCGAACTCACGGTGACGATGAAGAACGGGTCGACGATGCGCGCCGAGATCGTCGGACGCGACCCGTCGACGGACATCGCGATCATCAAGCTCGACCAGGTCCCGCAGGGCGTCAAACCCCTGCCCGTCGGTGATTCGAAGGCGCTGAGCGTCGGCGATCCGGTGATGGCGCTCGGCAACCCGCTCGGCCTCGCCGACTCGGTGACCACAGGCATCGTCTCCGCCCTCGACCGCCCCGTGACCACGGAGAACATCGGTGAGAACGCGACTGCCCAGCAGAAGGAGCTGACGATCACCAACGCCATTCAGACAGATGCGGCGATCAACCCGGGCAACTCGGGCGGCCCGCTCGTCGACGGCAACGGCAACTTCATCGGCGTCAACTCCGCCGCCGCCTCGCTCGGTCAGGGTGAGGAGGGCCAGCAGTCCGGATCGATCGGCATCGGATTCGCCATCCCGGCCTCGCAGGCCGTGATGATCGCCGACCAGCTCATCGCCACCGGCAAGGCCAAGCACCCCTTCCTCGGGGTTCGGCTCACCGACGGCCAGATCAACGCCGGCGGCATCACCCGAGCAAGCGCGAAGATCCAGTCCGTCGAGGCCGGCTCGCCTGCTGCGGCGGCGGGAATGAAGGACGGCGACGACGTCATCGCGGTCGGGAGCACGAAGGTGACGAGCGCGATCTCGCTCCAAGCACTCGTCCGCGCTCAGCCGGTCAACACTCCGGTCGAGTTCACCATCGTCCGCGGCGGTCAGGAGCAGAAGCTCTCCGTCACGCTCGTCCTCCGCTGAGGCCGACACACAGCCGCACTCGAGTGCCGGCGGCTGTGGAGAGAAGCGGCACTCATGCGCCCAGAGGGTGTGGACGGCCACCGGCCGTCCACACCCTCCTTCGCGCTGCTTGCCGTGCGTGGTCCGGAGGTTCGACCCTGGTCAGTGACCCCACGACCACAGATCACGCGGGACCGATCCTCCGCCCTCATCGCAGAGGACCCCGCGGAAGAAGGAGCAGCCATGAGTTTCGAAGTCGACGCCGAACGCGTCTCGTCCGCAGCCACCGCCACCGCCGCCTCCTCGCAGGCGCTCGTGAGCGAGTCGAACACGATGCTGCGCAATCTGCTCACCCTCCAGGAATGCTGGAAGGGCAGTGCCGCGCAGAACTTCCAAGCGGTGATCAACCAATGGGAAGGAGCGCAGAAGCAGCTGTTCGAATCGCTCAACTCGATCCACGGCGCACTCGGCACCGCAGCCGCACAGTACTCGGAGGTCGAAGCCGCCAACTCGCGCCTGTTCGCCCCGTGATCGCACGGTGCTCGCCTGCGTCGTCCGGCGAGGGCGACACGCGAAGCGATCTGTCCTTTTTTCCTCACCTGCATCTGGGAAACTATCAGCCTTTATGAGTAGGCTGAAGGCGATAGTTCACGGCGATCGAGGCCGGGAGACTCCGGGATCGGAGGTTTCCGGCCCCTGTCGTCGGATCAGGACCAAAGCAGGAGTCGACTACGGTGAGCATCTTCCAACGAATCGCGACGATCTTCGGAGCGAAGGCGAACAAGGCCCTCGACAAGGCCGAGAACCCCAACGAAACCCTCGACTACTCGTACCAGAAGCAGCTCGAACTGCTGCAGAAGGTGCGCCGCGGCGTCGCGGACGTCGCCACCAGCCGCAAGCGCCTCGAACTGCAGATCAACCAGCTCGAACAGCAGCAGAACAAGCTCTCCGGCCAGGCCCAGAAGGCCATGGAGATCGGCCGCGAGGACCTCGCCCGTGAAGCTCTCACCCGCAAGTCCGGGCTGAGCCAGCAGATCACCGACCTGCAGACCCAGCACGAAGGCCTGCAGGGCGAGGAACAGAAGCTCACGCTTGCCTCGCAGCGCCTGCAGGCGAAGGTCGACGCCTTCCGCACGCGCAAGGAGACCATCAAGGCCACCTACAATGCCGCGGAGGCTCAGTCGAAGATCGGTGAGGCCTTCTCCGGCATCTCCGAGGAGCTCGGCGACGTCGGCCTCGCCGTCCAGCGCGCCGAGGACAAGACCGCCGCCCTCCAGGCTCGCGCCGGCGCCGTCGACGAACTCATCGCCTCCGGTGCCCTCGAAGACGTCACGGGCTCGTCGAAGGACGACATCAGCGCCCAGCTCGACGCGCTCTCGAGCGAGAACGACGTCGAGATGGAACTCGCCCGCATGCGCGATTCGCTGCCGGCCGGAGAGAAGAAGGACCAGAAGTCGCTCGAAGGCGAGGGGCAGTGATGATCATCCGGATCATGGGCGAGGGACAGTTCGACGTCGCCGACGTCGACCAGGAACTTCTGCAGAAGTACGACAACCAGGTCGAGCACGCCGTCGAATCCGGTGACGCCGACGAGGCGCGCACGGCTCTGAGCGCACTCCACGACTACGTCGTGGCCAACGGCACTCCGGTCTCCGACGACTTCCTCGGCACGAGCGACGTCGTCGTTCCCTTCGTCGATGCCACGCTCGAGGAGATCTCCGAGCTGCTCACCGGCGAAGGGTTCATCCCCGACCCCGCGTGAACCGGACCCGGGCGGTGGCTCGCCGGTGAGACGATCACCAGTCGCCGACCCGCATCGACTTCGCGATCTCCGGCCCATCGCCTGACCAGGCGGTGGGCCGGATGCGCACAACCGAGAGAGGACACACGATGTCGAACCGCTTCGTCAAGGACAACGGACTCACCATGCGGATGGGTTGGACGATCTTCCTCAACGGGCTCATCTACGTCGTGCTCATCCTCGCGATCTGGTGGATGCTCGGCGGCAGCACTTCCGGTGTCATCATCGCCGTGCTGGTGAGCGTCGGTGCGTTCTTCTTCCAGTGGTACTTCTCCGATTCGATCGCGATGAAGGCGATGGGCGCCAGGGAGGTCACTCCCGAGGAGGCGCCCGAGCTGCACACGATGATCGACCGGCTCACTCAGCTCTCGGACTCGACGAAGCCGCGGGTCGCGGTGTCGAACTCCGCGATCCCCAACGCCTTCGCCACGGGCCGCTCCCCCAACCGCTCCGTGGTCTGTGTGACGCGCGGACTGCTGGAGAAGCTCGACCGCGACGAGGTCGAAGTCGTCCTCGCCCACGAGCTCTCCCACGTCGCCCACCGCGACGTCACCGTCATGACGGTCGCCGGAGTCACCGGCGTCGTCGCCGCCCTGATGATGCGCGCCGGGTACTACATGACGCTCGGCGGACGCCGTGACAACAACGGCGGCATTCCGATCCAGCTGCTCTTCATCCTCGTCGGCGCCGTCGTCTACGGGCTCTCGTTCCTCCTCATCCGCAGCCTCTCCCGGTACCGTGAGCTCGCCGCCGACCGTGCGGCGGCACTGCTCACCGGTCGCCCCTCGACGCTCGCCTCGGCGCTGACGAAGCTGAGCGGGGACATGAACAAGATTCCGGAGAAGGACCTGCGCGAGACCGCCTCGGCGAACCATCTCGCCCTCATCCCGGCCGCCCACGGCAGCTCCGGGTTCGGCGAGCTCTTCTCCACTCACCCTTCGCTCGACAAGCGCCTCGCCCAGCTCGCGAAGATCTCCGCGCAGCTGTCGAAGCCGGAATAGGAGACCCATGGGCTTCTTCGACGCCATCCTCGGCCGTTCCAAGCCGAAGCGGGCCAACCTCGACGATCTCTTCGCCCTGCCGCCGGCCGCACTCACCCTGCAGGCGGCGGCGGACTTCGTGCCGACTGGGGTCGGGGCGGTCGTCTTCCGCCAGGTCGAGGGCTCGGCCTTCGATTCCGCGGAACGGGAGAGCGTCGCGCTCATCAGCTCCGATCCGGCAGCGAACGTGCGCCAGACCAACGACGGCTTCGGCTACACGTGGCAGGTCGTCTCCGATGCCGACGCGAACGTCGTCAACCTCGTGACGAACCTCCACGCCGTCAACGCGGCCCTGGTCAATCAGGGCTTCGACACGATGCTGCTGTGCTCGACCGTGTACTTCGCCCACCCCGACGGCAGGCGCCTGGCGCTGGTGTACCAGTACAAACGCGGCACGTTCTACCCCTTCGCGCCGACCGGGCCGAAGCAGCGCGACAACGCCCTGGAGATCCAGGTCAAGGGCATCCTCTCCGGGGAGCTGCCGTTCGAGGACGACATGTCCCGGTGGTCACCTCTGTGGGATGCCCCCGGCATGGACGAGAACCCTCGCCCGCTCGAGGGCTGACGAGTCAGGGCGGCCGGACCGCGACTCGCCACCCTGGGCTCAGACCCCGACGAACTCACTGCCGCGCGCCGCCCGCCGCGGAACGGGCGCACACGCGAGACCGCCGTGTCCCCCGAGTGCAGGACTCGGGGGACACGGCGATCGATGTCTCTGCGTTGAGGCGGCGGCGCTCCGAACGCCGCGCTCAGACCACTGTGGTCAGCCCGTCTCGGCTTCGACCTCGAAGGCCTCACCGAGGACTTCGACACGGTCGCCCGGGCGGATCGTCGCACCTCGGCGGGTCTCGACCTCACCGTTGACGGTGACGTCACCGGCGGCGATGAGGTCCTTGGCCATCGCGCCGTGTTCAGCGACGCCGTGGAGTTTGAGCAGCTGACCGAGCTTGATCGACTCGTCGCGGATGGGCACGACGTCCATCAGAAGTCGAAGCCTCCGAAGTCGAATCCTCCGCCGTCGCCGCCGAAGAGACCACCGCCGTCGCCGCCCATGTCACCGCCGCCGACATCGCCGCCACCGGCGTCACCGCCGCCGTCGGCGCCCATGCCGTCCTGGTAGCCGTCGGCGTACGAGCCGTCCCAGCCGCCGCCCATGCCGCCGAAGAGCATGGCGCCCATGAGGACGCCGGGCAGCAGACCGGAACCGGCGTAGGAGTTGAAGTAGCCGCGGTTGTACTCGGCGTAGGCGGGGCCCGCCTCCCAGTACGCGCGACGCGTGTGACCGTCAGCGGTGACGACCTTGCGGACTGCGGGTTCGGCACCGACGGCGACGCGTTCGGCGTCGGCGGCGCACACGGGAACCGGGCGCAGCTGACCGCCGGCCGGGGCCCAGTCGATGTCCTCGACGGAGGGTCCGTGCTGGGGGTTGAAGAAGCACGGCGGGCGACGCACGGGAAGGGGCTTGCCCTCGACGCGGGCGCGCACGCACTTCGCGGCGTAGCGGCCGTCCTCGAGCGCCTCGGTGACGTGACGGATGTCGGTCGGCTCCTCGACCTTCTCGAGGGTCTCCTTCGCGACGTCGTACGAGTCGAGCGCCTGCTTGTAGTCCTGCGCTCCACCGGTGTCGAGTTCGACCCCGGACGTGAGGATGTCGAGCTCAGCGACCTCTTCGCCGAACTCCGTGACGTCCTCTTCGGCAGCCTTCTTCACCTGCGCGAGCTCCGCGGCGTGGAGCTCCTTCTGACGTTTCTTCTCCTTGCGGTGGCCGATGAAGAAGATGGCCCCGAGGACGATGAGTATGAACAGGAAAACTGTTCCCACGATCTCTGCCTCCCAGCTGAACGAAACTGTGTCCAGTATGCCCGACTAAACTGGCAAGGGACTGAGCCGCGCCCCCATGCCGGCTCCGTTTCCCCCACCTGTTCCCTGGTTCGGCGACAGCGTCCGCTCCCGACCTCATCCGAGGAGGCCGAGCCCTTTCGCCAGGGTCGCCGCTCCCCCTCCGAAGGCGAGGACGATCATCGCCGCCCGTGCCGTCTGCGGTGCGACCCTGCGGGCGAGCAGATCCCCGCCGAGGAGGCCCGCCACGAGCACGACCCCGATCCCCACCCAGATGGCTGGGTCGAGGCGCGGCCACGCCCCCTCGTCGAGGAGGGCCTTCGCGAGGATCGCCGATCCGGTGCCGACGACGAGGAAGGGCTGCAGGGTCGCGGCGAACGACCGCTGCTCCCACCTCGTGAGCACCGCGTAGGCGCTCACCGCTGGCCCGCCGGCACCGGCGGCCGCCGACATCGTGCCCGAGACGAACCCCGCCGTGAACTGCGTGCCGAAGTTCTCCGGGATCCTCGCGCCGAGGTGGCCGATGAGGAGGGAGACCCCGAGTGAGGCGATGATGAGCAGTCCGATGAGGACCTGCAGAGGTGCGGTCGGCAGCGCCGTCGTGAGCAGTGCTCCCGGCAGAGTGCCGACGACCGTGCCGAAGGCGAGCTTGGCGAAGATCGGCCATTCGACCTCCCTCCACGTGCGCGCGAAGACCGTGCCGGCCGCGATGATGCCGCAGATGTTGACGAGGATGACCCCGGAGACCGGGTCGAGGAGGAGGACGAGGAACGGGCCGCTGACCAGGCCGAACCCCATTCCCGTGATCCGCTGTGAGAGTGCCCCGACGAAGACTGCGGTGAGGATGAGCACGACGACGGGTTCCACGCTCGCCAGTCTAGCCAGCCGGGTTTCAGCCGGCGGCGGCAGCCCACTGGACGGACGTCCGTGTCCAGTCGGGTCTCTGCGTTCACCCGGTGAACATCCTGGTTCAGCCCCACCTTTGCGGGGTTACAGTATTAGGCATGGAAAGTCGTGGTCTCTGGTCCCGCTTCAGCGCAGACCCGCGCGCGTACGGCCAGGTGAGGGCCTCCGATGCCGACCGGGCCGTGGTCACAGACGTGCTGTCGGAGGCCTACGCCCTCGGGCAGGTCGACGCCGATGAGTTCGACGAGCGCATGGAGACCGCCGGACACGTCAAGACCCTCGGGGAGATCCCGCCGCTCATCGAGGACCTCGTCGTCGCCGGTGCCGACGAGGTCGATCCCGGTGCCCTCGACGACGCCGGCCGGGCCCGGGCGCTCGCACAGCTCGACGACGACCGGATCCCCATCACTCCCGTGCAGATCCAGGAGGCCGCGGAGAAGTACTACCGGGACCGGGTGCGCCGCGCCCTCATCGGCATGATCGCCGGCCCCGTCGGCTTCACGACCGCCATCTGGGCGTTCGGCAGCATCATGTCGGGGACGCTGATCTTCTTCTGGCCGATCTTCGTCATCGCCCCGATGCTCTTCGGCGCGGTCTCCCAGATCGCGAACAAGCAGGACGTCATCCGCCGCCGCAGGCAGGAGCTGACGAAGCGGGCCCGGGCCCACCTCGGCGACGAGGAGGCGAAACGGCAGCTCGAGGCACAGCCGCCGGTCGACGATGACGCCGAGGACATCTTCGGTCAGGGCCTCCAGCCGCCGCACCCGCCGCTGCCGCCCTATGCTCCCGGGCACACGCCTCCGCGTGACGAACTGCGCAGGCGCCGGGAGGAGCGCCGGCGACGCCGCCAGAACCCCTGGGACTGACACTCACTGATGTCGGCCGTCGGCCGAGGCGGCCGGACCCTGCAGGACCGGCCCACCTCTCGTGAGGCTGACCGGCGACACCACAGCACCATGCACATATGAGAAGAGCCGTGCCGGCGTCCTCGCGGACACCGGCACGGCTCGTTCAGCGCGGGCTGATCAGAAGCCCATGCCGCCCATTCCGTCCATCCCGGCAGCGGCTGCGTCAGCACCCGGTGCGGCCTTCTCAGGCTTGTCGGCGACGACCGACTCGGTGGTGAGGAACAGACCGGCGATCGACGCTGCGTTCTGCAGAGCCGAACGGGTCACCTTGACCGGGTCGTTGATGCCTGCGGCGAGCAGGTCCTCGTACTGACCGGTGGCTGCGTTGAGCCCCCAGCCGGGTTCGAGGTTCGCGACCTTGTCGGCGACGACACCGGCTTCGAGACCGGCGTTCGTGGCGATCTGCTTGAGCGGAGCCTCGATGCCGACCTTGACGATGTTGGCACCCGTGGCCTCGTCGCCGGTGAGCGAAAGGTCCTCGAACGCCGTCTTGCCGGCCTGGATGAGGGCGACGCCGCCACCGGCGACGATTCCCTCTTCCACAGCGGCCTTCGCGTTGCGGACAGCATCTTCGATGCGGTGCTTGGTCTCCTTGAGCTCGACCTCGGTCGCGGCTCCGGCCTTGATGACGGCAACACCGCCGGCCAGCTTGGCCAGGCGCTCCTGCAGCTTCTCACGGTCGTAGTCGGAGTCCGAGTTCTCGATCTCGGCGCGGATCTGAGCCACGCGTCCGGCGATCTCGTCGGCGTCTCCCGCACCTTCGATGATGGTCGTCTCGTCCTTGGTGACGACGACCTTGCGAGCGGTGCCGAGCAGGTCGAGGGTGACGTTGTCGAGCTTGAGCCCGACTTCCTCGGACACGACCTGGCCACCGGTGAGGATGGCGATGTCGGCGAGCTGAGCCTTGCGGCGGTCACCGAAGCCCGGGGCCTTGACGGCCACGGACTTGAAGGTGCCGCGGATCTTGTTGAGCACGAGCACGGCGAGGGCTTCGCCCTCGACGTCTTCGGCGATGATGAGCAGCGGCTTGTTGGTCTGCTGGACCTTCTCGAGGACGGGCAGCAGATCCTTGACGTTCGAGATCTTCGAGTTGACGATGAGGATGTAGGGATCCTCGAGGACAGCTTCCTGACGGTCGGTGTCGGTGACGAAGTAACCGGAGATGTAGCCCTTGTCGAAGCGCATGCCCTCGGTCAGTTCGAGTTCGAGTCCGAAGGTGTTGGACTCCTCGACGGTGACGACGCCTTCCTTGCCGACCTTGTCGATCGCCTCGGCGATGAGCTCACCGATCGCAGGGTCACCGGCGGAGATCCCGGCGGTGGCAGCGATCTGCTCCTTGGTCTCGATCTCGATGGCGTTGTCGAGCAGGACGTCCGTGACAGCTGCCACGGCCTTCTCGATGCCGCGCTTGAGGCTGAGCGGATCGGCACCGGCAGCCACGTTGCGCAGACCCTCGCGGACGAGTGCCTGAGCGAGAACGGTGGCGGTGGTGGTGCCGTCGCCGGCGACGTCGTCGGTCTTCTTGGCGACTTCCTTGACGAGCTCAGCGCCGATCTTCTCGTAGGGATCCTCGAGTTCGATCTCCTTGGCAATGGACACGCCATCATTGGTGATGGTGGGTGCGCCCCACTGCTTTTCGAGCACGACATTGCGACCGCGGGGTCCAAGTGTCACCTTGACCGCGTCCGCAAGCTGGTTGAGGCCAGCTTCGAGTCCCCGACGAGCTTCTTCGTCGAATGCAATCATCTTTGCCATAGTGGCCTAGATCCTCCCTGATGGAGTGGACTGGGATCCCAGAGCAGTCGTCAGCGCCCGCGACGGCAGAGAGTGTGTCCGCATGTTCCATTCCACACGGGGACCACGCTCTCGAGACGACCGATGCGATCCCGAGGTTTTCACCACCACTAGATTTAGCACTCTCAAGGGGAGAGTGCAAACGAAATCCTCGCAGCACCCGAGATTCCGGGGAGTTTCGGAGGCACGCTCCCGGGCAGCCCGAACGCTTTCGGCTCAGCGTGAACGCTCGGGCCGAGGACTCAGCGACCGGCAGCGTCGCCGGGATCGTTCTCCCTGTCGGCGCCGCCGCCTGCCGACTCGCGCCTGACATCGGCGGCGTAGTCGCGCCCCCACTCCGCCATGGCGTCGAGGAGAGGCTGGACGTTCCTGCCGCACTCCGTCAGGCCGTACTCGACCTTCGGGGGCACCTCGGCGTAGACGGTCCTGGTGATGAGGCCGTCGGCTTCGAGCTCCCGCAGCTGCCGGGTGAGCACGCGCGGGGTCGGCTCTCCCGCTGCTCGCCGGAGCTCGCCGAAGCGCATGACCTCGTTCCGCCCGAGCAGACTGAGCACGACCGGTTTCCATGCCCCGCCGAGCACGGCCACGGTCACCTCCGCCGCGCAGTTGTGCGACCACGAAGCGATGACGCCGTCGACGCGATTCCTCGGCATGTCCGTCCTCCTCGCCGCACTCCCCCGTGTTCCCGACGTTGTCGCCGGAGCTTCAGTATCAATTCTGTCCGTACTGGCCGAGATTGTGCATACTTGTGCCCATCGTAGCGCGAGCTCACAGTGGAGTCATGACCGCCCGACCTCCGTCTCCCCCGACCGCACCTATGCCCGGCCTCTGGCCGACGATGGTCCCACTGCTCATGGGAATCCTCTGCGGAGCGCTGGGGGTGAGCATGATCAACACCGCACTGCCGGCCATCGCCCTGGACCTCGACGTCCCCGAGTCGATGCGCGCGTGGATCGTCGATGTCTACCCGCTCGCGACTGCCGTGACCATCGTCGTCGCGGCCCGCTGCGGGGATCGCTTCGGGCGACGCCGGATGTTCGCCCTCGGCACGATCGGCTACGCGGCCGCCGCTTCCCTCGCGGCGTTCAGTCCCGGTCCGGCCGTCCTCATCGGCAGCCGCGTCCTCATGGGCATGGCCGGAGCATTCATCATCGCCAGCGTCGTCTCGACGGTCGGAGCGCTGTTCACGGGCCGCAGCCTCGTCATCGCGAACGGACTGTGGATGGCGGTCTTCGGCCTCGGGAACTCCTTGGGGCCGGTGCTCGGCGGCCTGTTCACAGAGCTGTGGGGGTGGCGATCCGTCCTCGCATCCTCCACGCCGCTCGCGCTGGCCGCGGCAGGACGCGCTGTGGCCTGGCTGCCCGAGACCCGATCACAGACGCGGGTGCGCTTCGATCCGCTCAGCATCGTCGCATCGGGCGCCGGGGTCGGTGCCGTCGTCGCCGGAATCAAACTCTTCGCCGTCGATCCTCTGGCCGGGAGCCTGTGGTCTGCCTCCGGGCTCGTCCTTCTCGTGGCGTTCGTCGTCCGGCAGCGGCGACTGGAGGCTCCGCTCATCGCCGTCGAGCTGTTCACGCGTCGCCGGTTCTCATCGGCGGCGATCCAGCTGTTCGTGTCCGCGGCGACGGCCGCTGCGTCGATCTATCTGCTCAGCATCCATCTGCAGGCCGCCGTCGGCCGCTCCCCTGCCGCTGCCGGAATGGCGCTCGTGCCGCAGGCGGTGGCGACCGTGGCCGGTGGCCTGCTGGCGCCGTGGGTGGCGCTGCGGCTCGGCAGACCTGCCGCGATCGCCATCGCGCTCGGGTTCCAAGCGCTCGGTCTCGCTTCCCTCGCCCTAGCACCGACGGCGAGTCCTGTTCCGCTGGTCCTCGTCGGGCTCGGGTTCGGGTTCATCGGCACCGTGGCGACGACAGCGCTCTTCGAGTCCTCACCGAGGTCGTCGGCCGGTCAGGTGGGGGCGATCCAGGAGGTCGCCTTCGCCCTCGGCGGCGGGGCTGGGGTGGCGGTGTTCGCGACGCTCGCGCTCCTCGGCGGTCCGCACGGATTCGCCCTCGCGCTCATCGCCGCAGCGAGCCTCACTCTCGCCTCAGCATTCCTCGCGATCCGACGCACGCCGACACCTGATTCGGGGACGACAGCCGGACTGCGGAGCAGAGTCCGACGGCGCAGCAACGCCCGACCACGGTGCGGCAGCCCCGGATGATTCCGCAATGCGCTGCCCGCAATCGAATCTGCCGGGAGACATCCGCGGACACTGCTCCATGCCATCGCCGGTCACCGCGCCGGCCGACTCGCGCTCGACTCAGTCGATCACCGCAGCTGCCGGCCGTCGCGACGAAATCCGCAGCGAAAACCGCAGCCCTGCGATCGACTCAGATCGCAGGGCCGCGGCCGTGCCGGCATCACGCCGGCGATGTCAGACTCAGAGCAGGGTGACGGATTCCGCCTGCGGACCCTTCTGACCCTCTCCGACCTCGAACTGAACCTGCTGGCCCTCTTCGAGCGAGCGGTAGCCGTCCATCTGGATTGCGCTCCAGTGAACGAACACGTCCTGGCCATCGCCTTCGAGGGTGATGAATCCGTAGCCCTTTTCGGCGTTGAACCACTTGACGGTGCCTTGTGCCATTACTTCTCCATAGGATGCAGTGTCATTTGAAATCCGTTTCCGACACCACGCAGTGCCGGATTCCGAACGCTAGTAAAACTCAACAGACCCCGCGATTTCTCTCAATTACCTCTGGAGATTGACCTCGGTGAAGCACGATCAGAACACAAGGTGCAGTGCTTGCCTAGCTGGTAAAACTCTACATCAGGCCCGGGCGGGTCACCCGTTCGCTCAACACTGTTATCAATTCGTTACTTTTGATTTCAACCGCCATTCACGCGGTGAATTCGCGCCGAATCTCAGCCTTCGCCGAGGCCGCTTCCCTCGGTGCCGGAGCCGTCCGAGCTTCCCGAGGCACCACCTTCGGATCCCGTAGTTGCCCCACCGGATTCCGCGTCGCCGCCGCTCGGCGAGGGTCCGCGGTTCGCGATGTCCGAGCAGATGACGACGGTGAGGTCGGCGGTGAAGTCCTTCGACTGCTCCGTCGCCTTGATGCCCAGGGCGTCGGCGACGAGCTTCGCCTGCGCGGCGGAGTCCTTGTCCTTGTAGTAGACGACCGAGTCGCTGCGGGCGGTCGAATAGTTGCCGACCTTGCCGATCGTCCACCCTTCCTTCTCCACGGCGTCGGAGAACTTCTTCGCCACACCGGAGACGCCCGAGCCATTGAGCACATCGACCTTGAGTGAGGAGTCGACGACGCTGACCTCGCTCTCCGACGGCTTCGGAGTCGCCGGCGCCGAGGTTGCGGGTGCACCTGCGCCGTCGCCGACGGTGGTCTCGGGATCGCGCATCGACGAGGTGATGATGTTGATGGCCGCGACGACGAGGAGCACGGCGACGAGGGCGAGGACGATGACCAGCGTGATCGCCCCGACGTTCGACGACGCGGAGTCCTGCCGGTGGGCGCCGCTGCGGCGTCCCGGCTCGATGGTGTCGAATTCGTCAGTCATGGCTACCTCGAGACGCGGGCCTGAGCGCGTTCGCTCTGCCGAGTGGTGCGGATGCGCCGCAGGCGCTTGACGAGCATCGGGTCGCTCGCGAGAGCCGCAGGATTGTCGAGCAGGGAATTGAGGATCTGGAAGTAGCTCGTCGCCGACATGTCGAAGCGCTCGCGGATGGCGTGGTCCTTCGCCCCACCGTACTTCCACCAGCGCCGCTCGAACTCCAGAATGGACACCTCGAGCTCACTCAGTGCAGGGGTGTCCTCGTTCTGCGGCATAGACGGTGTGCTCCTTCGAGTGTTTTCTCTGAGCTTATGCTATCGCCCGAATGACATCACTGTCATTCTCGGCACGCGTTCCCGCCCGTGTTCCCGCCTCGGACCGGGGATTCTCCCCCACCGAGGCGGTCGCCGGCTGCCGTGGGCACGCGAGCCGACCGTCACGCACGTCACATCCCGGTCATCCAGTCCGGCCGGATTCCTCGGCCGGGTTCCCCTGCCGGATTCCCCGCCCGGATTCCCCGGCCGCCTCCTCCGGCTCCCCGCGCACGACGAGAGGGCAGGGCCGAAGTCCTGCCCTCTCGCCTCGACGGCGGAGCCGCCTCGGCGAATGACTGCGATCAGACGCCGGGACGGCCCGGCCGGCGGTCGATCACCGGATGCGGATGTTGACCTGCTTGATCTGGGTGAACCCCTCGAGCATGCCCTCGAGCGAGGCCTCACGGCCGAAGCCCGAGTTCTTCATGCCGCCGTAGGACTGCCCGGCCAGCTGACCGCCGCCCTGGTTGATCTGGATCCAGCCGGATTCGATCCGGTCGGCCATCGTCAGGGCCGAGTCGAGGTCCTTGGTGAACACGTAGGCGGCGAGTCCGTACTCGCTCGTGTTCGCCATGTCGATGACCTCGTCGACGGTCTTCCAGGGGATGACGGAGAGGACGGGGCCGAAGATCTCCTCCTGGCTCGTCTGCCAGTCGTTCTGCGCCTTCGAGAAGATCACCGGCGCATGGTAGAAGCCGGGCTCGCCCACGTTGAGCTCACCGTGGCCGTCGTAGGCGACCTCGACGCCGTCCATCGCCTTGCCCATCTCGATGTAGCTCTCGACCTGGTCGTACTGCTTCTCGTTGATGATCGCGCCGATGTCCGTGTCCTCGTCGCGCGGGTCACCGACCTTCATCGTCTTCACCGCGGCGACGAGCTTGGCGAGGAACGAGTCGTAGATGTCCTCGTGGAGGAAGAGGCGCGAGCCCATCGTGCACGACTGACCCTGGCGGGCGAAGCGGGTGGAGAGGAGGACCTGCTCGACCGTGTCCTCGTCGTCGGAGTCGGGGAAGATGATGTTCGGGCTCTTGCCCCCGAGCTCCATCGACGAATGCGCGAGGCGGTTGCCGGCCACCTCGGCGACGTGACGACCCACGCTCGTCGATCCGGTGAACGAGAGCTTGTCGACGTCGGGATGGACGTTGAGGGCCTCGCCGATGACCGAGCCCTTGCCGGTGACGACGTTGAGCACGCCGGGCGGGAGGATGCCGTCGAGGAGCTCGGCCATCTTGAGGATGGTCAGCGGTGCGTCCTCGGCGGACTTGAGGACGATCGTGTTGCCGGCGGCGAGCGCGGCCGGGGTCTTGAACGCCGCGATCATCAAGGGCGAGTTCCACGGCAGGATGCCGGCGACGACGCCGAGGGGAACCCGCTTCGTGTACTGGAACTGCTGGTCTCCGGCGGGCAGGGTCGTGCCCTTGACCTCACCGGCGACGCCGCCCATGTAGCGGAAGAGATCGGCGAGGATGACGGTCTCGGGTCGGGCCTGCGTGCGGATCGCGTTGCCGGTGTCGAGTGCGGTGAGCTCGGCGAGCTCCTCCGATCCGGCCTCGAGTGCGTCGGCGCACTTGATGAGCAGCTTCTGCCTCTCCTTGAACGGCAGTGCGGCCCATCCGGGGAAGGCGGCGCGGGCGGCCTTGACCGCACGGTCCGCGTCGGCCTCCTTGCCCTCGGGCACCGTGGCGATGACGACGTTGCGGTCGATCGGGGTGATGACGTCGTGGGTCTCCCCGTCGAGGGCGTCGACCCATTCTCCGCCGATGAACATCTTCCAGGGTGTGGCGTCGGGAAATTGCGTCATTGTGGTGGACTCACCTTCCAGGTTCTCCGATGAACTCATTCCCCCGAGCATATCCCCCGGCCCCCTGCGACCTGAACGCCGGGAGGCTGGGCGATCATGCACACCTCGTCTGCGCTCGGAGCACATCGCGACGGCGCTTCCTCGATAGAATCGCGGGCATGACCTCGATGAGCACGATCATGTCCCCCGACTGGGCCGAGGCCCTGGCCGAGTCCGAGGCCGACATCCACGCGATGGGCGACTTCCTCCGGTCCGAGAACGCGGCCGGACGTTCCTACCTGCCGGCCGGCGATTCGATCTTCCGCGCCTTCGCCGAACCGCTGTCGAACGTCAAGGTCCTCATCGTCGGCCAGGACCCCTACCCGACGCCGGGACATCCGATCGGCCTGTCCTTCGCCGTCGACCCCGAGGTCAGGCCCCTGCCCCGGTCCCTGACGAACATCTACAAGGAACTCGCCGACGACCTCGGCATCGCCCCGGCCGCCCACGGCGACCTGCGTGCCTGGTCGCAGCAGGGCGTCATGCTCCTCAACCGGGTCCTCACCGTCGGTCCCGGTGCTCCCGCCTCGCACCGCGGCAAGGGCTGGGAGGCGATCACCGAGCAGGCCATCCGCGCCCTCGTCGCCCGGGATCAGCCTCTCGTCGCGATCCTCTGGGGTCGGGATGCGCGGAACCTCGCTCCGCTGCTGAGCTCCGGTCGCGCCGAGGTGGCCATCATCGAATCCGCGCACCCCTCCCCGCTCTCGGCGTCCCGGGGGTTCTTCGGCTCCCGGCCGTTCTCGCGGACGAACGAGCTGCTCGGGCAGAAGGACATCCCCGGCATCGACTGGCAGCTGCCCCCGCAGAGCTGAGCTCCCCGTCAGGCCGGCCGCTGCGTCCCATCGCCCGGCGCCGGGGAGTCCCCGGAGCGCACGTTTTCGGCGACGGTCTCCGCCCTGCGCCCCTTGAGCGGGCGGGCGAGATAGCTGCCGAGGACGGCGCCGACGGCGAGCGCGGCATTGGCGAGGATCGCGGTGAACAGTGCGGACAGGCCCTCGGCGAACGTCGTCGTCTCCGTCTCCGCGACGATCCGGTAGACGGCGGTGAAGATGGACAGTCCCTGGAGGAGGGTGTAGATCGCGGGGATCGTCAGCACGATCGCCGGCGCTCCGAGCCGCAGCGCGAGCGGCCGGGCGAGGAAGCCCGCGACGGTGGCCGAGAGCAGGCTTGCGAGCACATTGTCCATGCCCAGCAGCGTCAGCGACATCATCGTGATGAAGGAGTCGAGGCCGACGACCGCGGCGGGCAGGATGAACCGCCGCGAGGCCTGCATACCCACGGCGCCGGCCATCGCGACGACCGCGGCCGCCCCGAGGGAGACGATCATCGCGACGACGTGGACGCCGGAGCGCGGGACGAGGATCTCGATCGGCTGCATCCCCAGCGCCTGACCGCAGGCGACGCCGAAGGCCAGTCCCGAGACGATGCCGGCGAAGGAGAGGAACACCCCGACGAGGCGACCGGCCGCGGTGAGCGGGAAGTTCGTCAGCGCATCCTGGACGGAGGAGTAGAGCGCCTGCGTGGGCAGGAGGAGGACGATGGCCGCCGCGACGAGATACTGCGGGGAGTCGATGAGGCCGAAGTTGCCCGCCGCCATCGCCACCAGGGTCCCGATCGCCGCCTGCAGGGCGGTGATGAAGAACGAGGGCAGGCTCGTGCGGCCGATGAGCTTGCCGAGCTGGAAGATGAACACCGCCATGGCGATGCCGAGGATGATCGCGACCGGGCCTCCCCCGAGGAGGAGGACGAGGCTGCCGACCATGAGCCCCCACGCTCCGGTGACGAACCATTCCTTGAACGGCCGGCGCTGGGAGCGGATCGCGTCGAGGCGGCTGCGGGCGTCCATGAACCCGATCCGACCGTCGACGAGGTCGGAGACGAGCTTGTGGACGGAGGCGAGCTTCGCGTAGTGCGTCGACTCCCCCCGGTTGACCCGCATCACCGTCATCAGACGGCCGTCGGAGGTCGAGTAGTGGACGACGAGCGTGCTCGAGGTCAGATCCACCTCGGCGGTCGAGAGCCCGCACGCGGTGCATGCGGCGATGACGGAGACCTCGATGTCGTTCGTGCCCGCCCCTGCGCGCATCATGATCGCCGCGATGTCCGCGGCGAGGTCGAGGATCATCCTCGCCTCGTCCTCGGCCGGCTCGCTCGCCTGCACGGGCGCCTGGTACGGGGTGCCCTTGAGGACGGTGATGATCGGCACCGGCTGCGTGTTCACCGAGGTGCCGGTGACGAGCCGGCCGACGGTTCGGCGGGCGACGCGCTGGGCGACCCGCTGGGAGGCGCCGAGGTGGTCGGTGCGCGGTTTGGTCTGCTTGGGTGCGCGGGTGCTTGTGCGCATCGGCTGCGACTGCAGTTCGGCCAGGCGTTGGGCACGGGTGCGCTCGAGAAGTTCGCGCAGCGCCTGCGACCCCGCCTCCGAACGGCCGGCCACGGGACCTGTCGTCGTGTCCTGGTCGCGGACCACCTCGGCGGGTGCCCGGTCGACGGGGATGTCCGCGGTCGTCGCATTCTCATCCGCCCGGGCGGGACTGTCCCCGGCAGGATTGGCCCGGTCGAGCGGGATGTCGGCGGTGGTCGCCTCGTCCGGAGCGCTCGGGGCTCCGGTCGCGGCGTCGTGGGAGGGCCTCTGTGTCACGGCTCGCTGATGAGAGTCGGGCCGTAGGGGTCGGCCACCTCGGCGGTGCCGGTCGTCGCGTCGAACGCATAGACCCGGCGCCCGGAGACGAAGACCTCTTCGGCGCGGGAGTCGAGGTCGAGCGGGTCGCCGGACCAGATGACGAGGTCGGCGTCCTTGCCGGGGGCCAGCGATCCGAGCCGGTCGTCGAGGCCGAAGATCGCGGCCGGGTTGATCGTCAGCGCCTCGAGGGCGACGACGGGGTCGAGGCCCTCCTTGACGGCCAGCGACGCCTCGTGGATGAGGAAGTTGATGGGGATGACGGGATGGTCGGTCGTCAGCGCGATCCGGACCCCCGCCTCGGCCAGCGCGGCCGCCGTGGCCAGGGTGCGGTCACGCAGTTCGACCTTCGACCGGCTCGTCATGAGCGGGCCGAGGATGACGTCGATGCCCTTCTCGGCGATGAAGTCGGCGATCTTGTGACCCTCGGTGCCGTGGTTGATGACCAGCCGGTAGCCGAACTCCTCGGACAGGCGGATCGCGGTGGCGATGTCGTCGGCCCGGTGGCAGTGCTGGTCCCAGGCCAGAGTGCCGTCGAGCACTTCGGCCAGCGTCTCCTTGACGAGGTCGCGTTCGAACGGAGTGCCCTCCGCCTCGGCGTGATCGCGGGCGGCCCGGTAGTTCTGCGCCTCGACGAAGGCATCGCGGATGACCTTCGCGGTGCCCATCCGCGTGGACGGGGTGACCTTCTTCTCCCCGTACACCCGCTTCGGGTTCTCCCCGAGCGCGGATTTCACGGAGAGGTCCTGGGTCACGAGCATCTCGTCGACGACCCGCCCCCACGTCTTGACGAACGCGGTGCGCCCGCCGATGGGGTTGCCGGAGCCGGGTTTGATGAACGCCGAGGTGACTCCTCCGCGCAGCGCATCCTTGAAGCCGAGGTCGGCGGGGTCGATGCCGTCGAGTGCGCGCAGACCCGCACCGTTGGGATCGGTCATCTCGTTCGTGTCATCGCCCGACCAGCCTTCCCCGTCCTCATGCACGCCGAGGTGGCCGTGGGCTTCGATGAAGCCGGGAACCACCCAGCGGCCGGCGGCGTCGATGGTCTCGGTGCCGGCGGGGATCGCGGTGTCCGGTCCGCCGAGAGCGGCGATGACCCCGTCTGCGAGGACGATCGTGCCGTTGTCGATGGGTTCGGCTCGCGTGCCGCTGGCATCGGCGATCGGCAGGATGCGGGCGCCGACGATGGCGACGTCGCTTCGCGGGGGAACAGGGACCGAACGATACATCGTGCTCCTTCGACTGCGCGGGTGGTCAGTGTGCGTCTTCGCGGTTCGACTGCGGTTCTCGGCGGCGGAGGTCCGCTCGGGGTGAATCTCGGTGAGCGCTCTGGCCGTCCCGGTGGCCGCATCGCAGTGACGAGTCTACGCCACGACCACGGCCGGCAACGGCTCTGACCACGCCGTTGACCGAGCTTGCGGGCTACTGTGCCGCGGGACTCAGAGGCTGTGGGGCGACGGTCCAGACTGTCAGGCTACTCATGGGTACACCTGGTCTGATCATGGGTATAGGTTGGACGCAGCGGACGAACGAGCGAAGGAGCCAACGATGCTCAGCACCATCCATTCCTTTGTCGCGATCGGCGACTCCTTCAGCGAAGGACTCATGGATCCCGACCCGGACGGCACCCCGGACCGCTTCCGCGGGTGGACCGACCGGCTCGCCGAACTCCTCGTCGACTCCCCTGCCGCCGGGCCCGAACTCCTCTACGCGAACTTCGCGATCCGCGGCCGCCTCCTCCAGGGCGTCATCGACGAACAGGTGCCGAAGGTCCTCGACCTCAAACCGGATCTCGTGAGCTTCTGCGCTGGCGGCAACGACTGCCTGCGTCCGCGAACGGACATCGACGGGCTCGCCAACCAGTTCGAACGCGCCGTCATCGCGATGCGCGAGGAGGGCATCGAGGTCGTCATGGCCAACGGCTTCGACACGGAGACGATGTCGCCGCTGCTGCGCGCGGTGCGCCCCCGCGTCGGCGTCTACAACGCGCACCTGTGGACGATCGCGCAGCGCCACGGCTGTCACATGGTCGACGTGTGGGGGCTGCGCCCGCTCTACGCCGAAGACATGTGGGCCGAGGACAAGATCCACCTCTCCTCGACCGGGCACGACCTCGTCGCCCGACAGGCGCTTGCCACACTCGAGTCCGGGCACTCGCTGCCGACGACCGGGTTCGGGATGCCCCCGCGCACGACCCGGCCCATCCGCGACGTCGTCGTCGAGGAGTCGAAGTGGGCGCGCGAGCACTTGGCCCCCTGGGTGGGCAGGCGTCTGCGCGGGCAGTCCTCGGGCGACAAGCTCAGCCCGAAGGTCCCCGACCTCTCCCCCGTCCGCCGCACCGTCGACCATGAGCACGTCGCCGGTCGCGATGTCGAGGTCGAGCAGATCGTCAGCACCGATGCCGTGAGCGGCGAAGCAGTGAGTGAGGGACGGAATGACTGAATGGCCGCACACCTGGGCGCAGACGCCGGGGCCGAGCGAGGACGAGCGCAGCGAGGCCCTCGATGCGCTCGGGCAGAGGCTCGGGGCCGAACCGAACGTGACCCGTCATGCCTACGGAACCGATGTCGACCAATTCGTCGAGGTCCACGGGGACCCGGCGACCGCCTCGGCGGTGGTGGTCTTCGTCCACGGCGGCTACTTCCGTCCGAGCATCGACTTCGTCCATGCCAGACCGCTCGCGCAGGCTCTCGCCGTTCGGGGTCTGCTCTGCGTCCTCGTCGAATACCGTCGCATCGGCGGGCAGCCGCGCTGCCTCGACGACGTCACTGCCGCGATCGGCTTCGCCGTCGATGCGCTCGAGGAGTGGGGCGTGTCGGAACGGGCGCGTGAGCGGCCCGTCGTCGCCGGGCACTCGGCGGGAGGCTGCCTCGTGCTGTCGTGGGCGAGCCACCTCGGCGAGGAGGGGCGGGCCTTCCGGCTGCGTCCGCTCGCCCCGATCTCGGATCTGCTGCGGGAGGTCGACGAGGGACTCGCGGACGGCGCGGTGCTCGACTACATGGGAGCCCCGCCGCAGGAGGACCTGCCCGCGTACCTGCGGGCGGATCCGCGGTCGCGGGCGGTGCTCATCCCGGCCCGTGCCGCCGCGCACATCATCCACGGGGATGCCGACGGGATCGTCGACGTGACGTTCTCGCAGAACTTCCCCGCCCCGCTCACGATCCTGCCCGGCGCCGACCACATGGACCTCGTCGACCCCGAGTCGCCGTACTTCCCGCAGGTCCTCGAACTGCTCCTCGCCTGAGCTTCCCGCGAGTCTCCGCTCTCAGCAACCCTCCGGGCGCTCGGCAGCCCTGCGCCGGGTGGCCGAGCGCCCTGAGGGTTGCTCGGATCCGCGGACTCGCGGCCTCAGTGCTTCGGATGCGTCTGCGTGCCGGGGCCGTTCTCGATGCCGGTGCGGATGTCGAAGAGCTCGGGGAAGAACGTGAGGTCGAGGGCTTTCTGGAGGAAGCCGACGCCGCTCGACCCGCCGGTGCCGCGCTTCATGCCGATGATGCGCAGCACCGTGCGCATGTGGCGGTAGCGCCAGAACTGGAAGTTCTCCTCGAGGTCGACGAGCTCTTCGCAGCTCTCGTACTCCAGCCAGTACTCCTCGGGGTTCTCGTAGATGATGCGGAACGTCTCGAGCAGCTCCTCGTCGAAGGTGTGAGAGACGGAGACGTCGCGGTCGAGGATGCGCTGCGGGACCGGCAGGCCACGACGGGCGAGGAAGCGGAGGAACTCGTCGTAGACGCTCGGCTCCTCGAGATACTGCTCGAGCGCGGCCCGGGCCTCGGGTTCGGAATCGAAGACCGCGAGCATGCCCCGGTTCTTGTTCCCCAGCAGGAACTCCACCGCCCGGTACTGCCAGGACTGGAAGCCCGAGGAGTGGCCGAGTTCGTCGCGGAAGCCCACGTACTCGCTCGGGGTCAGGGTCGCGAGCACCGACCACTGCTCGGTCAGCGTCTTCTGGATGTGCTTGACCCGGGCGATGCGCTTGAGCGCGAGCTGCAGCTGGTCGGCGGCGATGAGACGCCGGGCGTCGAGGAGTTCGTGGATGACGAGCTTGAACCACAGCTCGGTCGTCTGGTGCTGGATGATGAAGAGGAGCTCGTCATGGTGCTCGGGGCTGCTCACCGGATGCTGCGCGGTGAGGAGTCGGTCGAGGTCGAGGTACGACCCGTAGGTCATCTGCTCCCGCAGGTCGGTGTAGATCTCGTCCTCGAGGGCGCGCTCGTTCTTCTCGGCTGTCGACGTGTCATGAGTCATGATCCCAGCATGTCATGCGCGGGCGTCGGGCCTGAATCGAGCGGGCCTCCGTCCCTCGCCGAGGCGCTCGGCCGTCCCGGCGGCTTCGTCGTCAGTCTGCCCCGGGGCGACGGCGTTCGGGTTCGGCGACGTCCTGGACGTGGTCGACCAGTTCCTTCCATTCCCCGGTCAGCTCGGTCTCCCCGAAACGGGCATGCCCGTAGCGGCTCTCGATGAGGTAGACGTAGCGGTCGGCGGCGGACACGGAGCCGCGCGTACCCTGCGTCGAATCCCCGTGGCCGTCGCCGCTGCTCGGCCACGGGAGTTCGGCGACCCGTTCGCCGAGCTCCTCCCGGTGCTTGCTCGTGTCGATGTCGACGTCCCAGACGAGGAGGAACCCGCCGATGCCGCCGCTGCGTTCGACGAGGATATGGCCGAAGCCGCGTGTGCTCACCAGCTGCTCCCGCGGTTGCCCCGCTCGGAGGCGCTGGTGGCCACGCCGACGGTCTGCCAGCCTTCGACGACGGCGTCGTGGACATCGGATCCCTCTCCGAACTGTTCGGCCGCCTCGGCGATGGTGAGGTCCGCGAATTCGGAGAAGCCGGTCTTCGACGTGATCTCCGGTCCGGTGAGGACCCCGTACCAGACCTGACCAACGGTCTCCCAGGCCGGTCCGCCGACGGTGGTGGCCGCGAGCGCGAACGCGCGGTTGGGGATGCCGGAGTTGAGGTGGACGCCGCCGTTGTCGGATTCGGTCGTGACGAAGCCGTCCATGGAGTCCGGCTGCGGATCCTTGCCGAGGACGTCGTCGTCGTACGCGGTGCCCGGGGCGATCATCGAGCGCAGGGCCTTCCCGGTGACCGCCTCGGTGAAGATGCCCGCCCCGATGAGCCAGGTCGCGTCCTCGGCGTTCTGACCGGCCGCGTGCTGCTCGGTCAGGGCTCCGAAGACGTCGGCGCAGTGTTCGTTGAGCGCGCCCGACTGGTCGAAGTACTCGAGGTCGGCGGTGTGGGTGATGACGCCGTGGCTGAGTTCGTGGCCGATGATCGACACCGAGCCGGTGAAGCCTTCGAACACCTCGCCGTCGCCGTCGCCGAAGACGAGGAGCCGGCCGTCCCAGAAGGCGTTGTCGTAGTCCTTGCCATAGTGGACGCTGGCGATGAGCGGACCGCCCTGACCGTCGAGCGAGTTCCGGTCGAAGGCCTCGGCGAACAGGGCGTAGGAGGCGCCGAGGCCGTCGTAGGCTTCGTTGACCGCGGTGTCCTCTGTGGGGGCGTCCCCTTCGCTGCGGACGAGGACGCCGGGCAGGTCCTCCTTGTTCTGCGCGTCGTGGATCTGCCGGTTCGGACCCGTGGCACCGGCCTGCGCACTGCGGGTCCGCGCAGTCGCCGAGGAGTCGTCGGCGTCCGGCGAGGCGAGCAGGCCCTTCGCGCGGAGTTCGCGCACCTTCGCGGAGGCGACGAGGTTGCTGCGCGCGGCGACCGCGGCGCGGGGGAACTTCTGTGCGCCGCGTTCGGCGAGGGCGTTGAGGAGGTACGGCGGGACGACTGTTCTCACGTGTGCATCACTCATGTGACCACGGTCTCATCCGCGCCCGAGTGTTCGGTGAGAACGGCGGAGCTCTCGGAGCGTTGCCTCAGCGCGGTCGCCGATGCCGAACATCTCGCAAACGTGTCATTGCAAAGATTATTTTGCAAGTGTATCTTTGCATCATGAGCGAGAACTCACCGAAGCAGGGTCGCGATCTCGATGCCGCCGCCCTCAAAGGCCTGGCCCACCCGCTGCGGATGGCGATCTACGACGTGCTGACGAAGTACGGTCCGCAGACGGCGACGTCGCTGGCCCACCGCCTCGGCGAGTCCTCTGGGTCGACGAGCTACCACCTGCGCCAACTCGCGCGTCACCGCTTCATTCGCGAGGTCGAGGGCTCGGGCAACGGGCGCGAGAAGTGGTGGGAGAGGGTGCCCGGCGGCGTCGAGCTGCCCCGCCCCGGCGACGAACGGGAGCCGGCGGTCAGCGCCGCGGCGGACTTCGTCTTCCGCGAGTGGACGCGCAGCAGCATCCACGCATTGGAGGACTTCGCCGCTGCCTACTCCGACGCCGACCGCGTCCCGACCGAATGGGCCGAAGCCGTGGGCTTGACGACGATCAGCCTTCGCCTCACCCCCGACCAGCTCACCGAGGTCCGCGATCGCGTCCAGGAGACCACGCAGACCCTGGTCGAGGAGCTCCGCGGCCGCAACGACCCCGGATCCCGTCCCGTGCAGATCCAGTTCCATGCCTTCCCTTTGATCGATGGAGAGGAAACCCCCTCATGAGCACTCTCATCAGCATCGGCGGTGCGGTCAGGGGCCGCCGCGGCCGACCCGCCCCCGTCGTCTCCGCACACCGCAGCGCGATGCGCGTCGTCGAACGCACGACCACGACGATCCGTGAGATCTACGTCGACGACGATTCTCCCTCCGATGCTGGGTTCTCTGCCCACCCTTATCCTGCCGCCGAGGCAGTCGATAAGGATCTCACCTCGCCGCACGTCGGTCAGGCACCGGATGCCCGGGATCCAGGCGCCGAGGCGGTCGCCGAGATCCGCGGACTCGACCGTGTCGTCGTCCGCCTCGGTCTGTGGCTCGTCCGCCTCGGACGGAACAGAGCAGTGCGGCCCGGGGCCAGCGCCGAGGACATCGCCGAGCGGATGGAGGCGACCAAGTCGCACAATGCCCGGTTCGGATTCGGGGCTACGACCTACCTCGGCTGAGATCCGCACCCCAGGTACGCCGGTGATGGTCGGGCGGTCCTCACAGTCAGGACCGCAACTCGGACTCTCCGACCCCGGGATCAGGTCGTCCATACACTGATGACGTGCTCAAACCCATCCTGTGGCCGGTGCTCGTCCCGTCGCTGCTCTTCGCGGCAGGGTTGGGGGCGATCATGCCCGTCCTCGTCCTCGGAGCGCTCTCCCTCGGGGCGAGTTCGGCGTTCGCGGCCGCGATCGTCGGGATCATGGGTGCGGTCTCGCTGCTCGCGACGGTGCCGGCGGGAATCCTCATCGACCGCCTCGGCGACTTCCGGGCCATGGTCGTGGCGACGACCTTCGCGATCGTCATCGTCGCAGGCATCGTCGCGGCGTTCCTCTGGGACGCACCGGGCTCGCTGCTCGTCTACACGATCGCCCTCATGCTCTTCGCCCCGGTCTCCGACGTGTGGAATCTCGCGCGGCAGGCCGTCGTCGCCGAGGTGATGCCCTCGGCCCATCTCGCGAAGGCGATGACGGCACTCGGCGGGAGCATGCGCGTGGGCAACCTCGTCGGCCCGATCATCGGCGCAGGCCTCATGCTCGTCTTCCCGATCTGGTCGGTCTTCGTCTTCGCCGGCGTCGCGGGTCTCCTCGCGATCATCGTCATGGCCCTGCCGATCGCCCGCATCCCCGACTACGGGCACTCGCATTCCGATGGAGGTGCCACCGCCGGCTCGACGACTGCCTCTGCCGACGCCGTGACTGCGCGGACCGACTCGCCTGCCGAACCACCTCGGCGAGCGCGTCTCGATGTGCGGTGGAACGCCGTCGTCCTCGTCGGGATCTCGATCGTCACGCTCACCGTGGCGCGCTCGGCACAGCCCGTCGTCATCCAGCTGTGGGGTGTCTCGATCGGACTGCACGAATCGCAGATCTCGCTGCTCATCGCCTTCGGGGCCGGACTCGAACTCGTCTTCATGTTCCTCGGCGCCTACATCAAGGACCACCTGGGCCGGGTCACCACGCTCGTCGCCTGCCTGACGATCTTCGGGGCCGGGTTCATCGCGATGGTGGCGATGCCGACGCTCACGGGCATGATCGTGTCGGTGGGGATCATGGCGGTGGGCAACGGCCTCGGCGCAGGGGTGAACATGACGATCGGCGCGGACCTCTCGCCGAGGATCGGGCGGGCGCGGTTCCTCGGCATCTGGGCGATCTTCAACAACGGCGGCAAGCTCGCAGGTCCCTCGGTCATCGCCCTTGTCATCGCGATCGCCTCGCTGCGGTTCGGCGTTCTCTTCACCGGCTTCGTCGCGATCGCCGGTGCCGTATGGGTGCTCGTGTGGGCGAGGCAGATCGGCCTACCGGGCCGGAGATGACGATCGGGTCCGACAGTGAACTGCCGGACCCGATTCGGTGGAGCCCACTGGTCTGAGCTCAGTCAGACCCGAGAGTACTCATCTCTCTCATCAAGAATCACGAAGCCGTCGTGGAGCTGTTTCTTCAGTTCCGAGATCAGCCGATCACCCTCGTCAGAAAATTCTCGTTCAGCGAGTTTCGAATCCCATTCAGTGTCCACGTCGAAATGCTCTGTCCAGAACGTCATATAGTTCAACAGACCTCTCTTCAAGTCAGAAGATATGTTGAGATCAGACACACGAAGGGCATACTCATACGCACCTTCTTCCCAGAGGGGCTCTTCCCTCCCCCAGTCAGGGAAGAATCGTATGACCCTCGCTCTACCCATTATCAACACGAGCTCTTTCTACTCGGGTACGATCACGAATGCGCCGAATCGAATCGGTTCGGGACCGATGCTTCCGGTCATCTGCCGATCACCTGAACCGGAGATGACGATCGGGTCCGACAGCGAACTGCCGGACCCGATTCGGTGGAGCCCCCTGTCAGACTCGAACTGACGACCTTCGCTTTACAAGAGCGGTGCTCTACCAACTGAGCTAAGGAGGCGCGGGCGCGGATCTCCCGCGCTCAATGCCTACACGATAGTAGTGCATCGGGCACTCGAGCGACAAAAGTCGTCACGCGAAGCGGCCGGTCGGTGCGGGAGTTCCCTCCCGCACCGGCCGGCCGCTTGTGCGCCTGCGCCGTCAGCGCGTGTGCGCCCTCAGCGCCTCAGCTCAGCAGGCGCTTCGTCTCAGCTCAGCGCCTCAGCTCAGTTCTTCACTTCGCCGGTGGCCTTGAGGATCTCGAGCGCCAGCGCCTGGGCGTCGCCGGTCTGCTCGGTCTTCTTGCCGTTGATGAGCACCCACGGGGTCGCTTCGACGCCCGAGTCCAGGGACTCCTGGGTGGTGTTGGTGATGTACTTCTTGAAGGACTGATCGGCGACACAGCTCGCAACGGTCTGCTTCGGATCGGAGGTGAGCGGCTTCGACGTGTCGACGCCCGCATCGGTCGCGGCCTTGAGCAGCTCCGCGTCGGTGCGTCCGTTCGTGCCCTCTTCGGGCTGCTGGGCGAACAGTGCCTCGAGGAGAGTCTCGCCCTTCTCCGGCTGGGAGTCGACGACGCATGCGGCGAGGTTGGCCGCACGGGTCGAGTACTCGTTGCCGTTGGAGAACCGGTCGAGGATCGCGATCGGCTTGTACTCGAGCACGATCGAGCCCTCCTCGACGAGCTTGTCGAGCGTCGAGTCGTTGGTGTCCTCGAAGGCCTTGCACGCCGGGCACTGGAAGTCGACGAAGACGGTGACGGTGGCCGCGTTCTCCTTCACACCCGCCTCGGCGGGGGTCGGCAGCGGGGACTCCTCGCCCTTGGGCATGTTCATCGGCTGGACGACCGTGCCGCCCTTGGCGTAGTTGACACCGCCTGCGACGTAGTTCGCCGGCGGGTTCGCCGGCTGGGCCGACTGGACGACGAGGACGGTGACGATGACGGCCACCGCAACGACGACGACGCCGATTCCCGAGTAGAGGATGACCTTGGCGGTCTTCTCCTTCTTCGCCTGAGCTGCTGCGATCTGGCGGGCGTTCTCACGCGCCCGGTTCCGTTTCTGCTCCGCGGAGTTGTCTTTCGCCATTGTTCCTCACGTTGTCGATCGTCCGACTGGGGGTGCGGTCCCCGTCGGCGCGAACCGACATCAGACCCGCCGGGCGCATGACTGTCCCGACGCTCCCACTGTACCGAAACCGCATGTCACACGACTCCCAGATAAATTCAAGGTTCAATCATCGGGATCGGCCCACCCGTGGTGCGTGGATCCGTGTGATCATCGCCCCGCCGAGGCGGCCCCCCGTGCAGCTCGACCGTGCACTCCCGTCGGCGCCGGGAAGGACGCAGGGACCAACATGGAGTGAGTTCTCAGACGGGACCGGGCAGCCACTCGAACGGGCTGACCGGCAGCGGCCACCAGTTCATGCCCGCCCCCGAGGTGATGACCATGAGCGCGAGCACGATGAGGACCGCGAGGACGCCGAGGGCGATGAGCCGCCCCAGACCGTTGCGGGTGGCGCCGGTGACGATGAGCCGCGATCCGTACCGCAGGCTCGCAGCCCCGGGTCCCACCCAGAGCACGAGGGCCCCGGCCGCAGCCGCCGTCCACACCGACCACTGTTCGGAGAGGTCGCCGGGAACGATGTCGGCGACATCGAGGCGGGTGAGCACGAGCATCGCGATGCCGGCCACGGCGGGCAGGAGGAAGGTCGCGACCGAGGTGAGCACGGAGGCGATGAGTGCCGCCGGCGCTGAGGCGACCGACCGGAGCGTGCCCCCGCCGTCGTCGCCGCGTTCGTAGCGGTAGCGCTGGACCGTGCGATCGAGTCGGGTGGCGGTGCGCGCGAGCACCGACCACACGAAGGCGAAGCCGGTGATGACGAGCGGACTGAGCGGAGTGATGACGACGGCGAAGACGACGAGCGCGAAGACGACCCACCCGCCGGTGCGGATCGACCGGTAGGTCAGCGGCGCCCACTGGTCGTTCGGTGCCGTGCCCTGCGGGGCACCCGACTGTCCGGGCCAGCCCGTGTGACCGCCTGCCGGCGCTCCAGTGCCCGCCGAGGCGTCGCCCGGTCCGTAGCCGCGTGAGCCGAGGTCGGCGCCGGACATGGGTGAGCCCGGTGCCGAGCGGATCGCCCCGTTCGGGTTGTGCACGGGACCAGCCGTCGCCTGCCGCATCGCCGGGTCGAATCCCGGTTGACCGGCCATCGGCCGTCCCTGGTGGAGCGAGGTCGGGCGCATGGCCGTCTGTCCGTTCGGCACACCCTGCGCGAAGCGCTGTCCCTGCGGACCCTGCCCGTGGACTGTGGGACCGGACTGTCCCTGCCCCTGACCCTGCGCGAACATCTGTCGTTGCCCTTGCGCGGTTGCCTGACCCGGCGCCTGCCCGAGCATCTGCCCCGGCGCCTGCCCCTGCGCGTGCTGATTCCCCTGCGGGTACTGATTCGACTGCACGTACGGATTCGCCTGTGCATAGTCGACACCTTGCCGGGTGGGCAGATGACCGCCCTGACCGACGGAGGTGCGAGGGACTCCCGCGGCATTGCCTGCCATCCCGGCACTGCCGGCCGCGGACGCCGCGGCACCGCCGAGGGCCGCGCCGCCGACGGCACCGGCGGCACCCATGCCGCCGCGTGGGTCGTGGCCGGGGTATCCGCCGCGGGGTGCGCCGCGCCCGTCGGCCGTGTCACCGCTTCCGGGAGCCGCAGTCCGCGCCTCGTCGACGGCGGGCATGACCGCGGTGCGCTGGACGCCGGCGGCCGAGCCCGAACCGAGCTGCGGCATCCGCCCGGACTCGATGTCGACGAGGGCGTCGAGGATCATCTGCCCGCTCGGGCGCCTCTCCGGCTTCGGGTCGAGGCAGGCCTTGAGCAGGGGAACGAAGCCGGCGGGGGCACCGGAGAGGTCGTACTTGCCCAGCGCCACCCGGCCGAGCACCGCTTCGAGGGGACCCGCGCCGTACGGGTTGCGGCCCGTGGCCGCGAACGCCATCGTCGCAGCCCAGCCCCACCAGTCGGTCTTCTCCGAGGACGACTTGCCGTCGGCGATCTCCGGCGACAGGTACCCGGGGGTGCCCATGACGAGACCCGTCGCGGTCACGCGCACCTCGTCGGCGACCTGGGCGATGCCGAAGTCGATGACCATCGGCTCGCCGTCCATGATCATGACGTTCGCGGGCTTGAGGTCACGGTGGATGACACCGGAGTCGTGGACGGCGCCGAGGGCGTCGAGGAGGGCATGACCGAAGTGGACGAGCTCATCCTCGGCGAAGGGACCGTTGTCCCGGACGTCGTCGGACAGGGTCTGCCCGTCGACGAACTCGGTGATGATGAAGGGCTGCGCGGAGTCGAGTTCGGCGTCGAGCACCTCGGCGATGCGGGGATGGCGGATGCGACGCAGCGTCCGCACCTCCCGGGCCAGACGTTTGCGAGCGGTCTCGTCACCGGCGATGTGCGGGTGGAGGACCTTGACGGCGACAGGATTGTTGCCGCCGTCGACACCGAGGTAGACGACACCCATGCCGCCCGAGCCGAGCTCCTCGATGAGGCGGTAGCCTCCCAGATCCTGAACCATCACGGTCACAAGGGTAGTCGAGCGAGTAGAGTTCGTTCCAAGCCACGACACATGAGGAGGCGCAGATGAGCATCGTCGACGCCGCTGGATCCGAGTCTGCGGGAACCTATGGCGACAGCGATTTCGTCGTCGTCGCGAACCGGCTGCCCGTCGACCGCGACGCATCCGACCCGGACCAGGAATGGCGCACCTCACCTGGAGGTTTGGTCACCGCAGTCGCCCCCGTCATGAAGGCGCAGGAGGGCGCGTGGATCGGCTGGACCGGTGTCGCCGACGTCGACTTCGAGCCCTTCACCATCGACGGCATGCACCTCATCCCCGTGACCCTGACAAATGAGGATGTCCTCAGGTACTACGAAGGGTTTTCCAACGCCACCCTGTGGCCCCTCTACCACGACGTCATCGCCCCGCCCGAGTACCACCGGACGTGGTGGGAGGCGTATGTGCGGGTCAATGAGCGCTTCGCGGCCAAGGTCGCCGAGGTGGCCGCCGAGTCCGCGACCGTGTGGGTCCACGACTACCAGCTCCAGCTCGTCCCGCAGCTGCTGCGCCGGATGCGCCCGGACCTGAGGATCGGCTTCTTCAACCACATCCCGTTCCCGCCGTTCGAGCTCTTCGCCCAGCTGCCGTGGCGTGACGAGATCCTCCGCGGCCTCCTCGGCGCGGACCTCATCGGCTTCCAGCGTCCCGCCGACGCCGCGAACTTCCGTCGGGCCGTGCGCGGACGCCTGGGCTACCAGACGAAGGGCTCGACGGTCACGGTTCCCGACAGCGGCGACCTCCCGGGTCACTCGGTGCGCGCCGAGGCGTTCCCCATCTCCATCGACACCCCCTACCTCGAGGAGCTCGCGGCAGATCCGGCGATCATCGAACGCGCCGCGCAGATCCGCGAGGAGGTCGGCAACCCGAAGGTCATCATGCTCGGCGTCGACCGGATGGACTACACGAAGGGCATCCGCCACCGCCTCAAGGCCTTCGGCGAGCTGCTGGCCGAAGGCAGGCTCAACGTCGAGGACATCGTCCTCATCCAGATCGCCACACCCTCGCGGGAGCGGCTCGAGCAGTACAAGATCATCCGCCACGACGTCGAGCTCGCGGTCGGTCGGATCAACGGCGAACAGGCCGACATCGGGTCGATCGCCGTCCACTACCTCCACCACTCCTACCCGCGCGATGAGATGACCGCGTTCTTCATCGCCGCCGACGTCATGCTCGTCACCGCCCTGCGCGACGGGATGAATCTCGTGGCCAAGGAGTACGTCGCGTGCCGTCTCCACGACGACGGGGCGCTCGTGCTCTCCGAGTTCGCCGGGGCCGCCGAGCAGCTCGCCGGAGCGGTCCTCGTCAACCCCCACGACATCGGCAACCTCAAGGCCGGGATCCTCGAGGCCGTCCAGATGGACCCGAAGACCCGCGCCCGCAGGATGCGGCAGATGCGCAAGAAGGTGCGCACGGACACCGTGAGCGCATGGTCGAAGCGGTTCCTCAGCGAACTCGATGCCATCCGCGACTCCCCCGAGGCGATCGTCCCCGAACCGCCCGCGCCCGCCGGTCGTCCCGCCGCCCAGCCCGCGCAGCCGGAGCCGACCGGACAGCCGGAGTCGACCCAGCCGGAGTCGACAGGTCAGACCCCGCCCGCACAGACCCAGCAGACCGTTCCCGAAACCCGTTCAGCGACCTAGGAGCCGCCGTGACCTCGGAGTCGACCTCGATGCCGCCTGCCGTTTCCGATTCCCTCACCCCCGCCCTCAGCGACCCGGCCGAGATCGACCTGCGCCCCCTCGCCGAGGCGGACGTCCTCCTCGTCGCCCTCGACTTCGACGGGGTGCTCGCTCCCCTCCAGGACGATCCTGCGGCCAGTCGCATCGTGCCCGCCTCCGCCGAGGCGATCGCCCGTCTCGCCGCGCTGCCCGACACCCAGCTCGCCCTCGTCTCGGGTCGGGACGTCACGACCCTGCGGGAGCTCGCGGCCCCTCCCGAGTCGGCGATGATCGTCGGCTCCCACGGTGCGGAGATCGACCTCGGTCCGGCATCCGACACTTCCGGCAGCACCGGCGAGGACGCGGCCGACTCCCCGGCTTCCGATGCCGACAGCAGCACCGACTCCGCCGCCGATGCCCCGGCCCCGAACGCCCTGACGAACGACGAGGACGCGCTGCTCGCCGCGATCGACGACCACCTCGGCGAACTCAGCCGGCTGAGCGAACGCGACGGCTTCGACCTGCGCATCGAGTACAAGCCCTACTCCCGCACCGTGCACACCCGCGGCATGGCACCGGGGCTCGCCGCCTCGCTGCGTGAGCACGTCGTCTCCGTCCAGGCCGAACACGGCGGGATCCGCGTCATCGAAGGCCACGACATCACCGAGCTCGCCGTGAGCCAGGCGACGAAGGGCACGGGGATGCGGGCGCTCGTCACCGCGGTCGACCCGAGCGCGGCGCTCTACTTGGGCGACGACATCACCGACGAGGACGCGTTCGCCGAACTCGCGCAGCTGAGCCCCGGGCTCACCGGGGTGGGGATCAAGGTCGGCTCGGCGCCCACGCAGGCCGAGCTGCGCATCGCCGACCCCGAGGCCGTCGCCGTCCTCCTCACCCGCCTCGCCGAGGAGCGGGCCGCGTTCACCGGCGCCTGAACCCGCGCCCACACACCGCCTGAGCCAGCCCCGCCGGCACAACGCCGGCCGCAGATGGCGCCGCCGTTGCGCCTACCGGCGCTGCGGGGGCACCGCACTCGCCCGCAGGACGAGATCGGGAGTGACCGAGTAGTCGACGCGGGGCGCCGGCGCGGGGGACGCGATCATCGCCTCCACCTCGTCGAGCGCGGATGCCGCGATCGTCTCCCAGTCGTAGCTGACCTGCGACAGGGGCGGGGCGATGACATCGGCATCGGGCATATCACCGACGGTGAGCAGCGAGAGGTCCCGGGGCACGTCGAGGCGAGCACGCGCCGCCGCTTCGAGGATGCCGAAGGACAGCGAGGGCGCGCACGCGATGACGGCCGTGCAGCCGAGCCCGAGCAGCTCCTCGGCCGCGGCCACCCCTGCCATCGGGCCGCCGGCGGCTTCGACGACGGGCGCCTGATCGCGGGTCGCGGGAATGTGGAGGACGCTGGCCATCGACTTCCGGAACCCGGCGATGCGCGTGGCGGCCGCGGTGTCGCGGAGGACGGCGAGGCCGATGCGGCGATGACCCAGATGGACGAGATGCTGGACGGCGGTGGCGATGCCGTCGGACGCGTCGAGGACGATGCGGGAGATGCCGTCGTCGTGGCGGGCGTTCGAGACCCGGATGAGCGGGAGGCCGCGCTCGGAGAGTCTGCCCGCGAGCGCTCCCGCCGCCCCGCCGCCGAGGACGATCGCCCCGCTCACCCGCAGACCCGTCGCCGGGTTCCCGGCCGGGCCGAGAAGGGAGTCGGCGAGCGCCTCGGTGCGTTCGAGTTCGGCCTCGACGTGGACGACGGCGATGCCCTGGGCGAACATCCTGGTCGTGAGGATCTCGAACAGGTGCGTGTACGGGTCGACGTTGCCCGCCGGCGCCGAGGGCCGGACGAGGGCGATGAGCGGGACGGACGATTCGTCGGCGTGCGGGGTTTCGACGCCGAGGACCGACAGGGCCTGGCGCACCTTCGACGCCGAGGCGGCCGAGACCGCATCCGGGTCCCGCAGGGCCCGCGAGGCCGTGGCCGTCGAGACCCCCGCGAGCTTCGCGATGTCGGCCAGACGCACCTGCTTCGATTCGGCGTCCATCACTGCCTCGCCGCCGCGGTCGAACCCCGTGCGTAGAGGCGGGGGCGGAAGACCGGGGGCACGGACGGCAGCCCGGTCGGGGTGATCTTCAGCGTGGCGAGGGTCGCGTCGATGAGCGCCTGCGAGAGACCGTCGACGTCGATGCCGAGCACCGTCGCGGGAGGCCCGGTGAACCGCATCGTCGGGGAGTCCCCGAAGCCGACGAGCGACATGTCGCGCGGCACCTGGAGGTGACGGTTGCGCAGGCCGTGCAGGGCCCCGTGGAGTTGGAGGGCGGATTGGACGATGACAGCCGTGCACGTCGCGTCCTTGAGTTCGAGGACGGCACGCGACCCGCCGGAGAACGATTTCGGCACCGGCGCGATCCAGTCCTCGAGGGGCAGTCCGTAGGAGCGGGCCGGATGCTCGGCGAGGAACCGCTGGATCAGCTGGGTGGCGAGCTCCCCGGTGTCGTTGCAGATCAGCCCGATGCGGCGGTGGCCGATCGCGCGCAGATGCTCGAACGCCGTCGTCATCCCCCCGCCGAGGTCGAGGCGGGCGGCGATGATGTCTCCGGTGCCGCCGTCGGTGCGGCTCGCCGACTGCTCGTCGACGCGGATGCACGGGATCGCGGTGTCGAGCGAGGTCAGGGTCGGGGTGACGAGCGCGACGGCACCGGCTTCGATCGCGATGTCCAGCGGGGCCGCATCGGTCTCGACCGGCGGGCGGGTGATGAGCAGTCCGTGATCCTGCAGGGCCGTGGCCACGCGCGTGCACACCTGGGTCTGCCAGTACTCGGGGTTGCCGGGGGCGCTGACGGCGACGAGGCGGCGCGGCGCTTCGGGCAGCAGGGTCGACCGGGAGTAGCCGAGTTCGTCGATCGCTTCGAGCACGGCCAGGCGGGTCGTCTCAGCGACGGCTCCGCGGCGGCCGATGACACGCGAGACGGTCGCCAGGGACACGCCTGCCCGGGCGGCGACCTCCTCCAGCGTGACCCTCATGTCCCCGAGTCTACTTTCGGTCGCCCGTCCCGCTCTCGGGTCGGGCGCCCGCGCCCTCACCCGGCCACCGCGTGAGGGTACGGGCGTCGAGGTCGGTCGTCCGCCTCGGCGAGGATCCTGCACAGCCGTCACTCAGCTCGAACTGACCGCGCTGTCACAGTGCACCGACCGCCCTGTCACAGTGCTGAGAATCACTCTACGCTGTGTAAAACTCCCTATCTCCGGCCGCCGGGAACCGCATAGGATGAAGGAGTCTGAGCATCCGCGCAGGTCACCGACGACCAGCTGCTCACAGCCGACGGAGAAGGAGCTGACATGTCAACAGTGTCGTTGAATGGCCTCAGCCACGCGTACGAGAACACGGTGTCCCCCTCGGTCCATCCGTTCAACCTCTTCATCGACGACGGCGAGTTCCTCGTCCTCTACGGCCCCTCCGGGTCGGGCAAGTCGACGATCCTGCGCATGCTCCACGGCCTCGAAGCCCCGAAGACCGGGTCGATCCTCATCGACGGACTCGACGTCACGCACGCCGCCGTCAACGACCGCGACGTCACCCTGGCACTCGAGTCCTACGCCCTCTACCCGCACATGAGCGTGCGCGACAACCTCGGCTTCGCCCTGCGCATCGACGGCCTGCCCGCCGAGGAGATCGCCGCCCGCGTCGAATCCGTGGCCGAGAAGATCGGGCTGAGCGCGATCCTCGACTCCGTCCCCGGCGACCTCTCGCCCCTGCAGCGACAGACCATCGCCCTGGCCCGGGCGATCGTGCGCCAGCCCAAGGTCCTCATCATGGACGAACCCATCGTCAACCTCGTCCCCGAGCACCAGGCCGACACCGTCCGCCTCATCAAGGACCTCCAGCAGGACTTCGGCCTGACCACCCTGTACGCGACCGCGAACCTCGCCGATGCGAAGGTCCTCGCCGACCGCATCGCCTTCCTCGACCACGGCCGACTCATCGGGGTCGAGGAGCCGGAGGTCGCCGAGGCGCTCGTCGCCTCGATCGCCGACCCGGACGTCTGAGTCGTGCCGGCCTCCGCAGGGGCCGAGACCACCGCCTCGGGCCCCACGATCCACACCGTCGACCCCGCCGACCATGCGATGTTGGCGCAGCTGCCGTGGGAGCTGCCGCTCGCGGACTGGCCCACCGACCTCATGGGCGGACTCCCCCGCGGCATCTCCCGCCACATCGTCCGGTTCATCGAGAACGGCGACGAACTGCTCGCGATCAAGGAGACCGAGGACCGGCAGGCCCTGCGGGAGTTCGACATCCTCGGCGTGCTCGAGAACCTCGACGTGCCCAGCGTCGAACCCCGCGCCTACATCACGGGCAGGCGCAGCGCCGCCGGTGAGGAGCTGCCGGGGGCGCTCGTGACCACGCACCTCGACTTCTCCCTGCCCTACCGGGCGCTGTTCTCCCGGGCGCTGGCTGAGGACACGGCCGGTCGCCTCGTCGATGCGCTCGCGGTGCTGCTCGCCCGCCTCCACCTCGTCGGCTTCTACTGGGGGGATGTCTCGCTGTCGAACACGCTCTTCCGCCGCGACGCCGACGCCTATGCCGCCTATGTCGTCGATGCCGAGACCGGGGAGCTGCACGACCGGCTCTCCGCCGGGCAGCGGGAGATGGACCTGCGGATCGCGCGGACGAACATCGCCGGGGACTTCCTCGACCTTCAGGCCGCCGGTCTCGTCGAGTCCTCCGTCGACCCGCTCGCCGCCGGTGATCGGCTCTTCGAGGCCTACAGCGGACTGTGGGCCGAGCTCACCCGGGTCGAGGAGTTCTCCGTCAACGAACGCTGGCGCATCGACGAACGGATCCGCCGCCTCAACGACCTCGGCTTCGACCTCGGCGAACTCACCGTCACGACCGACCTCGACGGGGTCAGCCTCCTCGTCGAACCGAAGGTCGTCGAACCCAACCACCATTCGCGCAGGCTGCTGCGCCTGACCGGGATCGGGGCGAACGAGAACCAGGCCAGGGCGATGCTCAACGACCTCGACTCGTATCGCACGGCGCCCGGGTTCACCGGCGGGGCCCACGGGTCCGGTGAGATGCCCGCGGAGCTGAGCGAGGAGGAGGCCGCGCGGATCTGGCTCGACGAGGTCTACAAACCGCTCATCGGCGCGATCCCCGGCAGCCTGATGAACAAGCTCGAACCGGGGCAGATCTTCTACGAGTTCGCCGAGCACCGTCGCGTCATGGCGCAGGCGAGGCAGCGCGACATTCCGCTGCGGGAGGCGATCGCGTACTTCATCATGGACGACCTCGCGAACCTGCCCGACGAATCCCGGTACGTCCAACCCCCGCCGAGGTGACCGTCGGGTGGGTGCGTCTGCGCGCTTGCGGGGGCGGGTCCGGGCGGGGGCCGGGCACGCGGATTCCACGACGTGGACGCGGGTGGCCGGGCCGCCTCGGCGGGCATAGCTTGGGCTCAACCATCACTTCGGGTGCTCGGATCTGCAACGATGCAGCGCGCACCCTGTTGCGCCCGGCCATGACGGCCGGAAGGAAGGACCTCCGATGCCGACGAACGCCGACAATCCTCCGCTCCCCGGCCTCTTCGACCTCTCCGGGCGGACCGCGGTCGTCGTCGGGGCCGGATCGGGGCTCGGGCAGGCGAGCGCGCTCGGCCTCGCCGACGCCGGGGCCCACGTCGTCGCCGCCGACCTCAACGCCGCCGGCGCCGAGGAGACCGTCCGCCTCATCGCCGCCCGGGCAGGAGGCTCGGGTGACGGGGCCACCTCGGCGGAGGACGGTGCTCACGGTCGGCACGGACGCGGGGAGCCGGCGGAGGCGGCCGTCGTCGACATCACGGACACGGACTCGGTCAACGCGCTCGTCGCCGCCCACCCCGACGCCGAGATCCTCGTCGTCACCCCCGGTGCCAACGTGCGCAAACGCCTGACCACGACGACCGACGACGAGTTCGACCGAGTCATCGACATCAACCTCAAGGGCACATACCGGCTCATGCGCGGCTTCGGCGCGGCGATGGCCGAACGCGGTCGGGGCTCGATCGTCACCTTCGCGTCCTTCCGGGCGATCACCGTCGAACCCGGGCAGGGGATCTACGCGGCCGCGAAGGCCGGTGTCGTCCAGCTGACGAAGACCCTCGCGAGCGAACTCGGGCCGGAGGGGGTGCGGGTCAACGCGATCCTCCCCGGCCCCTTCGACACACCGCTCACCCAGCAGATCAAGGCTGATGAGCGGTGGTGGGGCGCGTATGCGGACAAGACGGCGCTCGGCCGGTGGGGTCGGCTCCACGAGATCGCCGGTCCGGTGCTCTTCCTCGCCTCCCCCGCCTCGGCGTATGTCACGGGCAGTTCCTTGCTCGTCGACGGCGGATGGATGGCCCACGACGGGCGGTTCACACCCGAGGTGTGAGGGTCTGGCCTGGAGGTTCGACGCCTGCGCTCATGAGCCGGGAGGAGCTGCGGGGACCTGCGTGACGGAGGTCTCCCGGGACCATGTGACAATGGCTCAATGAGTTCTCCGCAGACTACGCCTGCACCACCGTCGGGGCAGCGCCCAGGAATCGTCCGTCAGCTCGGACGCCGCAAGTCGATCACCAGCATGATCAAGGACACCGAGGACGCGAATTCGCAGGAGCTGCGGCGCACCTTCGGCGTCTTCCAGCTCACCATGATCAGCGTCGGCGCCACCCTCGGCACGGGAATCCTCGTCATCCTCGGCGAGGCCGTGCCGATCGCCGGACCCGGCGTGTGGATCGCATTCATCCTCGCCGGCATCACCGCCCTGCTCTCGGCCGTCAGCTATGCGGAGATGGCGGGCATGGTGCCGGTGTCCGGGTCGAGCTACTCGTACACGTATGCGACCCTCGGTGAGGGCGTGGCCTGGGTCTGCGGCTGGTGCCTCGTCCTCGAATACGCGGTGTCCGTGGCAGCAGTGGCTGTCGGTGCCGCCGACTACGTCAACGAGACCCTGCGGATCTTCGGCTTCGAACTGCCTCCGGCGCTGGCTTCGGGTCCCGATCAGCCCGGAGGGGTCATCAACCTCCCGGCGCTCATCGTCGTGGTGCTTGCAACGATCCTCCTCATGCGTGGGGCGAAGGAGTCCGGTGTCGTCAACACGATCATCGTCTTCGTCAAGATCGGCATCCTCGTCTTCTTCTCGATCGTCGCGTTCACGGCGTTCAAGGCCGGCAACTTCGAACCGCTCCTGCCGATGGGCGCCGCCGGTGTCACGGCGGCCGCCTCGATCGTCTTCTTCTCCTACATCGGCTTCGACGCCGCCTCGACGGCAGGCGAGGAGGCGAAGAACCCGAAGCGGGATCTGCCGCGGGCGATCATCCTCTCGATGGTCATCGTCACCTCGATGTACGTCCTCGTCGCGGTCACCGCGATCGGGGCCCGCGAATGGCAGTGGTTCGAGACCTCGACGGCGCCGCTCGTCCAGATCGTCCACGAGATCACGCAGTCGAACTTCGCGGTCTTCCTCTTCGCGGCCTCCTCGGTGCTGGCGATCTTCTCCGTGGTCATCACGGTCCTCTACGGCCAGTCGCGCATCCTGCTCACCATGTCGCGTGACGGCATGGTGCCGCGCTTCTTCGGCGTCGTCTCCCCGCGCACGGGAACCCCGCTCATCGGCACCCTGGTCACCGGGACCCTCGTGGCGATCACGGCCGCGCTCATCCCGCTCGGAGAGCTCGCGAACGCGACGAGCATCGGCACGCTCTTCGCGTTCTGCCTCGTCAACGTCGCCGTCATCTACCTGCGGGTGACGAAGCCGGAGCTCGAGCGCTCCTTCAAGGCGCCGCTCGGGTACACGATCCCCATCCTCGGCGCGCTCGCGTGTGCATTCCTCATGCTCAACCTCAGCGGGATCACCTGGGCGGTCTTCGGGATCTGGATGCTCGTCGGCGTCCTCATCTACTTCGCCTACAGCCGTCGCCACTCGCGCGTGGGCACGATGAGCGACGCCGACTACCGCACGAGCCTCAGCGCCTGAGCGCTCTGCCGGCCGGCGGCGGATCTGTTGTTGCCGGCCGGCGAGCCTGTTGCCGCCGGCCGGCGTGTCAGCGCCGCCGACGTTCACTTCCAGCAACCGTGAGGGCGCTCGGCAACCCTGCGCAGGGTTGCTCAGCGCCCTCAAGGTTGCTGGGATGGATCAGCCGCGGCGGGCGCGGGCGACCTCGTAGAGGCTCACGGCCGCGGCGATGCCGGCGTTGAGCGACTCGGTGGTGGCGGCGATCGGGATCGAGACGATCTGGTCGCACTTGTCGGCGATGAGGCGGGAGAGTCCCTTGCCCTCGGAGCCGACGACGATGCACAGCGGGTCCGTGGTGAAGCTCAGCTCCGGCAGGTCGACGTCGCCGTCCATGTCGAGGCCGACGACGAAGACGCCCTGCTTCTTCAGCTCGTCGATCGCGCGGGCGAGGTTGACGACCTGGGCGACCTTGATCCGCGAGGCGGCACCGGCCGAGGTCTTCCAGGCGGCAGCCGTCATCGACGCGGCACGGCGTTCGGGGATGATCACTCCGTGTCCGCCGAAGGCCGCGACCGAGCGGACGATGGCCCCGAGGTTGCGGGGGTCGGTCACCCCGTCGAGGGCGACGATGAGCGGGGTCTCGGCCCGTTCGGCCGCGAATTCGAGGAGGTCGCGCGGGTCGGCGTACTCGTACGGCGGGATCTGCAGGGCGATGCCCTGGTGGATCGCATCGTCGGTGAGCCGGTCGAGATCCGAACGGCTGGCCTCGAGCATCGCGATGCCGCGACCGGCGGCCAGCGCGATGGCCTCCTTGACCCGGTCGTCGGAGTCGATGCGGCTGGCCACGTAGAGCGCGGTCGCCGGCACCTCCTCGCGCAGCGCTTCGAGCACGGAGTTGCGCCCGGCGACCATGTTCGGCCCGAGCTCCTTCTTCTTCCGCTTCGCCTGCGCCGAGGCGTTCGCGGCGCGCTTGGCCTGCGCGGCCTTGTGCGCCTTGTGGTAGACGCGGTCCTCGGCCTTGGGCGTCGGTCCCTTGCCCTGGAGTCCGCGACGGTTCTTGCCGCCCGACCCCTTGGGCGGGCCCTTCTTCTTCGACCCGCCGGAGCGTGGATTCGATGCCATGTCAGTCCTCTTGGTTCGTCGGTGCTGCCGTCAGTGTCCCGATGCGTCGGGCAGGGTCAGCTGTTCTTGAGATGGTAGCGGTAGCCGTCGGCGGTGTCTTCGATCGCGATGCCGGCGGCGGCGAGTTCGTCGCGGATCGCATCCGCGGTCGCGTAGTCCTTCTCCGCCTTCGCCGTGATCCGCTTGCGCGCAAGATCCCCGACGAGGGAGTCGAGGGCGGCCGCGGCCGGTGCGTCGTCCTCTCCGCTGCCCCACACCTCGGCGCTGGGATTGACGCCGAGGATGTCGAGCATGAGCTCCACCTCGGCGACGATCCGGGCCAGGCCCGGCTTGTCCGCACCGGAGTCGAGGAGCTTCGCGCCCTCGGTGACGCGGGCGAAGACGACGGAGAGGGCACGGGGCACACCGAGGTCGTCGTCGAGGGCCGCCGCGAACTCGGCGGGCACATCGACGCTGCGGTCCGCGTAGGCGGTCTCGACGTTCGGCAGGGCCGGGGCGTCCTCGCCGAGCGCCTGACGGGCGCGGTCGAGGAAGTTCGAGAGACGCTCGAGTGACGCGGTCTGGCGCTCCATCGCCTCGGGCGAGTACTCGAGCACCGAACGGTAGCCGGCACTCGTGAGGAAGTAGCGGACGGCGATGGGGCTGAACTGTGCGAACAGGTCGGAGGCGAAGATCGAGTTGCCGAGCGACTTCGACATCTTGTCGCCGCCGACGTTGAGCAGGCCCGAGTGCATCCAGATGTTCGTGAACGCGTCGCCGGCCGCACGCGACTGCGCGAGTTCGTTCTCGTGGTGCGGGAAGCGCAGGTCGAGGCCGCCGCCGTGGATGTCGAAGTGCGGGCCCAAGTACTTCGTCGACATCGCCGAGCATTCGATGTGCCAGCCGGGTCGGCCGCGTCCCCACGGGGACGGCCACGAGGCGCTCTCCGGTTCGCCGGGCTTGTGGGCCTTCCACAGCGCGAAGTCGCGGGGGTCCTTCTTCCCGCGCATGTCCGAGTCCTCGGCCGGCTCCATGTCGTCGAGGCGCTGGTTCGTCAGCTCCCCGTAGTCCGGCCATGAGGTCGTCGAGAAGTACACGTCGCCGCTGCCGTCGAGGGCAGGGTAGGCGTGACCGGCGTCGATGAGACGCGCGATGAGTTCGTGCATCTCCGTGATGTGGCCGGTCGCGCGCGGTTCGTAGCTCGGCGGGAGCACGGCGAGTGCGTCGTAGGCCGCGGTGAACGCCTGCTCGTAGAGGAACGCGTGTTCGAACCACGAGCGTCCCTCCTCGACGGACTTCGAGAGGATCTTGTCGTCGATGTCGGTGACGTTGCGGATGAGGGTGACGGAGTAGCCGCGGTAGAGCAGCCAGCGGCGCAGCACATCGAAGACCGAGGCCGAGCGCAGGTGCCCGATGTGCGGCTGACCCTGCACCGTGGCGCCGCAGACGTAGATCCCGACGTGGCCGTCGACGACGGGTCGGAGGTCTTCGGTGGTCCGGGAGGCGGTGTTGTACAGAGCGATAGTCACCCGCCCAAGTCTACCGGCCATCCCCGCCGAGGTGGTCCTGGTCAGGTACCCGATCCCGGGTCGGCGCGACGGTGATCGAATCGGTGCCCAATTGTGACCCACGACACGTGATGCGGAGCACTGTTCTCAAACAACTCCCAGTAAGCTGGTGGGCAACCATCCGCATCCATGTGGCACCGACGCCCATGTGCGGCGTGAAACGAAAGGTCATCATGTCAACATCCACACCCCAGAGGGAGGTCTTCGCCACCCGCGGCGCGTTCATCTTCGCGGCCATCGGTTCGGCTGTCGGCCTCGGCAACATCTGGCGCTTCCCGTATGTCACGTATGAGAACGGCGGCGGCGCCTTCATCATCCCCTACCTCGTCGCACTGCTGACCGCGGGCATCCCGCTGCTCTTCTTCGACTACGCGATGGGTCACCGTTCGCGCGGTTCGGCTCCGCTGGCCTTCCGCATGGCGACGAAGGTCGCCGAGCCCATCGGCTGGTTCCAGACGGGTGTCGCCGTCGTCATCGCCATCTACTATGCGGCGATCATCGGCTGGGCCGGCGCGTACATGTTCTTCTCGCTCAACCAGGCGTGGGGCGACGATGCGGAGACGTACTTCTTCGGCAGCTTCCTCAAGATGGGCGACCCCGGGGTCTCCATGGAGTTCGTGCCGACCATCCTCCTGCTCGTCATCGCCGTCTGGGTGATCACCCTTGCGGTGCTCCTCCTCGGCGTCCAGGACGGCATCGCGCGCTTCTCGAAGATCTTCATTCCGCTGCTCATCGTCCTCTTCCTCGCCCTCGTCATCCGGGCGCTGTTCCTGCCCGGTGCGGCCGAGGGCCTCAACGCCCTCTTCACGCCGGACTTCTCAGCGCTGGCGAACCCGGCGGTGTGGATCGCGGCCTACGGGCAGATCTTCTTCTCGCTCTCGATTGCGTTCGGCATCATGATCACCTACGCGTCGTACCTCAAGCGGAAGACGAACCTCACCGGTTCGGGTCTCGTCGTCGCGTTCTCGAACTCCGGTTTCGAGATCCTCGCCGGCATCGGCGTCTTCGCGGCACTCGGCTTCATGGCCGCGGCGCAGGGCGCGCAGGTCTCCGACGTCGCGACCAGCGGCATCGGCCTGGCCTTCGTCGCCTTCCCGACGCTGATCTCCGAGATGCCCGGCGGCGGACTCTTCGGGTTCGCGTTCTTCGCGTGCCTCGTCTTCGCCGGTCTGACCTCGCTCATCTCGATCGTTCAGGTGCCCATCCAGGCGCTGCGTGAGAAGTTCGGGGTCGGGAACAAGGCGTCGGTCCTCCTCGTCGGCGGCGTCATGGCGATCATCTCGATCCTGCTCATGTCGACGGTCACCGCGCTCTATGTGCTCGACACGATGGATGCCTTCGCGAACAACATCGGCATCGTTGGTGCCGCCGTCGTCGGCCTCATCGTCGTCGGCTGGTTCGCCCGGCAGCTGCCGGTACTCCGGGATCATCTCAACGCGATCTCGAGCTTCAAAGTGGGCTGGTTCTGGATGATCATCCTCGGCGGAGTCACCACTCTGGTGCTCCTCTACATGCTCATCGTCCAGATCATCACGTATGCGAACGAGGGCTACGGCGAGTACCCGGCGACGCTCATCGGCGTCTTCGGCTGGGGCATGATCGGTCTGCTCATCGTCATCTCGATCGTCCTCTCGCTCATCAAGTGGCCGCGTCGCACACTTGAGGCGGCCGATGAGGCGATCGCCGATTCCGTTGCCGAAGAGATCAAGCGTCCGACCGGGCGCCACGCAGCGGACGAGACCACGCAGGGAGGGAACTGATGGGAACTTCAGCCATCGTCATGATGATCATCGCCATGGTCACGGTCTGGGGCGGCCTGGCAGCTGCGATCGTGCATCTGCGCAAGCACCCGGACCAGGAGTGATCTCCTGATCCTCGCACCAGTGATCGTCGCACCAGTGGTCGTCGCACCACAGTGACCGCGAGGAAGAAGTCCGAGCGCGGCGCACGTGTTCTGCGCACCGGGACTTCTTGACAGCGTTCAAGCGGGGCGTCTCCTTCGGGAGGCGCCCCGCTTCGCTGTCCGCAGACGACTCAGCCCCACCCCGGTCCGCACCCTTCGAGAACCCAGCCCCACCTCGGCGACGAATGAGAACCCGGCCCCACTCCGGCGCGCACCCGTTGAGAACCGACCCCCGCCTCGGCGTGTGGGCACCGGTCGCACGCCATCCGGACGTGCTGGTCGCCGGCAGGGGTGCGTGGTTAGGGTGGGAAGCGTACGAACAGTCCATCGGCACGTGTCGCAGCGTCGCTGTCGTCGCCGCCGATCTCCCCTAGGAGGCGCAATGCCACAGACCGTCAAGGGCGTCATCGCACGGAGCAAGGGTGCCCCGGTCGAGCTCACCGACATCGTCATTCCCGACCCCGGTCCCGGCGAGGTCGTCGTCGACGTCCAGTCGTGCGGGGTCTGCCACACGGACTTCCACTACCGGGAGGGCGGGATCTCGGATGACTTCCCGTTCCTCTTGGGCCATGAGTCGGCCGGTGTCGTCGCCGAGGTGGGTGAGGGGGTGACGAACGTGAAGGTCGGCGATTTCGTCATCCTCAACTGGCGTGCCGTGTGCGGCGAATGCCGGGCGTGCAAGCGCGGTGAGCCGTGGTACTGCTTCAACACGCACAATGCCGAGCAGAAGATGACGCTCACCGACGGCACCGAGCTCACTCCGGCGCTCGGCATCGGGTCGTTCGCGGAGAAGACGCTCGTCGCTGCCGGCCAGTGCACGAAGGTCGACGAGTCGGATCCGGCGGTCGTGGGGCTGCTCGGGTGCGGCATCATGGCCGGCATCGGTGCGGCCATCAACACCGGCGAGGTGACCCGGGGGAAGTCCGTGGCGGTCATCGGCTGCGGCGGTGTCGGCTGTGCCGCGATCGCCGGGTCGCGTCTCGCCGGGGCTGGGACCATCATCGCCCTCGACATCGACGATGCGAAGCTCGAGTGGGCGAAGGACCTCGGGGCGACCGAGACCGTGAACACGCGGGGCATGAGCGAGGACGAGGTCGTCGCGGCGATCCAGGAGCGCACGAACGGTTTCGGTGCCGATGTCGTCATCGACGCGGTGGGTCGGCCCGAGACATGGCGGCAGGCGTTCTACGGCCGTGATCTCGCGGGCACTGTCGTCCTCGTCGGAGTGCCGACGCCGGAGATGGAGCTGAGCGTGCCGCTGCTCGACGTCTTCGGTCGCGGTGGGAAGCTCAAGTCGTCGTGGTACGGCGACTGCCTGCCCGAACGGGACTTCCCGATGCTCGTCGACCTCTACGAGCAGGGGCGCCTGCCGTTGGAGAAGTTCGTCACCGAGCGCATCGGCATCGGCGACGTCGAGGAGGCGTTCGCGAAGATGGGCAGGGGCGAGGTTCTGCGGTCGGTGGTGGTGTTCCCGTGACCGCGATCGAGCATGTCGTGACCTCCGGGACGTTCTCGCTCGACGGCGGGACGTGGGATGTCGACAACAATGTGTGGATCGTCGGGGATGACTCGGAGGTCATCGTGATCGATCCGGCCCATGATGTCGATGCCATCGCCGAGGCGGTCGGTGCGAGAGAGGTCAAGGCTGTTCTCCTCACCCACGGTCATGACGACCACGTGGGTGTGGTGCGGGAGTTCGCGCAGCGCGTGGGCAATCCGACGGTGTACCTCAATCCCGATGACTACGTGCTGTGGGACATGACGTACGACGACTACCGGCCCGAAGGGCAGATCGCCGACGGGGACACGTGGAGCGTCGGCGGGGTGACGATCCGCGCCCTGCACACCCCGGGCCACTCCCCCGGGTCGACGAGTTTCTTCATCGAGACCGGGATGCCGGTCCCCGCCTCGGCGGGAGCGGGGGCAGCGGTGGGTCCAGTGCTCTTCTCCGGAGACACGCTCTTCAACGGCGGGCCCGGGGCGACGGGTCGCTCGCATTCGTGCTTCGAGACGATCATCGAGTCCATCAGGGACCGCCTGTTCACCCTGCCCGATCCGACCGTCGTCCTCACCGGCCACGGCGACGCGACGTCGATCGAGGCGGAGAAGCCGAGTCTCGAGGAGTGGATCAAGCGGGGGTCCTGACGGATCTGGGCTGAGCTCTCCTCGCTGACGCATGCGGCGCCTCAACACTCGATGTCGGGTGTTGAGGCGCCGTGTTCGTCCCCGCAAAGGCGGGGAGAATAGTCGACTGGCGGCCACAGCCAACTTCTAACTCGGGTCATCCCGGCGTGAACATGCAGGGAAAGCGATTCGCGCTATGCCGAGTCCGCCACGCAGTCTACTCTCCGCACAACGTCGTCGAATTCTCTGACCATCATTGGCGCGTCAAATAGACGGCAGGCAGCAGACGGCAGTCGCAGTTCTGATTTCGTCGACCATGATCTGAACGGAACGTGGCACAGGCGCAGCCGAAATCGCTGCTGGTATTGCAACGACGGGTCAGTTCAAAACTCATTGAGGAAGCTCGAAGCAGGTAAGATCATTGCAGATCAGCAAGTGTGCTCCCCGCGCTCGCGGGGATGATCCCCGTCTGCGGCTGGCCTGCTCGTAGGCGAGCCGGTGCTCCCCGCGCTCGCGGGGATGATCCCCCGTACGCGGCCGGCTGATGATGTTCGGACCAGTGCTCCCCGCGCTCGCGGGGATGATCCGGCGGCATCAAGGTCGACCCGTACACGCAACGGTGCTCCCCGCGCTCGCGGGGATGATCCTGGCTGGGAACGCATCCCCGAGCCCGTACTTCCGTGCTCCCCGCGCTCGCGGGGATGATCCCGAGCCGACGAGATCGAAGAGGAGGCACGCGATGTGCTCCCCGCGCTCGCGGGGATGATCCCGTGTTCGACGCCGAGGCGATTGATGACGGGGTGTGCTCCCCGCGCTCGCGGGGATGATCCGACTTCGCCAAGGCGCAAGCCGCCACGCTCAATGTGCTCCCCGCGCTCGCGGGGATGATCCGGTCATCGCCTCTCCGTTGCCGGTGGGCGCGGAGTGCTCCCCGCGCTCGCGGGGATGATCCCCTATCGGGCGATCCTCAACCACGTCATCGACCGTGCTCCCCGCGCTCGCGGGGATGATCCGGTGACGATCTTCAAGCGCGCTGACCTGGCGGGGTGCTCCCCGCGCTCGCGGGGATGATCCCAGGAGACCTCGGCGGTCGCATCCTCAGCGAACGTGCTCCCCGCGCTCGCGGGGATGATCCCATGACCATCCAGACCCGCTTCGCTTCGCCGATGTGCTCCCCGCGCTCGCGGGGATGATCCGGATGCAGACTCATCGGACTACGTGGTCGGTCAGTGCTCCCCGCGCTCGCGGGGATGATCCGCACGCAGCGGACATCCACCCGGCCTTCGGCGTGTGCTCCCCGCGCTCGCGGGGATGATCCCTGCGGGTAGTGAGACATCGACGACCCGTCAGTGTGCTCCCCGCGCTCGCGGGGATGATCCGGGGTGGCGGGTCACGCTCGACGGGAAAACCTGGTGCTCCCCGCGCTCGCGGGGATGATCCGGTGGTCATCCAGTCGATGCTCACCTCGGCCACGTGCTCCCCGCGCTCGCGGGGATGATCCGTTGCGCCTCCACGAACTCGGTACGAGCACCATGTGCTCCCCGCGCTCGCGGGGATGATCCGGGCGCGGTGGATTTCGCCGGTCAGGTAGCAGTGTGCTCCCCGCGCTCGCGGGGATGATCCCCCTGCGGCGCGCCGGTCGAATGCGGGACCAAGGTGCTCCCCGCGCTCGCGGGGATGATCCCGTGCCCGTCCCGATGTCGATTTTCGCGAGCACGTGCTCCCCGCGCTCGCGGGGATGATCCGTCACCGCCACTGCTCGCGCTCCCGGCTGGGTGGTGCTCCCCGCGCTCGCGGGGATGATCCGGGCACCGCTCTGGCCGAGGAGGCCGCGAAACGGTGCTCCCCGCGCTCGCGGGGATGATCCCGCGTCGTCGTTGATGATGTGAGCCATGTGGGCGTGCTCCCCGCGCTCGCGGGGATGATCCGATGTCCTTGATCTCCTCAACCGGGTCGGCCTCGTGCTCCCCGCGCTCGCGGGGATGATCCGGCAGAACGCACCGCGATCGAGACCCGGCTCAAGTGCTCCCCGCGCTCGCGGGGATGATCCTCGACCTCGAACGGGCCGTGGAGGAGAAACTCCGTGCTCCCCGCGCTCGCGGGGATGATCCGACCGCAGCACAGTCAGCAGTCGGCATCCTCGCGTGCTCCCCGCGCTCGCGGGGATGATCCGATGTCGAGGTGGGCTCGCGGGATCTTGTTCGGGTGCTCCCCGCGCTCGCGGGGATGATCCGCTGGGCGCCCCGCAGATGAACAAGCTGCAGGCGTGCTCCCCGCGCTCGCGGGGATGATCCGGACATCTTCTGGTTCGGCAGCGAGGTCGAACCGTGCTCCCCGCGCTCGCGGGGATGATCCGTCGTCCCGCCACTTCTGCAATGCTCCGCCGAGGTGCTCCCCGCGCTCGCGGGGATGATCCGTTGAGCTTGCGGGTGAGGAACACGTGAACATCGTGCTCCCCGCGCTCGCGGGGATGATCCCCCCGTGAGCATCGCCGCGAGCGCCGCTCCCATGTGCTCCCCGCGCTCGCGGGGATGATCCGAGCATCTGTGGCTCCGTGACAACGGAGGTAAAGTGCTCCCCGCGCTCGCGGGGATGATCCCATCGCAAAACGGGCTTGACACCGCCGATAACCGGCTCTTCGCAGCTGAGAGTGTAGTCGGGTTGGGCGCGTCGGTCGCTGGATAGGGGTCGAGGCCCTCCGAGGATGGAAGTT